>NZ_JBBCGP010000001.1:1723109-2058413 GCF_037200945.1 Methylovirgula sp.
CGCGAGGCCCAGCGTGAGCATGATTTCGAGATTGCTATTATGCGGGACGAATATGCCGACGAGGCCGCTATAGACGCCACCGCCAAGCGTGCCGATCATGTAATCGATTGTCGCGATCAGCGATTTGCCGACGCTCGTCTGCGTCATGATCACCGCGGTCAGCACCGCCCAAAGCGCCCAGGGCAGGTGGAGCAATTGCGAAATGTAAAAGGTCAGAACGGCGGCGACCGTTACACGCAAACATAAGCGCAATTGCGCCCGCCGCTCGCTCAGGCGCGCGGACAGCCACGTCCGCACGCGGTTCAAGAATCCCATCTTTTTTGTTCTTATATTAGGTGGGCGGCAGGACCTTCTTTGCGTCGAGCGCGAGCATGACCAATGTCGTACCGCCAAAGACCATGTTGATGCCGAGCAGCAGGCCGATCGCCCAGATCGCCGAACTCGGCAATTGCAGGAAGATCATCCCGGCGAGGAGGAGATCGACGACGCCGCTCGCGACCATCCAGCCCCAGCGCCCGGAGAGGTTCTGCCGATATTCGGTGGCGAAGATAATCGAGGAGAAGCCCTCGATGATAAAAAAGACGATGAGCAGCAAGGTGAGTGAGACCGCGCCCTGGCCGGGCCGGGCAATGAGGAGGAAGCCGACCGCAATGGCGAGGATCGCCGAGAGCAGCGACCACCAGAAGCCAGCCGCAGGGCGCAGCGAGAATGTGGAGACGAGGCCGACCACGCCGCTGATCAGCAGGAGCCAGCCAAAGAAGATGGTGAATGTGAGCGTCGCGACGAACGGCACGGCGATCGCCGCGAAGCCGAGGATGATCAGGACGATGCCTTCGACCAGAAAATAGGTCGTATGGCGCTTGAGGGCGACGGCAACCCTCTCCTGCAGTCCGTCCAACGATGGGTTCAGGGTCATGAAAAGTCTCCCGGAATAAGCGCGATGCAATGACGAAGCAGGATCATTCTACCGCAAATAAAGTCATCTGGCCCTTGCCGAAGGTCAAACCTTGGACCGTGAGGGCCAATTTTTGGTCATTTTTCGGCACCCCCGGGCGCGAAGCCCCTTGACGGCGGCGCCGATCGAAGTGAATGACAGAGTTGAAAAGTCGATAACAGGGAGGTTCCATGTCCAGCCCGATTGCTGCCGACCCGAATTCGGAAGCTGAATTCGCCCACCATGTGCAAACTTATCGCCTGTTCATCAACGGGTTTAAGTATGGCGCGATCGGCGTTATAGCGATCCTCATCCTCCTCGCCTTTTTAACACTCTAAAGCACGCTGGCTCGTGGCGCCGCGCCGCTTTGCGCGCGGGGCGCCGTGGCGATTTGTGTCGACCTGCGTTCGGATTTTCCGGGTTCGCACGGTCGTCGTCCCGCGAAGTCCCGCGGATGCGGGACGTTTGATTGTTCGATCGGAAGCACATTATGCGTATAGCCGTGCCCGCCGAAACTGACCCTGCCGAAGCCAGGGTTGCCGCGACTCCGGAAACTGTCAAAAAGCTCATCGCTCTCGGTGCGAGCGTGGCGATCGAATCCGGCGCCGGCAACAAATCCTCTTTTCCCAATCGCGATTATGCCGCGGCAGGCGCGAACATTGTGCCGGATGCCGTCGCAGCCCTTGCCGACGCCGATATCATTCTGCGCGTCCGGCGCCCCGAGGCGTCGCATCTCGGCGGAGCTAAAAAAGGCGCGCTGCTTCTCGCCATCCTCGATCCTTACGGCCATATCGATGCCTTGCAGGACATCGCGGCGACGGGCGTCGATGCGTTCGCCATGGAGCTGATGCCGCGCATCACCCGCGCGCAGGTCATGGACGTGTTGTCGAGCCAGGCCAATCTCGCCGGCTATCGTGCGGTCGTCGATGCGGCGGCCGAATACGGACGCGCCGTGCCGATGATGATGACCGCGGCGGGCACCGTGCCGGCGGCGAAGGCTTTCATCATGGGTGTCGGCGTCGCCGGCCTCCAGGCGATTGCGACCGCCCGTCGGCTCGGCGCAATCGTTACCGCGACCGATGTACGTCCTGCGACCAAGGAACAGGTCGAATCCCTCGGCGCGAAATTCATCGCTGTCGAGGATGAGGAATTTAAACAGGCCGAGACGGCGGGCGGCTATGCCAAGGAAATGTCGGCGGCCTATCAGGAAAAGCAGCTGGCGCTGACGGCTTCGCATATCGCCAAGCAGGACATCGTCATCACCACGGCGCTCATTCCCGGCCGGCCGGCGCCGAAACTCGTCACCGAAGCGATGATCGCTTCGATGCGGCCGGGCTCAATCATCGTTGACCTTGCGGCCGAGCGCGGCGGCAATACCGCTTTGACGCGGCCCGGCGAGAAGTTCACGACCGATAATGGCGTGACTATCCTTGGCTATCTCAATGTCGCCGGCCGTCTCGCCGCGACCGCCTCGTCGCTCTACGCGCGCAACCTGCTGGCGCTTGTCGATACGTTCGTCGACAAGCCGAACAAGGTACTTGCCGTCAATTGGGATGACGAGGTCGTCAAGGCGACCTTGCTCACCAAGGACGGTGCGCTCGTCCATCCGAATTTCCAGAAGCCCGTCTGACCCCGGAGTTGAGACATGGCCAGTGATACGCCCCAGCAGCTCGTCGATAAGGCGCAGGCCGCGGCGGCAAGTGCGCAGCACGCCGCTGATACGGCGCAAGCCTATGCCGACCAGATTTCGCACATGGCGGGCGCGGCGGCCCATACCGCGAGCGGCGGCGCGATCGACCCGTTCGTTTTTCGCTTTGCGATTTTCGTTCTCGCCGTCTTCGTCGGCTATTTCGTGGTCTGGGCGGTGACGCCGGCGCTGCATACGCCACTGATGTCGGTGACGAACGCAATATCCTCCGTGATTGTCGTGGGCGCGCTTCTCTCGGTCGGCGTCGATGTCTCGACGCCGGGCGATGACGGCTCGATCCTCGCCCGCATCTTTGGTTTCATCGCATTGATCCTCGCCTCGGTGAACATTTTCGGCGGCTTCCTCGTCACCGAGCGAATGCTGTCGATGTACAAGAAGAAGGGCTGACGCGATGTCCGGCAATCTCGCCGCCCTGCTTTATCTCGCCTCGGGCGTTCTTTTCATCATCGCCTTGCGCGGTCTCTCTTCGCCGGCGACCTCGCGACGCGGCAATTTCGCCGGCATCATCGGCATGGCGATCGCCATCGTCACGACGCTGCTCTATCGCATCCCATCGGGCCTGTCGGCGTGGATCTTCGTCGCCGCCGGCATTGCCATCGGCGGCGGCATTGGCGCCTGGCGTGCGCGTACCGTCGCGATGACGGCCATGCCGCAACTTGTCGCCTCGTTCCACGCGCTTGTCGGCCTTGCTGCCGTCTTCGTCGCGGCGGGCGCCCTCTATGCGCCGCAAGCCTTCGGCATCGGCACGCCGGGTGACATACACACCCAAAGCCTGATCGAAATGTCGATCGGTGTTGCCATCGGGGCCATCACCTTCACCGGCTCGGTCATCGCCTTCCTGAAACTCGACGGGCGCATGTCCGGCGCGCCGATCCTGCTCCCGCAGCGCCATGCGATCAACATCCTGCTCGCGGTTTTGCTCGTCGTGCTGGTCGTGCTCTTCGTCATCACCCAGAATCCGCTGCTCTTCTGGCTGGTCGCCATCGTCTCCTTCGTGATCGGGCTTCTGATCATCGTCCCGATCGGCGGCGCCGACATGCCGGTCGTCGTTTCGATGCTGAATTCCTATTCGGGTTGGGCGGCAGCAGGCATCGGTTTCACACTTGGAAATCTAGCGCTCATCATCACCGGCGCGCTCGTCGGCTCATCCGGTGCGATCCTTTCGTATATCATGTGCAAGGCGATGAACCGCTCCTTCATCTCGGTCATCCTCGGCGGCTTCGGCGGCGAGACGGCGGCTGCGGGGGCAGGGCATATCGAGACGCGGCCCGTGAAGCAGGGCTCGGCGGAAGACGCCGCCTTCATCCTCGAGAACGCTGGCAAGGTCATCATCGTGCCGGGCTATGGCATGGCTGTCGCGCAGGCGCAGCACGCACTGCGCGAAATGGCCGATCGGCTGAAGAAAGAAGGCGTCGACGTCAAATATGCGATCCATCCGGTCGCCGGCCGTATGCCGGGCCATATGAACGTGCTGCTCGCCGAAGCCAACGTGCCTTACGACGAAGTGTTCGAGCTTGAGGACATCAACGCCGAATTCGCCCAGGCGGATGTTGCCTTCGTGATCGGCGCCAACGATGTCACGAACCCTGCCGCCAAAACCGACAAAACGTCGCCGATTTACGGCATGCCGATCCTCGATGTCGAAAAGGCGAAGACCGTGCTCTTCATCAAGCGCGGCATGGGCTCGGGCTATGCCGGCGTCGAGAACGAATTGTTCTTCAAGCCGAATACGATGATGCTGTTCGGCGACGCCAAGAAGATGGTCGAGAATATTTTGAAGTCGCTCACCTAGAGCGCCTTCGCGATCAATCTTTCTGCGCGTCGAACAAAGCCCTCAACTCCGCGATGCCAAGCGCCACGGCGATGTTTCCGCTGTCGTCAAGGAATTCGTAAATTTCGCCGTTTTCGATATTGCGGTTGCTGAAAAGGACGATCGCCTCCTCTTCGCCGGCGCTTTCGGTATGCGGCTCGCCGTTCCCGCCGCTGATGACGTAGCTGCCGACCGGGCGCACTTCCTTCAGCTCGCCGTTGAGGCGAAAAATCCGTAATTCGCCCTGCACGACGAAGGTCCGATAAGACGCCTTGTGCCGGTGCAGCATGATCTTCTCGTTGGGAACGAATTTGATCAGGAAGTCGGCAGTGCCGTTCTTCTCGTCAACATCATAGATGAAATAGGAAATTTGATCGAAGCCCTCGAGCTTCCGCCATATGATGCTGCGGTCGTCGAATGTATGCGCGGACATGGCTTTCTCCCTGTGATGGCTTCTGCGAGCCGATATCCGCCTTCTAGCGCGGCCGTAGCGGCCTAACTTGCCATTTGGTGCCAGCCGCTGGACTTGCCCTTTGGCGCCGGCCTAGTCTCCCGGTGTAGGGAGTACGCCATGGAGACGCTTGCCCTTACCCGGGTCAGCACGATTGGGCCGATCGCGGATGTGATCGAAGCCGCGGGCGGATCGTTGGCGCGCGTGTTCCACCGCAGCGAATTGCCATTGGAACTCGTCACCCAGCCCGACCGTCTTATTCTTCTGAGCGACCAGTTCCGGCTCGTCGAGAATGCCGCGCGCGAGATCGGCGACGATGCATTCGCTGCGCGGCTCTCGATCGCGGGCGGCATAGCAGGGCTCGGTCCCTACGGTCGATTATTGTTGTCGTTCGACTCGCTCGGCGCCGCGATTACGAAGGGATATGCGAAGTTCGCGAGTCTCTTGCAGGCGGCGACGGAGATGGACCTTGTCGTGAGAGAAGGTTTGGCGCGGTGGACTTATCAAATTACCGCGCCCGTTACGATCGGGCGTCAGAGGAATGAGATCCTCGCCATCGGCTATATGCTGAATATCCTTCGCCACTTTGCCGGGGCGCGTTGGACGCCCGAGGCGATCTTCGTGCCGGGCATTTTGCAGGGACGCGGCGAGATCGAAAAGATTTTCGGCGGTGATGTCATGCGTGGTGAGCGCACGACGGTCGTCTTTCCCGCCGATCTCCTTGACCTGCCGAATCCGTCGCTGAGGCCCTGGCGCGAAACCTACGATGAAATTCCGAATGATCGCGAGTTTGTCGGCGTCGCGGAACACATGATCCGGCTGGGGATTCTGGAACAATCGCCGGGGATCGATCACGTCGCCACGCGGCTCGGGCTGTCGCGGCGCACTTTTCAGCGCCGGCTTGCGACGCATGGCGTGACCTTCGAGCGATTGGCAGAGGGTGTTGTCTTCGCGCAGGCGCGCGCCAAGCTTGACGCCAAGCAGCAGGCCATCACCGACATTGCGTTGGAATTAGGCTATTCCGATCCGGCGCATTTCAGCCGTGCATTTCGCCGATGGACTGGGGAAACGCCAAGGCATTGGCGTGCGCGTCAGCTACAGAGCTAAGCTCGCAGACGCGATTGGCCGTCGCGCGCGACTTTGTTGTTGGGGTCGAACGCAAGCGCGCGATCGTAGGATTCGGCCGCCTTGTTGCGATTGCCGAGCTTTTCATAGGCGAGGCCGAGGCCCGCCCAGGCATTGGCGTCTTTGTTATTGACGTTCAGAGCGGCGTTGAAGTCTTCGATCGCCTTGTCCGCCTTGCCAAGCGCGAGCAAGCTTTCGCCGCGCGCTTCATAAGGCGCGCCGACGAATGGATCACGATCGATCGCATTGTCGAAATCGGTGATCGCCGCCTGATAATTGCCCTGGCGCTGGAAGATCAGACCGCGCGCATGATAGGCCTGCGCATTCTCCGGGTTAAGCCGGATGGCATTGTCGAGATCGGCGCGCGCCTGATCGAGCTTGTCGTTCACGCGCAGGAGATTGGCGCGGCCGATATAGGCAGGGGCGTGGTTCGGATTGGCGATGATCGCCTGATTGAAGTCGGCGAGCGCGAGATCGTCGTGGTTGGTCTGGCGATAGGCGAGCGCGCGGTTGGTCAGCGCGGCGGCGTCGTTGGGATTGAGCTTGATCGCCTGGCTGAAGTCGGCGATCGCCGCATCATATTGCGCGATGCGCGCATAGGCGACGCCGCGCGTATTGTAAGCTTCGGCACTGCTGGGGTTGCGCTGGATGACGTCGGACAGCGAGCTGATATTGGCCTGAGACTGTTGCGGCGTCTCCTGCGTCACCTCGGCGACGCCCGCGCCCGCTGGACCGAGCGAATTGCCGTTCTCGCACGCCGCGAGACCGGCCGCCGCGAGCAAAAGCGAAATGAGCGCGAAAGGACGTCGAATCAATTTCATCGAAATTCAAGTCCCGGATCAACTCGTTCTTGCTTTGCGCGTGAATCGCCAGAAACGGTACGATCAGACAGGCCGCGGGGCCTTTAGGCCCCGGCAATCCGGCAAGATTGCGACCAATCCCGCCGGCTCTTCGCAGAATATATTGCGATATCGAAAAACGATGCGCTGTCAGTGCGCAATCAGACTTAGCGTGCGCCGACGACCGGCTTCGGCTTCATCGGCAACAGGCCTTCACGCTGCAGCTTCTTCCGCGCCAACTTGCGCGCCCGGCGCACCGCTTCGGCCTTTTCACGCGCCCGCTTCTCGGAGGGCTTCTCGTAATGGCCGCGAAGCTTCATTTCGCGGAAAATCCCTTCACGCTGCATCTTCTTCTTCAGCGCCTTAAGGGCCTGGTCAACATTGTTGTCACGAACCAGAACTTGCACGCGGCGATCCTTGTCTTGCGCCGACGGCTCATCGCCCCGGCAGGATGAAAGTCTAGACTTTCGGGAATAGAATCACGGGCGCAAAAGCGCCACGATCTGGATTTTGCAGATAGCAGAGCCGGCCGTTCTTGTCCAGCGCGGAACGGCCTATTCGTCCCGGTCCAGCACCCGCGTCACATGACCCATTTTGCGGCCCGGCCGGGCCTCCGCCTTGCCGTAGAGGTGCAGGCAGGCACCCGGTTCGCGCAGAATGTCGGGCCAGGCATTGACGTCATCGCCGATCAGATTGCGCATTTCGACCGCGGCGCCATGGTGGCGAGTCGCGCCGAGCGGCCAGCCGGCGATAGCGCGGATATGCTGCTCGAATTGCGAGCAGGGGGCGCCATCGAGGGTCCAATGGCCGGAATTATGAACCCGGGGCGCCGTCTCGTTGACGCGAATCTTTTGCACGAGCCGCCCATCGTCCGGCTCCTTCGTCACAAAAAGCTCGACCGCCAGAACGCCGATATAATCCAACGCGTCGGCAATCTTTTTCGCCGTTGCCACCGCTGCCACCGCGCAGGCCGCATCGATCTTTGCCGGGGCGCGGCTGACGCTCAGAATATGGTTGGCGTGAACATTCTCGGTCACGTCATAGGCGGCAAATTCACCGTCGAGGCTACGCGCCGCGATGACCGAGATTTCCTTGATGAAGGGAACAACGCCTTCGAGGATCGATGGCGTGCCGCCGAGGCCGCGAAATACCGCGCCGAGGTCGGAGCCCTCGCGGATCATCACCTGACCCTTGCCGTCATAGCCGAAACGGCGCGTCTTCAGGATCGACGGGCGGCCGAGCTCGCCGACCGCGCGGGCCAAAGCGCCAGCATCCTCGACGCCACGATAGGGCGCGGTGGCAATGCCGAGATCGGTCAGAAAATCTTTCTCCGTCAGCCGGTCCTGGCTCACCGCGAGGGCAGCAGGGCCGGGGCGCACAGGCCGCAGAGCGGCAAGCAAATCCGCAGTGCGGGCGGGCACGTTCTCGAATTCGTAGGTGACGACATCGACGGTTTCGGCGAAAGCCTGCAGTGCCGATTCGTTTTTGTACGGCGCGATGGTCTTGGCCGCCGCGACATCGAAGGCCGGGCTATCGGCGTCGGGGCAGAAAATATGGGTTTTCAGGCCAAGCCGAGCCGCCGCCATGGCCAGCATCCGGCCCAATTGGCCGCCGCCTAAAATTCCGATTGTGTCGCCCGGCGAGAGTTGCGCGGCCATCAACCTACTCGGGATGCTTGGCGACTGCGGCGGTCTGCGCCGCGCGCCAATCCGCGAGCCGCCCGGCGAGCGCCTTGTCGTCCAACGCGAGGATCGCCGCGGCAAGCAGGGCTGCGTTGACGGCGCCGGCCTCGCCGATCGCCAGGCAGCCGACCGGAATACCCGCCGGCATCTGGACGATGGAATAAAGCGAATCCTGGCCCGAAAGCGCCTTGCTCTCGATCGGCACGCCAAGAACGGGCAGGGGGGTCATGGCCGCGGTCATGCCCGGCAGATGCGCCGCGCCGCCCGCCCCGGCGATGATCACCTTGAATCCCGACGCCTCGGCGCCCTTGGCGAATTTGACCAGCCGGTCCGGCGTGCGATGCGCCGACACGATCTCCGCCGAATAGCTGACATCAAGTTTGTCCAGCGTTTCCGCGGCGTGGCGCATGGTCTTCCAATCGGACTGGCTGCCCATGACGATGGCGACAAGTTTGGGAATGGACATGAAGACCTTGCAAGGCGGCTGAACAGCCGGCCGAAAAGAAAGGCAGCGTCCTAGACGAAGGGCCGCTGCGGCGCAAGCGGCGCAGTCGCTTAACTGCCAATAGTTTGCTCAGAGACGGGCGACCCAGCGCAGGATATAATTCGCGACGTCTTCCCAGCCGGGCTCGCCGATCAGAAAATGCGAATGCCCGGGGAAATATTTGAAGTCGGTTTCGGCCGACGACTTTTTCTGCAAGTTGAAGGCGCCCATCGCGGTGAACGGTGTCACCGTGCGATCTTTTTCGGCGGCCGTAATGAGCAGCGGCTGCGTGCGGCGCTTGGGATGGACATGCGTGCCGATCCAGAACGCGTCTTCGTAAAAAATGCGCCCCGGCGCGGGAACGACGAGCCGATCGTAAGCTTCGTTCTGAATATCCGGCGGCGCCGCGTTGGCGAACGACCGGGCAAAAGCTTCACGCGACAGTTGGAACGGCTGCTCCCATCCTTGCCAGCGCAAAAGCACCGGCGACGCGGCGGCAAGCGAGACAGCGCCCGGAACCACACCCGCAATCGGCGCCGGATCGATTGCAACGCCCGCCCAGCCCAAGCCGCGATCAAGCAGAAGTTGGGTGAAAAGACCGCCGAAGGAATGACCGATGATCAGCGGCTTCTCCGGCATAGCTTTGATGAACGTCTGGTAGTGATCGACGATCTCGGTGATGCCTAGCGCACCCAGGCCGGGCGGAGGATCGCGGCGTAATTCGTCCGATGACGCGCCGTCGAGATAAGGCCATGCCGGCGCGTAGGTCGTGTAACCAGCCGCCTGAAATGATCTGCGGAAATTGTCCCAGCAGGCGGGAATCATCCAGGCGCCGTGGATGAAGACAATTGTCTTGCTGGCATTCTCGGCCATGATCGAGCTTCCCCGTTCCTGGCGCTCTCGCACCGTCACATCGCCGCAAAAAGAAGCTGCGCCTATGGCGTGACGAATGCAAGACGTCGCGAAGACATCAAGCAAGACATGGCGGAGGTTGCTGTGCATCTGGTTTTGAAGCCCGAAGCCGGGCTAGAAATTGCTGCGGTCACGGCGGCGCGTACCGCGCAACACATGGAAACAGCCATGTCAGCAGAGCTTTCCGCTGCCAGCGCAGGCCAATTTGAAATTGGCGGCGATTTCACAATCAATCGCTTCGGCTTTGGCGCTATGCGGCTGACCGGCAAAAGCATTTGGGGCGACCCGGCAAACCCCGCCGCCGCGCGCGAGACTTTGCGTCTTCTGCCTGACCTCGGTATCAATTTCATCGACACAGCGGATGCCTATGGCCCGTTCGTCAGCGAGGATCTCATCCGCGAGGTCCTGCATCCTTACAAGGACATGATGATCGCGACGAAAGGTGGCCTCGCTCGCCCGGGCCCAGAGACGTGGCGGCCATTGGGACGGCCGGAATATCTGCGCCAATGCGTGATGATGAGCCTGCGCCGGCTTGGCGTTGCGCGGATCGATCTCTGGCAATTGCACCGGATCGATCCGTCGGTGCCGCGCGACGAACAATATTCGGCCATCGCTGCGATGCGTAAGGAAGGCCTGATCCGGCATGTCGGCCTTTGCGATGTCGGCATCGATGACATCGAGGCGGCGCACAAACATTTTCCCGTCGCGACGGTGCAGAACCGTTTCAATCTCGTCAACCGCTCAAGCGAGGACGTGCTGATTTATTGCGAGCAGCACAATATCGGCTTCATCCCATGGGCCCCGCTCGCCGCCGGTGCGCTGGCGCATCCGGGCTCGGCTTTGATGCAGACGGCGAGGACGCTCAAGGCGACGCCAAGCCAGGTCGCGCTGGCGTGGGTGTTGAAACGCTCAAAGATCATGTTGCCGATTCCCGGCACGGCCAATCCCGAGCATCTTGTCGAGAATGTCGCCGCCGCGACGCTCGAACTCCCGGACGAGGCTTTCGCCGCGCTCGATCAGCAGGGCTGCAAGGCGTTATAGATCACGATGATTTTGGATCGATCGAACTCCGGCTTGGTCGAATGGCTGACCGATCCGTCGATGATCCAAAATCATGAACGTGATCGATTTCAAAAAAAGAGCGGGATTTGCGCGAAAAACCGACTTCCACTTTTTCGAATCCCGCTCTGAATCGAAGCTTGATATTTGAGCGTTTTATACCACTTTCTGCGAACGCTGCGTCGCACTTGGCGCGCGGCTGAAAGGAACAAAGTTGGACGCCACGCTGTCTCTGCTCGATCTCGCCGGTGCTGTCGCGCTTCTGCTCTGGGCGATGCATATGATTCAGAGCGGCATTCAGCGTGCCTTCGGTGCTGACCTGCGTCGTGTCCTTGCAAAGGCGTTTGGCAATAGGGCGAAGGCTTTTCTGGCGGGGCTTGGTGTCACCGCGGTTCTTCAAAGCAGCACGGCGACGGGCCTGATGGTGGCGGGTTTTGCCGCCGCGGGCCTCGTCGATCTCGTGCCGGCGCTGGCCGTGATGCTCGGCGCCAATGTCGGCACGACGCTGATCGTTCAGGTTCTCTCGTTCGATATTGCGCTCGCCGCGCCGCTCTTCATCCTTGTTGGCGTCATGATGTTTCGCCGCAGTGGCGGTCAAGCGCGCACGCGTGACATTGGCCGCGCCATCATCGGTCTCGGTTTGTTGCTGATGTCGCTGAGCCAATTGTTGCAGATCGCGACACCTTACGAGGATACGCCAAGCCTGCGGATGTTGCTCGGTGCGATTGCGACACAGCCCATCATCGCTTTGCTCTTTGGTGCGCTGGCGACCTGGGCGGCACATTCGAGCGTGGCTATCGTCCTGCTCGTCATGTCTTTCGTCACCAATGGCGCCATCTCGCTCGACATGGGCATCGCGCTCGTGCTCGGCGCCAATATCGGCTCGGCCCTCAATCCCGTGCTGGAAGCGCCACGGGGCGTCGATCGCACGGGTGCGCAGGTTGCGGTCGGCAATCTGCTCAATCGAGTCGTCGGTGCTGCGATCGCTCTGCCGTTGATCGATTGGATCGGCCCCAATCTCGTGCGGCTCGATCCGAGCCTCGCGCGCGATGTCGCCAATTTTCATATGTTCTTCAACATCGCGACGGCGCTCATCTTCATGCCGCTGTTGCCGCTCTTCGCCAAAGCGCTGCGCCGCCTCATGCCGCAGCGGATCGAGGCAACGGATCCCTCGCGCCCGCTCTATCTCGATCCATCGGCGGTCGAGGCACCCGCGGTCGCGATCGGCAATGCGACGCGCGAGGCGTTGCGCATGGTCGATGTGCTGGACGAAATGCTGCAAGGCCTCGGCCGTCTGCTGGCAGAGCAGACCGACAAGCAGCGAATCGTCGAGACGCGGCGGATCGATGACATTCTCGACCGGCTCAACACCGCGATCCGTTCCTATCTCGTCGGCCTCGATCCCGAGTCGCTGACGGACGACGACGACAAGCGGGTCGCGGCCATTCTGACCTTCACGAGTTATTTGGAGCAGGCCGGCGACACCATCGACCGTAGCGCGCTCGCGACGCTGACGCGGCAATTGAAGCGCGGGCTTGTTCTGGCTGACCAAGGTCGTGCCGACGCACGGCTCATGCTTGAACATCTCACCGCCGATCTGCGCCTCGCCGCAACCGTGTTCATGACACAAGATGTGCGAGCGGCGCGAACCCTGGCGGATGAAAAAGGCTTCTTCCGCGACATCGAGTCGAAGGCGACCGCAGCCTATTTCCGCCGCCTGCGTGAATCGCGGCCGGATACGATCGAGGCCAACGCCTTGCATCTGGATTTGTTGCGCGCGTTGAAGAGCGTCAACGACTCCCTCGTCGCTGGCGCCGCCTATCCGGTGCTCGAAGAGCGCGGCGAGTTGCACGCCTCGCGCTTGCGTACGCAGCCGGATGGCGACTCCGAAGGCTGATCAGTCGACGCGGCGGGCGATCACGTCCATGCCGATGCGCAGCCGCGGGCTGACCTGATATTCGAGCGGTTGAAATCCCTGCTCGCGCAAAAGCGCATAGAGCCGTTCGCGGCCGAACATGTGAGTGCGCGCGATCTCGCTCCAATAAGGATTGGCGCCTTGCGCGTGCAGCAGGTTGAACGGCATCGCGTCCATATTCGGCAAGCTGAGCCTCAAAAGCCCATCTGTTTGCAGAAGCCGATGCGCCGCGGTGAGCGCCGCCGCCGGATCGGCAAGCCGCGGCAATTGATCGTCAAGGCTGACGATTGCGAAGCGGCCCGGCGCGTCGAAATGTTCGATCGTGCCGACATGTCCCTCAAGGCCGAGCTGGTGGAGGGCAGCCACATGCGACGGACTGCTTTCAAGCCCGACAGTTTCGAAGCCGAATTCCGCTGCGGTGAGCAGCATGGCGCCGCTGCCAAAGCCAGCATCGAGCCAGGCGCCATCGCAATTGCGCGCGCCGATGTGGCGTGCGACGGCCGCAACGAGTGGCGCAACGGCGCGGCGGCCCGCTTCCATGTCGTAGCCAAAGGCAGACGGCGCAAATGTGCCGGCGGCAAAATAGCCGGCGGCGAACACATGGTCGCAATCTTCGCAAACATGCCACTGAACTTGCGGAATCAACTCGCGGCGATAGGCGGGGTCTTTGCCGCAATCAGCTGTGAGAAGGACTTTGTGCGCGCCGCTGCCGCAGAGCGGGCATGTCGCATAGGGCTGGCGCGCGATCTGCGGAGCCCGTGCCTCGGATTGCGGCTTCGACTTTTCGAGCGGAGCCACGGCGAAGGGTTGCACGGCCTTGCCATCCGCCCACGTCTCCCACATCTGCGAATAGGCCGCTTCGAGATGACGGGCAAAGCGCGCCGTATCGAAGGCGGGTGCTGTCAGGCGGCTGGCGTAGAGGCGGCGACGTAGATCGGCGAGCAGTTCGGGTGCGCGCGCGAGCTTCAGCGCCAGGGCTTCATAATCTTCGAGCGAATGGGTGACGAGTTCGGGCAAGCCGACAGCATGGAGAAGGCTCGAAGCCACGCGCCCAGCGAACGTGTCGCCCTGCATTGTGAGCACCGGCAATCCGGCCCAGAGCGCATCGCTCGTTGTCGTATGCGCATTGTAGGGCAGGGTATCAAGAAAGAGATCGCCAAGACGATGCCGTGCGAGATGCGCAGCAAGGCTGAATCGCGGCGCGAATATAAGCCGATCTCCGCTGATGCCGCGCGCCTCTGCCTCTCTGCGAAGATTGGCCTGCACACGCGCGTTCGCGTCAAGGAGCCATAGAACGCTGTCGGGAACGGCAGCGAGAAGCCGCATCCAGATGCCAAAGAATTTCGGCGTGATCTTGTAGCTGTTGTTGAAGCTGCAAAAAACGAAACCTTCATCGGGCAGGCCGGCTTCGGCGCGCGTGGGCGTGCGCGCATCGATTGTACGTTGTCTATCGTTCGGCTGGTAGGTGTCCGGCAGGAGGACGATCTTCTCGTCGTAATAAGACTGCTGATCCATCGGCAAAACGATTGGATCGGCAATCACGTAGTCGATGAAGTCGGCACCCATCGTGCCTGGATAGCCGATGAAATTCACCTGGATCGGCGCCGGCCGATGCGCGACAATCTCGCTGCGTGAAAATTGCGTATAGCCTTTAAGATCGACGAGAATATCGACTTCGTCGGCAAAGATGCGTGCCGCCGCCGCGGGGTCGTCGAGTGCGGTAATATCGACGAAACGGTCGAAAGCCTTGAGCAGTCGATGGCGCAGCTCGCTGCCGTCATCGCCGCCGTGCGAATAGGCAATGATCTCGAAGCGCGCGCGGTCGTGCTGTTCGAAAAGTCCGGCCATGAGAATCGCCGTCGCATGACGGAAGAAATCGCCGGAGAGATAGCCGATCCGCAATTTTCGATTGCGATCGGGCATCTGGCGGCGATGATCGAAACTTGGCTTGGCGCGAAAAGCGCGCGCCCAGCGGCGCGCCAGGTTCAATTGCAACGCATGACCGGAGTTCATGGCGAGCGTGCCGAAGGGCGGAACGAGGCCGTCGCTCGCGGCCGCCGCCGCCAGTGCCGCAGGTTCTTCGGCGTCGTCGCCGTCCCAGTCACAAATGGCACGACGCATGTGCAGACGCTGCAAACGAACGCCGACAAAAGACGGGTCAAGCGCGACGGCGCGGTCATAAGAATTCAGCGCCTCATCGATGCGTCGCAGCGATTCATAAGCCATCCCCAGATTGCAATGAATCTCTGCAAAATCCGGCTTGATCGCGAGCGCCTTTTCATAATTGGCCACAGCGCCGACAAAATCATTGCGATGCTGCAACAGATTGCCGAGGTTGCAATAGGCTCCGACGAAATCGGGATCGAGCGAAATGGCCTGATCGAACTCCGCACACGCTTCATCCAGGCGAAGCAGGTCGCGCAGGATGTTGCCGGCCGCGAAATGCGGACCTGCCGCGTCCGGCCGTTTCGCCGATACAGCAGCGCAGAGTCTCAGCCCCTCTTCGCGACGGCCGAGCTTACGGAGGATTTCGGCGGCGCTGGTATGCGCTTCGATGAAAAACGGATCGAGCTGGCAAGCTTCCAAATAGGCGGCGAGCGCCGCCTCCATCTCACCCAGGTCTTCCAGAATGCCGCCGAGATTGTTATAGGCCGGGGCGAAGCCGGGCTCCAGCCGTATGGCGCGCTCCGCCGTTTCGCGCGCCGCTTCGAGTTGCCGCGTTTCGCGTAAAACCGCGGCGAGGTTGGCGTAGGCGCGGGCATAATCCGGTTTGAGGGCAACGGCTTTGCCGATGTATTCCGCCGCTTGCGCGTGCCGTCCGGTCATGTGCTCGACGAGGCCGAGATTGTGCCAGGCAAGTTCGTGATCGGGATTCTGCTCCAGGATTTGCAGATAAAGCTGACGCGCAATGCCATATTGTTTGCCGCTGTGGAATTCGATCGCGCTTTGGAGGAGCGCGGATTCGGAGAATTCCGGGGTTTGCGGCGTGGCGGGATTGGAATGGTCCATCGGCGGCCTCGGTGCATCCGGCCGCCGCCGGGCGCAGTTCTTGAGCGTAGCAGAGGGGGATGCGAAAAAGTGGATATCGGTTTTTCGCGTAAATCCCGCTCTAAATTGTGATCTATGCGCTCTACACGCGCCGCCTTGCCCTGGGCTTACGAGGCCTTGGAGATCAGGCGATAATATCGGGGGTGAGGACGTCCTCGATCCGGTCGATCTTGTCGCGCAAGATAAGCTTGCGCTTCTTCAGCCGCTGGATTTGCAATTGATCGGAGGTCGAGATGTGGGCGAGCGCCTCGATCGCAGAGTCAAGGTCGCGATGTTCCTGGCGCAGACGTTCGAGATCCGCGCGCAGCGCCGCGCGCTCGTCGTCGCCCAACTTGTCCGCCATTGCCGCCCGTCCCGAAACGCTGCGGCCGGCAAATCATTGCCGGCCGGTGCCGATTGTCATCGGGATAAAGCATTTTAGGCCCTGCCTGCAAATCCTCCACGAGCAGGAGACGAGGATCAGATCACATTGACCTGCGTGCCGACCTTGACGCGGGTGTAGAGGTCTTCGACGTCCACATTCAACATGCGGATGCAGCCCGAGGAGACCGCCTGGCCGATCGTATCTGGCTCATTGGTCCCGTGAATGCGAAAGCCGGTGTCGCCCTTCGCATTGTAGAGGTAGAGCGCGCGGGCGCCGAGCGGATTGCCGATGCCGCCGGGCATGTAGCGCGGCAGATCGGGACGGCGCTCCAGCATTGCATCGGGCGGCGTCCAATCCGGCCATTCGGCGCGCCGGGCGACGTGGACATGACCGGTCCAGCCAAAGCCGTCACGGCCAACGCCAACGCCGTAACGCAGCGCTTTGCCGTCGCCGAGCGAGAGGTAGAGGAACTTGGACTTCGTATCGACGGTGATCGAGCCCGCCGCTGCGCTGGTCGGATAATCGACTAGCGTCTTGGTCGGCGGCGCATTGACCGCGACATCGGTTGGTAGGCTCGCCGGCTGCGCCCGTGTCGCTTGCGAACTGGCGCCGGAAAATAGATTGAACGGGAAAGGCAGATCCTGCGCCAGCGCAGTGCCAGCACCAAAAGACAATATTGAAATGGAAAGGGCTATCGTACGGAATTTCAGCATAACGCACCCCCGACAAAAAAAAACGCCGCGCACGGATAGAGCCATGCTGGCAGGCCAAAGGATGTGCGATTTGTTCCGCGTTAGACTTAAGGCACCTTGCTCGCCGCCGCCGCGGGTTTTGCCGGTGCGGTCTTGGCTGCGGCGACAGGCGGCTTCGGCGGAGCTGGCGGTCCTTCAACCGGCGCGGGGGCCGGTTGCGGCGGCGGCGCGGACGCAAGCTCTTTTCGTGGCCACGCGAAATCGTCGGCACGGCCGGGTGTCGTCGGCGCCGTTTTGCCATTGGCGAATGTTTGCTCGACGAGGCTGGCCGTATCTGTCTTGGGCGCTGCCGGCCCCAGCGTCGCAAGCTGGCCGCCCGGGGCGAGCACTGGCCCCGTTAAAGGCAGAACGGGACCAATGGGAGGCTTCACCGGCGTGACTGCCGCACCTGCCGCAGGCGAATTGGTGCCAGCCGGAGCGGTCGTCTCGATTTTGGCAAGCGCCGCATCGTCCTGCGGTGCGCTGACATTGAGGATGTCGCGAATTTGCGGCTCGACGAAACTCGCGAGCTTCAACGCGCCGGCTTTGGTGAAATGAACACCGTCGAGCGCGCGCAGCCGCACCACCTGGCCATCGACGTCGGGACCGTAGGAACTGAACTGTCCGTCGTCGTCGACGAAATCTTCCCAGGTGTCGATATAGGTCGCGCCATTGCGGCTCGCATATTGGCGATACATGTCGTTGAGCGCCGCCATTTCCGTGGAAAAGCGATCGGTCTTCATGACCGGCAGACCGACCCAGAGCAGGGGTATCTTCGCGTCGTGGAAGATTTTCGCGACGGCCTCGATCCGCGCCGAATAGATTTGCTGATATTGCGGCGTGCCGGGATCGTAGCTGCCGGTTGAATCGTGCAGCGTCTGGTGATCGTTGCTGCCGATCATCATCACGGCCACGTTGATCTTCTGTCCGTTGGCAACGAGATCGTGTGCCGCCTTCGGCCAATCGTAATAATCATCGCGGACGAGGCCGGAATCTTCCTTGGCGTCGCGCAGAACTTCGACCTCGGGTCTGTCGCTCAGTGCTGTCGTGAGTCCTTGGCCGAGAAGCTGACCGAGCGAATCGCCGGCGACGGCGACGAAGAACGTCGGCGGCACCGCCGGGGGCTTCACAACCTTGGCGACGGTGCGCGGCCGATAGGCGTGATGCTCATGCGGTCGCGGCGGCGCGTAATCATAGCTGCGCTGTGGGCGGAAGACCTGTTGAAACCAGTTGAAGGGGCTGAACTGCGCTTTGGCCGGGCTTGCGCCGCTCGAAAGGCAAAGCAAGAGCACGGCGGCCAACAAGAGTGCCGACCGGCAGATCACATTCACCAGTCTGTCTTCGCGCCGCAAAAGGCGCCCCTGCCAAGGGACCATCCGTTTTCCCCTCAGACTTTAACCTACGCCCTTCGGCGCGGAAATTTAAGGGGAAAAGACCTTAAGGGAGGAGACCTGCTGCGCTCAGGCTACGGTCATACCCGAAAGACTCGCCATCAACAGCAAGGTACCGAAGACAAGCACGCACAGCGCCGCGCCGACTTCGATCAACCGGCCGATGATTTCTGCGCGGGACGAACCGCGACCCGAGAAGCGGACCGCGGTTTTCTTGGCGAAGACCGCGAAGCTGGCGAGCGCCCCGGTGGTGATGGCGGTGCCGAGCGCCATGGCAAAGGTCGCGAAAATTCCGGCGCCGAACAGGCCCTGCGCGATTGAAAAGACGAGGATCAATATGGCGCCAGAGCAAGGCCGTGCGCCCGCTGTTACGATCGTGACAGCAGCGGATTTCCAGGAGAAGCCCGCGCCGAGCTGGGCCGGATCCGGCGCATGGAAATGGCCGCAGTCCGGGCCGTGGACGTGGCTGCTTCCGTCATCCGCAAGGAAATTGCCGCTGCCGCCTGCTTGCGCATAAACGAGCTTTTGCGGCGCACCAGCAAAAACCGGCAGTGCGCGTCCGGCCCAGGCATGGCGAATGCTGGCCACCAGCGCCGTCGTCTTGGTGAAAAGCAGCACAAGGCCGAGAACGATGATACCGGCGTAAGCGGCATATTCGAGATATTGAGCGGCCGCGTTCATCCGCGCGGCCGTTGCATTGAAGACAAGCGCAGCCAGGCCCACGAGTGCGATGGCGACGATCGCCTGAAAGATCGCAGCAAGGAAGGCGATGATGATACCGCGCCGCAGCGCACGTTCATTGGAAATCATGTAGGAGGTGATGACCGCTTTGCCGTGTCCAGGGCCGGCGGCGTGGAAGACACCGTAGAGAAAGCTCAAGCCCGCAAGACCAAAAAAGCCATAGGGACTTTGCCTGACGGCGTGCATGGCGCCCACAAGCGCAAGCGAAAATCGGCTCTCCTGCTCGATGATCCAGGCCGTCACGCCAGACGCATTGCCGACTGCACCTTCGTCGGCGCCGACGGCGAACGGATGATGAAAGCCTTGCGCGGCCGCCGCGGTCGCCAACAGCAAAAGCGAGACGAATGTAAGTATGCTGGTGGTAAGAACTCGATTCATCAGCGTGTCTTGAGCCTCAACGCCTTTCACGGGCAGGCAACGATGACGCGGTCGGCCAATTTCATGCCGAAGTTCGCGCCGGGCGAGAGATTTTGATAAAAGGCTTCCGACAATTGTTTGGCGTCCTGGACGTCCAGCGGATTGGCGCCAAGGACGCCGATGGAGCAGCCCTTGGGCGCACTGAGGAGACTGACGGGATTTGTTTTTGCCAGACTGAAATCGACAAAAAACGTCGGGTCGTAGACCGAGAAAATGAACGCCCGACCGGGAATGAGCGGGTCTTTCAGCGGTACGGTGAAGCTCAGCTCCACAAGCTTGTCCGGCCGTTCTTCGAGCGAATAATCTTTCGGCGGCCCGAAATCGATTTTCGCGCCGGCGTTCTTCGCGAAGGTGAAATAGCCGAACTCGGCCAGTGATTCGACATTGGTCTTGGCGAGCGGCGCGAGCTGCTCCTTGGTCGCCAATTGGCCGTCCTTGGCGAGGCCCTGGACGGCGAAGGCCGAATACATGTCGTCAAACACCCAGGAATTACGGATCGCCGCGATCTTGCCGTCCGGCTGGAAGATCACATCCTCGTGCGCCGTTACCCAAACATGGGGATGCGCGCTCGCTGGAGCCGCCGCGCCGAGCAGAAGGGCCGCAACGCCAAATTTAAGCCTTCTTGAGGCGCGCATCTTTCCCGATCAAAGGCCTAAGGCCGGATGGCAGAATCGTCGGGGCAACAATTGCCCGGCAAACTCTGGCCAAAGCGAGGCAGGGGCGATCACTTCGTCGCCCCAGCGGGGCGGTCCATCCCGCAAAACACGGTTACAATCATTTACTTAAACGCAGGGGAGACGGCGCGGCGCAGCCGCCTAAAGGGTTGGCCGATTCAACCGGCTGCTTTATACCGTTTACTCCCAATGGGGCCAGGCGGGATCTTCCTGCTTGGGGGCAAAGGCAAAATGGCGGACGTCGAAAGAACCCAGGGCACGGCCGCGCTGCTGTCGCTCGCCGACAAATACGACCTTGCCCAAAACCGTGTCTTCGTCTCGGGGCCGCAGGCTATTGTCCGCCTTTTGCTGATGCAGGCGGCGATCGACCGCCGGGACGGACTGAACACTGCCGGCTTCATCTCCGGCTACCGCGGTTCGCCGCTCGGTGGTCTCGACCTCAATTTCCTGCGCGCCAAAAAAGCGCTGACGGCGTGCGATATCATTTTCGAACCTGGCCTCAATGAAGACCTTGCCGCGACCGCGATCTGGGGCGCGCAGCAGGCCGAAATGCGCGGCGAAGGCCGGTTCGATGGCGTTTTCGGCCTGTGGTATGGCAAGGGGCCGGGCGTAGATCGCTCCGGCGATGTCTTCCGCCACGTCAACCTCGCCGGCACCTCGCGCAACGGCGGCGTCCTTGCCCTGATGGGCGACGACCATACGGCCGAATCCTCGAGCACGGCACATCAGTCCGAATTCACCTTCGTCGCGATGATGATGCCAATCCTGGCGCCGGCCGGCGTGCAGGAGTTGATCGATTACGGCCTCTACGGCTATGCGCTGAGCCGCTATTCCGGCTGCTGGGTCGGCATCAAATGCCTGAAGGACACGGTCGAATCGACGGCCTCAGTCGATGCCTCTCTCGACCGCGTGCGGCCCGTCGTGCCGACAGATTTCATTCTTCCGGCGGGCGGTCTCAACATCCGCCCGCACGATCCCGTGCTTGCGCAGGAACGGCGCCTGCAAAACGAAAAGTTTCCCGCCGTGCTGGCGTGGCTGCGCGCCAACAAACTGAATCGGATCATCACCTCTGGTGGTCCGCAGGCGAAGCTCGGTATTGTCGCGTCGGGTAAATCCTATCTCGATGTGCGTCAGGCGCTCGATGAATTGGGCATCGACGAAGTGCGCGCCAATGCGCTTGGCCTGCGGCTTTACAAGGTCGGCTGCCCCTGGCCGCTGGAGCCGCAGGGCCTGCGGACGTTCGCGCAGGGTCTCGACAAGATCATCGTCGTCGAGGAGAAGCGCTCGCTCATCGAGAACCAGTTGCGCGACGAGCTTTATGGGAGCGCGCATCAGCCGGTCTGCGTCGGCAAGAAGGATGAGAAAGGGCGTCAGCTGTTCCCTGTCGCTGGCGCGCTCGATGTCAACGATATTGCCATCGCCATCGGACGGCGGCTGCTCGACTATCATCCCGACGCCGAGCTCGAAAGCCGTGTCGCCCATCTCGCGAATCTGCAGTTCGGAATCACGACACTGAAAGACGCGGCGACGCGGACGCCCTATTTCTGCTCCGGCTGCCCGCATAACGTCTCGACGAAAGTGCCCGAGGGCATGCGCGCCTATGCCGGCATCGGCTGCCATTACATGGTTCAGAACATGGACCGCGCGACCGAAGGCTATACCCATATGGGTGGCGAGGGCGCGAACTGGGTCGGCGAGGCGTTGTTCTCGACGCGCTCGCATATTATCCAGAATCTTGGCGACGGGACGTACAATCATTCCGGCGTGCTGGCGATCCGCTGGGCTGTCGCCGCGCGGACCAACATCACCTTCAAAATTCTCTTTAACGATGCCGTGGCGATGACCGGTGGTCAGGCGCTGGAAGGCGATCTGACGGTGCCGAAGCTCGTGCGCCAGGTCGCGGCGGAGGGTGCCAAGAAAATCGCCGTCATCACCGACGCGCCAACGAAATATCGCGATATTGCCGATTGGCCGCAAGACGTCGAAGTCTATCCGCGCGAAGATCTCGAACCCGTCCAGCGCGAGCTCGCCGAAGTGCCCGGCACGACAATCCTTATTTACGATCAGACTTGCGCCGCGGAAAAACGCCGGCGCCGCAAGCGCAAGGAATTTCCCGAGCCCGACAAACGCGTCTTCATCAACGATATCGTTTGCGAAGGCTGCGGCGATTGCGGCGTCACCTCGAATTGCGTGTCGGTGCAGCCGCTCGAGACGGAATTCGGCCGCAAGCGCGTGATCGATCAGTCGAGCTGCAACAAGGACTTTTCGTGCCTCAACGGCTTCTGCCCGGCGATGGTGACCGTCGAGGGCGCCAAGCCGAAGGTGCCGGGTACGAAGCCCGAGGCCAATGATTTTCCGCCCCTGCCGCAGCCGGACATTCCGCAGATCGGTGATCGGCCATTCGCTATTTTGATCGCCGGTGTCGGCGGGACAGGCGTCGTCACGATTGGCGCCTTTCTGGCGATGGCGGCGCATCTTGAGGGCAAATCTTGCGGCTCGACCGATATGGCGGGCCTCGCACAAAAGGGCGGCGCGGTTCACAGCCACATCAAGATCGCCGCGAAGCCGGATCAGATCCACGCCATCAGCGTCGGCACCGGCGGCGCCGATCTTGTCATCGGCTGCGATCTTGTCGTCTCCGGCAGTGCCAAGGTCCTCGCGACCGTCAGGCTGGGCGAAACCGGCGTCGTCATCAACAACGCCGAAACCTATCCGGGCGATTTCACCCGCAATCCCGATTTCACGCTGCCCGTGGGCACGATCCGGCAGGCAATCGAGAAAGCCTCCGGCGGCCACGCTTCTTTCTGCGATGCGACGAGCCGCGCGATCGCGCTCGTCGGAACGTCGGTCGCGGCCAACATCTTCCTCGTTGGTTTCGCATGGCAGAAGGGGCTTTTGCCTTTGTCAGAAGACGCGCTCATGCGCGCCATCGAAATCGTCGGCGAATCCGTCGAGATGAACAAGCGGGCTTTCCTCTGGGGCCGGCGCGAGGCCGCCGAACCGGCGCGCGTCGCAACCTTGCTGGCGCCAAAGATCGCCCCCACTTCGTCGCGCGCGATGTCGGACTCGTTCGACGAACTTTTCAGCCGCCGCCAAGACTTCCTCACCGCCTATCAGAATCGCGCCTACGCCGACGTTTATGCCGCGAGGGTGAAGCGCATCATTGATGCCGAGAAGCGCGTCGCGTCGGGCGAGACGCGCCTCGCGACGGCGGTGGCAAAGAGCCTCTTCAAGCTGATGTCGGTGAAGGACGAATTTGAGGTCGCGCGGCTCTATAGCGATGGCACGTTCCACGACAATATCGCGGCGGCTTTCGACGGCGATATCAAGATCAAATTCCATCTCGCACCGCCGATCTTCGCGCGCAAGCGCGGCCCGATGCCGAAGTGGACGTTCGGGCCGTGGATGATGCGGCTCTTCAAGATACTGGCGCCGCTCAAAGTTTTGCGCGGCACACCGCTCGATCTTTTCGGCTTGTCGAGCGAGCGGCGGATGGAGCGGCACTTGCGCGCCGCTTATGAGGCAACGCTGGACGAGATCGTCGCGAAACTCACGTCCGAAAATTACGATTGCGCCGTCGCGCTTGCGGCATTGCCGGAAAAAATCCGCGGCTTCGGGCACGTCAAGTTCCGCGCCGTCGAACTGGCGAAGGCCGAGGAGGCGGAGCTGCTGGCGCGCTTTCGCTCGGATGTCAGCCTCCAGCCGATGAAGCTCGCGGCGGAATAGGCGCTACGTTTATCGCGTGTTCTCGCGCTACATATGCGCGAAGCCTTCGATCGCGAGATATGTGCCGAGCACGAGCAAACCAATCTGAAAGACACGGCGGAAGGTTTCGAGGCTCATCCGTTCGCGCAGATACTGGCCAATGAACATGCCGATGAAACCGGCGACGAGCGCAAATAACGATGCGCCCAGCAGCCACGGTGAGTGCGTAAACACGCCACGGTGTAACAGACCCGCGGCCATCGCCATCGTCGAAACCGTGAACGACAACCCAAGTGCCTGAATGAGATCGTCGCGTTCGAGGTCGAGCGATTGCAAATAGGGCACTGCGGGGATGACATTGATGCCTGTCGCGCCGGTGACGACGCCGGTGGCGGCGCCCATGAACGCACCGATCCAGGGTTCATGCGCCGGTGGCACTTTGAAATGGATTTTGAGCAGGCCGAGCGTCGCATAAATCGCGAGCGAGAGGCCGAGCGCTGCCTGGGCGATATGCGCGTGGCCGCCGACGATCAGTCCGGCGCTTGCCAGCGTGACGATAACGATGGCCGTCAGCATCGGCCACATGCGTCGCCAGAGATTGCTCAGCGACGGTCCGGTCGCCAATTGCCAGGCATTGGTGACGAAGGAGGGGATGAGCAAAAGCGTCGCCGCCTCAAGCGGCGGCATCTTCAATGCGAGTAGACCCATGGCGATGGTCGGCAGCCCCATGCCGACGACGCCCTTCACAATGCCGGCGCCTACGAAAATGATCGCGACGGCCAGCCAGAATTCCCAGGATTCCATCGATACGCTGCAACTATCCGATTTCAGGACCGTCCTTCAGCGCACGATCACATTGGAGAATTGCCAGGCATCGTTCTTGTCGAGGTCTTCAGCGAAGTACCGGGCGCGGTCGGTGAGCGGCGTCCAATCAGTGTAAGTGCCGATGACTGGCTGCAGATAGGGCGATTGCACTTCAAGGCAGCGGCGGAAATCCACCTCGTCGGCCTCGACGATGCCGGCCTTCGGATTTTCGAGCGCCCAGACCATGCCGGCGAGGACGGCGGAGCTGACCTGCAAGCCGGTCGCGTTCTGATACGGCGCGATGCGGCGCGTTTCCTCGATCGAAAGCTGCGAGCCGTACCAATAGGCGTTCTTGGCATGGCCATAGAGCAGCACGCCAAGTTCGTCGATACCGTCGACGATTTCGTTCTCGTCAAGGATGTGCCAATCCGGCTGCTGCTTCCATTGCGCGCCAGCCATTTCATCGAGCGATAGAACGGCGTCGTCGGCGGGCCGATAGGCGTAATGAACCGTCGGCCGGTAAACCACCTGATCGCCCTCGCGCACTGTCAGATAATCGGCAATCGAGATCGATTCATTATGCGTGACGAGGAAGCCGTGCTGCGGCCCCGGCGTCGGCGTCCAGGAGCGTACGCGCGTACCTGCGCCCGGGCGCAGCAGATAGATGGCGCAATCCGGGCCATATTCATGACGCCGGCCTTCGGGCGGCAGATGTTTTTCATGCGTGCCCCAGCCGAGTTCGGCCGGCTGCAAGCCTTCCGAGACGAAGCCTTCGACCGACCAGGTGTTGACGAAGATATTCATCGGCTTTGGCGTCTTGGCGCGCTGCGTGTCGCGCTCGGCGATATGAATGCCCTTGATGCCAAGGTCTTTCGCGAGCTGTGCCCAATCCTCACGCGTCTTCGGATCGGCCCCCTTGAGGCCGACATCATTGGCGACATTGAGCAGGGCCTGTTTGACGAACCAGGAGACCATGCCGGGGTTGGCGCCGCAGCAGGAGACGGCGGTCGGCCCTGCGCCAAGCGCATCGCGCTGGTCGAGGACTTCCTGGCGTAGCGCGTAATTCGAGCGCTGCGATTGTGTCAGGCGCGGATCGTCGTAGAAGCCCGGCCACGGCTCCGCAACAGTGTCGACATAGAGCGCGCCGACCTCATGGGCGAGGCGCATGATGGCGGCGGACGATACTTCGACCGACAGATTGACGATGAAGGGTTGACCCGTGCCCGTGGTCAGCAATGGCTTCAGCAGATCGACGAAATTCTCTCGTGTCACCTTCTTCTGCACATAGGCGATGCCGCGCTCGTCGAGGAGCTGGCGGTCCTTATCGACCGGGTCGATGACGGTGAAGCGCGATTTATCGAAATGGAAATGGCGTTCGATCAGAGGCAGGGTTCCGCGCCCGATCGAGCCGAAGCCGATCATGACAATAGGGCCGGTGATCGTGCCGTGGATCGGCCAATTCAGCATCGTCAATCTCCAAGGAAGGGCGCGAACGCGTCGCGCGCCATAAAGGCGAGATGGCGCGGAAGGTCAAGAACGCGCGGCACTGCGGCGCCAAGAAAAAGCCTTCCGCCCATTTGGGCGAAAGGCTCGCATGTTTTGTTACAAAATGATGACGCCTAGCGCGCTTTCCGACCAGACGGAATCGTTTGATCGATCAGAAATCGTGCCAGTTCATAATGTTGGAGCATGTTCTGATCGGAAAAAGTCGTGCAACTCTCTCGGAACATGCTCTAGAGAACGATGACCTTCGTGCCGACCGGGACACGATTGTAGAGGTCCATCACATCACCGTTCATCATGCGGATGCAGCCAGATGAAACCGCCTGGCCGATTGAATCCGGCTCATTGGTCCCGTGGATGCGGTAGAGCGTGTCTTTGCCGTTCTCCCAAAGATAAAGGGCACGGGCGCCGAGCGGATTGCCGAGGCCGCCGTCCATCTCCTGCGGCAGGTCGGGACGACGCTGCAGCATGTCCGAAGGCGGAAACCACTTCGGCCATTCCTGCTTGTTGTGGACCTGCGCAACGCCCTTCCAGGCGAAACCCTCGCGGCCGACGCCGATGCCATATTGCAGAGCCCGGCCATTCCCCTCGATCAGATAGAGATGCTTCGAGGAGGTATCGACAATGATCGTGCCCGGCTGCTCACTGCTCGGATAATCGACTTCCTCGCGGGTATGTTTGGTCCCCGCTGCGGCATCGTCGTCCGGCGGCGGATTATAGGGCGCAGCGTCCGGCGACACGCGCTCCACCGGGCTGGCATAGGCGCGCTGATCCGGCGTCATCGATTGATCCGGCGGCTGGGTCTGCGGCTCGCCATAATTCTGCCCTGGCTGACCGCCGCCCGGATAGGCCGGATAGGCGTAATTCGGCGGCGGATTGGCCTGATAGCCGTTGTAATATCGCCATTGCGCCGCGGCCGGCGCACTCAAAAGCGTGAGAGCAGCCAGCGCCGCCAGCGCAGAGATGCCGTGTTTGATCTTCAGATGCATGGATCGACCCAAAGCCCCTTCAAGGCAGAAGAACGTAGAAAAACGGCGAAAAACCGAATGTGTCGGAACGCACAATACGCTGTTAATCCTCAATACCATCAACAGAATGACGGACAAGATAGCGTCCCGCCTAACCTCGCTTCCTCACACAAGCTTGACGGCCGCCCTGTCCAAGCTGCGGCTCGGGTATTAACGAAGATTTAGCGCTGTGGTTGCGTCTGGCCGGACAACGGAAATCAGCAACTGCGAATTTACGTCGCGCGGCGTGCGACCCCCTTGCCCATCGCGAATCCTGTGTCACACTATCTTCGTGGATGCACCTCCCAGAAGGAGCAAGGCATGTCTTTGGAAAGTCACCTCGCTGAGCTTGAACGCCGTCACGACGCCCTCGACCGCGATATCGACCGCGAATGGCACCGCCCATCCGCGGATGAGAGCAGATTGGCGGAGTTGAAGCGGCGCAAGCTTCAGCTCAAAGACGAAATTGCCAAATTGAAAAGCATCGAGCGCGCCGAAACCCTGCACTAAACCGTCCGCGAATTGCTTTCCTGGGCAGCCGCGAGGCGGCCCGAGAGACTGCCGCAGGTGCGCAACGACGCGATCCGAAAGAGATTGCGCCGGGTGCATTGTGGCGGCGCAGCGGATCGGCTAAAAGTTTGCCGACGCCGCCAAGGCGATCCCGTGATTGCACCCGTAGCTCAGCTGGATAGAGTGACGGCCTCCGAAGCCGTAGGTCACAGGTTCGAATCCTGTCGGGTGCGCCAAACGCTAATCTCTAGGTTCTTCCTCTCGGCAGGGATGCTGGCCCTGCTCCCAAGGCGCCGGCCGCCGGGTCACCTCCACCATCTCAGGCACAGGCGCGCCGGGCTCCGAACAGGTCGCCAGAAACGCCGCGAACCCTTCAGGGCTCATGCGGATCAGGTTGGGCTCCTTGATATCGTCATTCATCTCGCGCCTCTTCGGCATCCTGGTCGGCGGAGCTCGCCATGGTCAGCGACGCCAATACCACCATGGCGCGCCCGGTCGTACCTCGCTTCAAGATAGCGTGTCCTGTGCTCAGTCTCCGGGTCAAGCGAGTGATCCACCGCTCGCCAGCCATCGATTTCGACCTCGTCGTTCATGAGATCGAGCGCCTGCAACTTCTGACGAAGCGTCTCCTGAGAGATGTCCTCGCGCAGGGAGGCCGCGTAGCGCTTCGCCCAGGCCATGAAGTCCCCCACGACGTCCTCCGCTGGTCCTTCCGCCTCGGCCTGGGCGATGAAGGCCTCCACCTCCGAGGCCCGCCGGAAACGCTGCAACTGCAGTTCCAGGAATTCCAGGCGCTTGCTAGCCAGGCGCTGCCGGCGATCCGCTTCCTTCCGCCGCTTCTCGGCTTCGGCCCTTTCCAGGCGCTCCTTTTCCTGGCGCTCCCGCCAAACCTTCTCGCCGGCCGCGTAAAGCGCGAGCGCCTCCATCAGGCGATCCACCATCCCCTCCAGGCGCTGCGTCTTGCCGTCGGAGAACTTCCGCCGCATTCCGCTGTGGCGATAGCCGCCGTCGAGGGTGAGCACGAGCTGGCCGGTGGGTTCGTAATCCCATTCGGGGATCGAAGGCGGATCGGGCGTTACAGACCAGGAGCCTCGGCGATAGGCGCGCTCTCGCCCCTCCTCATACCGTTTCAGCGCCGCCGTTTCAGCGTCGGTGCGCTTGTGCGGCGTCCGAGCGGACTGCTCGGTGATCTCGAACCTGATCGGCTCGTCGTCGGGCGCGAGGAAGAGGCCTTTGTCATCGCCCTTCGCCGACCAGCCCCGCGCCTCCAAGGCGCGAAGTAGCAGCGTCAGGATCCGGGCGACACGGTCCGCCTGCTCCGCCGAAGCGACGACCGCGAACAGGCCTTTCCCGGAAGTCCGGGCCATTTCACCTGCCTTGGCGCCAGCGAGCTTGTCACGCGTGCGAACCACGAGGGGATGGACCTGCTGGTCGTCCGCAGCGGCGTGTGATTGCGGGACCGCCTCCTTCCCTGCAGCCCCCTGATCGGGAGAGCTCCCAACTTCCCTAGCCTTGTCCTTCAGGCGCTCAGCCACAGCCTTCACCTCCGGCGAGGGTTGGCCAGCGCCGACGAACCTGACGGTTTCCAGTCTTGCCCGGCTGGCGGGCGCGAGCTTGGGTCTGGGGGAAGGTCCTGGCCCGCCGCGACCTGCGCCCAGTACCCACGGCTCGGGACAGGGATGCCGTGGCGGCGGCACATCTTGCGGACCGCGTTGTCGCTGACCCCGAACTCGGCAGCAACTCGCGTCACGGGGCTGGACCAAACCTTGTCGAATAAGTCCTGTCTGGAAATCGTCGTCATTGCGGAGGTCATAGCTAAACTGGCGATATAGCCCAGCTTCAGCGACGACTGGGCGACGGCCTGGGCCGCCAAGCCGTTGTGGTCCCGGGCGAAGAAATGAGCGCCGGCTCGCGGATGCTTTTCCCGCCTGGCTCCGGTAACTTAGGAATGACCGCTATAACGGCCATGAGGCCGTCGTCGTGACCGCGGTCGCGGTCATCTCTTGATCTTTCATGCTGCTTGTCTTATGACCGTCTTAGCGGTCACGAAAGGCCTTCTTGACCGCCATAGCAGTCAAAGTGAGATAGCCGTGTCGCCTCGTCCGTATTCACGACTGACAAAGGATGCCCTGACGTTGCTAGGCGCCCAGGTGCGTCTGGCGCGCAAGCAGCGCGGCATGACCGAGATGGAGCTCGCGGAGCGAGCCGGCGTCGCCCGCAGCACGCTCCAACTGATCGAGAAGGGCGATCCACGGGTCGAAATCGGCTTGGTGTTCGAAGCCGCCACCTTAGCAGGCGTTAGCCTGTTCGTACCGGAGGCCTCGAGCCTCGCGCCGCAGATCGAACGACTGGAGGACAAGCTGGCGCTTCTGCCGCGCTCGATCCGGCGGCCCAAAGGGACGGTGAACGATGAGTTCTGATCGGCTGGCGCCGCCTCGGGAAGCGTTCGTCTGGATCTGGCTGCCGGATGCGGCGGAGCCCGTCGTAGCGGGACGAATAGCCAGGGACGGCGAGTTCTACAGCTTCAACTATGGCCAGTCTTATCTGGCGCGCCAGGATGCGATGGCGATCTATCTTCCCGAGCTGCCGCTGCGGCGAGGCGCGATCGCGCCAGCGCCGCCCCTGGCCATGGCCGGGTGCCTGCGCGACGGCGCTCCCGACGCCTGGGGACGGCGGGTGATCATCAACCGCCTGACCGGCCTCAAGGGCGACGCCGCGCGCGACGTCGATTTCGACGAGCTGACCTTCCTGCTGAACTCGGGATCGGACCGGTCGGGCGCGCTGGATTTCCAGGCCTCGGCCGAGACCTACACGCCGCGAGAGCAGGCCAGCGCCACGCTCGAGGAGTTGCTAGAGGCGGCGGGCCGCGTCGAGCGGGGTGAGCCGATACCGGCCGGGTTGGATCGCGCGCTGTTTCACGGCAGCTCGATCGGCGGGGCGCGGCCGAAGGCCTTGATCGAGGATGGCCAAGACAAGTTCATCGCCAAGTTCTCGGCGACCAACGACACCTATGCCGTGGTCAAGGCCGAGTTCGTAGCCATGCGACTGGCCGCCCGGGTTGGTCTGAACGTGGCGGCGGTCCAGTTGGTGCAGGCTGCCGGCAAGGACGTGCTTCTGGTAAAGCGGTTCGATCGCGCGCGGGTTAAGGGCGGCTGGACGCGCCGGGCTGTCGTTTCGGCCCTGACCTTGTTCGGGCTGGACGAGATGCAGGCGCGATGGGCCAGTTATGGCGAGCTGGCTGACCTTGTCCGCGCCCGATTCTCAAATCCCCAGGCTGCTCTGCACGAGCTGTTCGCGCGCATGGTGTTCAATGTGCTGGTCGGCAACAACGACGACCATGCGCGCAACCATGCGGCCTTTTGGGATGGCGAATGGCTGGCCCTGACGCCGGCCTACGACATCTGCCCGCAGGCGCGCACAGGAAGAGAGGCCAACCAGGCGATGTCGATCGACGGGGACGATCGGCGCAGCCGGCTGGAGACATGCCGCAACGCGGCGGCGCGGTTCCTGCTCAGCGACGCCAAGGCGCGCGGCATTATCGACGGCCAGATCACCGAAATCCGCGACGGGTGGGACGTGGTCTGCGAGGAGGCAGACATGAGCGCGGTGGACCGGGCGTTCCTGTGGGAGCGGCAGTTTTTGAACGCCTATGCGCTGGAGGACTACCAAGCAGCCTGAGATGTCTCGGCGCTTGAGCTGCCGGGCCGCTAATTGGAAGTGCACGCCCCGCCGTGCTTGTTCGTAGAAGAGAATCCGGGAGGCGCCGCGCACCGTCTCACGAGGCGAGCATTCACCGACCTCGGATTCTGTTTCTTCGAGCGTTCCGAGATCGTGCGAAACAACAAGAATCGTGCCCTTGGCGGCGAAGTCCTTGATATACGCGTCACACTTCTTGGCAAATGTCGCGGGCGAACATTCTCAGGAATCCCGTCACATCAATCGATCAGGAATTTGAGCATGCTCCTGAAGACTCTGCGGCCAAGAATCTCGTTAATCGAACTGACGACACCAGCCCGAGAGTCAATTTCACTATAAAATCTGTTCGCCCCCTTCGCGGCGCCGTATCTTCGCGCATTGCCTTCCACTCCTCCTTACGCAATTCACGCGGCAACACCAAAGCAGGCTAGCCTAGAGGTCGAATTGTCGCTCCGGTCTTCGAGTCGCGAGCGCAGCCCACCAGCGGAAACTCTTTTACATCGAAATATAGAACGTTTTGTATTTCACACTCGCGTGAACACGCGATGTACTGTCGCCGATCGCTAAAAGAGCCAGCGTCATTCACGTTGTCGTGAAAACAACATACATACTCGCGGTAGTTGCCCAGCGTCTTGCGCTCTGCATCCGTACCGACTCTCCAGCGTCGCAGCGATTAATTTGCCACCAGGGATCTTGACGCAAATCAAGGGCGCGCCGTCGACGGCCTTCTAACTCTGCTTCATCGAAATGAACGGCAGTAACACGCCGTTGATAAAAGAAGCAGATGCAATGTCGTTATCGAAGAACGAGCAAAGTGCAGGCCCGCTTTCCGGCCTGCTGGTTATCGATCTAACGCACGTTCTGAATGGACCGTTCGGCACGACGATTTTAGCCGATCTTGGTGCGCGCGTTATCAAGATCGAGCCGCCTGGCCACGGCGACGATACACGTACATATGGCCCATTCTACAAAGGCCAATCCCTCTATTTCAGTTTCGTCAATCGCGGCAAAGAAAGCATCGTTCTCAATCTGAAGGACGAGTCCGATAAGGCCATCCTTCTTAATATGCTCAGTCAGGCGGACGTGCTCGCTGAAAATTTTCGGCCAGGCACAATGCAACGCCTGGGGCTGTCCTATGAGGAACTTGCCAAGATCAATCCGCGATTGATCTACGCGTCGTCTTCCGGCTTCGGACAGACGGGTCCCTTCGCCAATTATCCGGCGTATGACACCATCGTTCAGGCCATGAGCGGCCTGATGAGCGTCACCGGATTTCCGGACGGCCCGCCGACGCGCGTGGGGACATCGCTCTCCGACCTCTGCGCCGGTCTCTTCATGTTTGGCGGGATCGCAAGCGCGCTTTTTGCCCGCGAGAAAAGCGGGAAGGGCACCCATATCGATGTCGCGATGTTCGATTCGACGCAGGCGTTTCTCGAACACGGCTTCATGGAATATGTCGCGACGGGCAAGCCTCTGGGGCGAATTGGCAACCGTCATCCCTTCATGGCGCCCTTTGATGTCTTCGCATCGGCGGACAATGATTTAGTCATCGCGGCGGGAAACGATCGTCTCTTTGCAGAACTTTGCGACGCGATCGGCCGCCCCGAGCTTTCGCGCGATAGCCGGTTTGTCTCCAACGAAGGTCGCATGGAGAACAATACCGCTCTCAAATCCGAACTCGAAACAGCTCTTAAAAAGCAACCAGCGGCGTATTGGCTGAAGGTCATCCATGCCGCAGGCGTTCCGGTCTCGCCAATTCTGAATATCTCGGAAAGCGCTGAACACCCTCAGACTCAAGCGCGCAACATGCTGATTGAAGCGGGCGGAGTCCGGATGACGGGCAACCCCATAAAAATATCCGGATATCCCGACCCACACGTGCGCGAAGGCGCTCCGACACTCGATCAGCACGGCGACGCGCTGCGTCGCGAGTTTGCTGTGCCGGTTCCGGCCGGCGTGACGTAAGCGCCCGGCTAAATCTTCCAAGATACGCAACTCAATTCGAAGGAGTGTTTCCAATGGCTATGGCCGCGGCCCCACAGGTTGGTTTGGTACGCGCGCGGAGCGAGCGGTGGTGGTACCTCGCGCTCTGCGTCGTTTGCATGATCATGATCGCCAATTTCCAATATGGATGGTCGGTCTTCGTATCACCTTTGCATAAGGCGCATGGGTGGTCCGTTTCCAACATCCAGTTGGCGTTTACGATTTTTGTCGCGCTGGAGACCTGGGCGACGCCGTTTAACGGATGGCTCGCTGACCGGTTGGGTCCGCATCTTGGTCCGCGCGTCGTCATGGGTGCGGGCGGTCTCTTGGTCGCGCTTGGCTGGATCGTCAATTCCTACGCCACGTCATTGCCGATCCTGTATCTCGGTGGCGCTCTTTCCGGCCTAGGCGCGGGTGCCGTGTATTGCACAGCAGTCGGCACGGCAGTGAAATGGTTCACCGATCATCGCGGCCTGGCGGTCGGTCTTGTCGCGGGCGGCTTCGGTGCTGGCGCCGCGATGACGATCATCCCTATTCAAATGGCGATCAAGACCAGCGGCTACGCATCGGCGTTCTTCTGGGCCGGACTGCTCCAGGGTGCCGTTGTTCTGATCGTCTCGCAGTTCATTCGAAATCCAAATCGCGGTGAAGTCGCGGCGCAAGTTTCCGCGAAGGCGCAGCAGACGACATATAGCTATTCGCCACACGAAGTTCTGACGAGCCGCGTGTTCTGGGTCCTCTATGTCTTGGACGTGCTGATGTGTGCGGGCGGCTTGATCGTCACCGCCTATCTGGCGCCCATCGCTGATTCCTATCATGTTTCCGATGTGATAGTGTTCATGGGAGCGACGACGCTCTCCATTGCGCTCATCTTCGCTAATGTGATGAACGGCATCGCACGTCCGCTGTTTGGATGGGTGTCCGACAAGATCGGTCTCTCGGAAACCATGGCGATCGCGTTCGCCCTCGGCGCCGTGGCCTACTTCCTCCTCAGTGTCACCGGTAAATATCCGTGGGGACTCATCGTCTTCGTCGGCATGGTGTTCTTCTGCTGGGGTGAGATTTTCAGCCTGTTCCCGGCGATGTGCACGGATCTGTTCGGGCAGAAATATGCCACCACAAATTCCGCGCTTCTCTACACCGCAAAAGGCGCTGCAGCCTTCTTGGTTCCGCTCGGAGGCCTCGCGGCTTCCATAACTGGAAACTGGAACGACGTTCTCTTTCTGACGACCGGGATCAACATAGTCGCCGTCATCCTCGTCCTCACCGTTCTGCGCCCCGCAGCGGCGCGGCACCATGCAACGGCAATAACGAAATCGGAAAAGGCAGCGGCGAACGCACGCTGATGCTTCCAGAATCACCATTAAGAATTGAAGGAGTCACGAAAATGAGCAAACCACTTGAAGGCATCAAGGTCATCGATTTTGCCGGCGTGCAGGCGGGTCCTGTTTGCGCCCAGTTTTTGGCTTGGTACGGCGCGGATGTCATTAAAGTCGAGCGCACCGAAGGCGGCGATATCACGCGCCACCAACTTCGCGACATCCCCGATGTCGATGCGCTCTATTTTACCATGCATAACAGCAACAAACGCTCGATCGCATTGGATACAAAAACTCCGGAAGGCAAGGAGGTCTTCGAGAAACTGTTAGCCTGGGCCGATGTTATCGTCGAGAATTTCCGTCCCGGGGCCATGGACCGGATGGGCTTTGGATGGGAGCGTCTTCACGAGATCAATCCACGGTTGATCTGGGGTTCGATCAAGGGATTTCACGATAATTCACCCTTCGCCAATCTCAGCGTCTATGAAAACGTCGCGCAATGCGCCGGTGGCGCAGCCTCGACGACCGGCTATTGGAATGGGGAACCGGCCGTATCGGGGCAGGCATCCGGCAACAACAACGGTCCGCTGATCAGCGCCGCGGCGCTTGGCGACAGCAATTCGGGCTATCATTTGCTGATCGGGATTCTGACCGCGCTGTTCGGCAGGGAAAAGACCGGGCGCGGCCAGAAGGTCAGCGTTTCCATGCAGGATGCGGTGCTCAATCTCTGCCGCGTCAAGCTGCGTGACCAGCAGCGCCTGGAGCGCGTCGGCTATCTCGAGGAATATCCGCAATACCCGAATGGCAAGTTCACCGACGTCGTGCCTCGCGGCGGCAATGCGGGCGGCGGCGGTCAGCCTGGCTGGATACTGAAGTGCAAAGGCTGGGAGACCGATCCCAACGCCTATATCTATTTCACGATCCAGGAACAGAATTGGGCTGCGACCGCTGAAGCGATCGGCAAGCCCGAATGGGCCAACGACCCGAACTACACGACGGCCAAGGCGCGTCAGTCGCATATTTTCGATATTTTCGCAGAGATCGAAAAATTTCTGGCCAACAAAACAAAATATGAAGCCATCGAATATCTCAGCAAGTATCGCATTCCCTGCGCGCCAGTGCTCTCGATGAAAGAAATCGCCGAGGCGCCGGATATGCGCGAGACCGGGACGATCGTCGAGGTCAAGCAGCCCAAGCGCGGCACCTTCCTGACGATCAATCCGATCAAGTTCAGCGACTTCACACCCGAGATCACCAGCGCACCTTTGCTCGGCGAGCATAGCGACGAGATCCTCGCACAATTCGGCTACACGCCGGCGCAGATCAAGACGTTCCACGACAAGAAGGTCGTTGCCACGACAGCATGATGCGTTGTCACGCACCCTGCGCCGTTCAAAGAGCTAGGGCGCTCCTTCGCTTCCCGTCGCGGGCGCCCATTATTTGACAAGGATGAAAGACATGACAGGCACAACGCCGCAGGCTGAACTCACCGACGGATTCCATCTCGTCATAGACGCTCTTAAACTGAACGGAATTGACACGATCTACGGTGTCGCAGGCATCCCCATCACCGACCTCGCGCGGTTGGCGCAGGCCGAAGGGCTGCGATATTTCGGATTTCGGCACGAACAAAGCGCCGGCAACGCCGCCGCAATCGCAGGCTATCTCACCAAGAAGCCGGGAATTTGCCTCACGGTCTCGGCGCCGGGATTCCTGAACGGATTGGTCGCGCTGGCAAATGCCACAACCAATTGCTTCCCGATGATCCTGATCAGTGGCTCCAGCGATCGCGCAATCGTCGATCTGTCGCAAGGCGATTACGAGGAACTGGATCAGATGAATGCCGCCAAGCCCTTCGCCAAGGCAGCGTTCCGGGTCAACCGCCCGCAGGATATTGGTATCGGAATTGCGCGCGCCATCCACGCTGCTTTGTCAGGCCGCCCCGGCGGTGTTTATCTCGATCTGACCGCGGCGGTCCTCAGCGCAACGCTCGACGTGACGGCAGCAAACAAGTCGTTGGTGAAAGTTGTCGACGCTGCACCCAGTCAAATTCCCTCTCCCGAGGCGGTGGCGCGCGCACTCTCACTTCTGGCGAGCGCCAAGCGTCCGCTCATCGTTCTCGGAAAGGGCGCGGCCTACGCCCAGGCCGATAAGGATATCCGTTCCTTTATCGAGGCCACGGGCATCCCGTTTTTGCCGATGTCAATGGCCAAGGGACTCCTGCCGGACAGTCATCCGCAATCCGTCGCAGCCGCGCGGTCCTTTGCCATCGGCGAGGCCGATGTCGTGATGCTGATCGGGGCGCGCCTGAACTGGCTTCTTTCCCACGGGAAAAGTCCGCTTTGGCCCGAGAGTACGCAATTCATTCAGCTGGACATCGCGCCGACCGAAATCGACAGCAACCAGCCTATTGCTGCGCCGGTTGTCGGCGACATTCAATCTTCGATTTCGGCCTTGCTCGCTGCGACCCTCAAGTCGGGGAAGATTCACGCCGGGGCCGATTGGCTTAAGGCGATCGAGCAGCACAAGCAGAAAAATATCGAACGTATGGCCGCCCGGCTCAAAGCCGAGCCAAATCCGATGAACTTTTCGAGCGCGTTACGCGCAGTCCGCGATGTGCTCGTGAACAAGCCCGAGATAAATATCGTGAACGAGGGCGCCAATACGCTCGATTTCGCCCGCAACATCATCGACATGTATGAGCCCCGCAAACGCCTCGACAGCGGAACTTGGGGGGTCATGGGTATCGGCATGGGATATGCGATTGCCGCAGCAGTCGAAACCGGCAAACCGGTCATCGCTATCGAGGGTGACAGCGCCTTCGGGTTCAGCGGGATGGAAATAGAGACCATTTGCCGTTACCATCTGCCGGTGGTGATTTTGGTTCTCAACAACGGAGGCATCTATCACGGCGACAAAGCCGGAAGCCTTCCTTCACCGACGGGTTTTATCGCCAACGCGCGCTATGACAAGCTGATCGAGGCTTTTGGTGGCACCGGATATCACGTGACGGATACGGCAGGGCTCACAAATGCTCTGATCGACGCGCTCGCTGCGGGACGGCCGGCGCTCATCGATTGCGTTATCGATCCGACTGCTGGCACGGAGAGCGGCCATATCCAAAATCTCAATCCGAAAAGTGCCCTGGTGAATTGAGAACGAGTCGCGACGCGACACGGCAGACGTACTTTTCAATGGAGTCATTCGTGGACAGGGTCACGGACAATGCAAGTCGTCATCGCTTCGAACTCGTCGTGGACAACGAGGTCGCCTTTGTGACGTATGCGATGGAAGGCGACCGGCTTGCACTGCTTCACACGGAAGTGCCGAAAGCGTTGGAGGGCCGGGGTATTGGCAAGCTCCTGATCCGTTTGGTGCTCGACGAGGCAAGACAACGCGGACTGAAGATCGTGCCGAGATGCGAGTTCGTCTCGGCCTTTATTGAGCGAAATCCTGAATTCGATGATGTGATCGCCTGAAATTATCTTTCGCAATAAGGCCATCGGTCCAAAATCGCGAACGAGGCGGCGATGCAGACTTGCCTCTTATATCCGATATCAGCCGGCCAGATCTTCGAGAATGGGACAGGTCGGACGGGCGTCGCCATTGCACTTATTTGCGAGGTGACGCAGCGTATTTCTCATCCCCTGGAGCTCTGCGATGCGTGCATCCAGCTCTGAAACGTGCGCGAGAGCCAGTCTTTTGACGTCGGCGCTCGGCCGCTGCTCTTGCCAAAGGGCCAAAAGCCGCTGGATGTCTTTGATCGAAAAGCCGAGCTTCCGCGCGCGCTTGATGAAGCTCAAAACATGCAGGTCGGATTGGCCGTAGAGTCGATAACCGCTTTCACTTCGCTCAACCGGCGCGATCAAGCCGATGCTTTCATAATGCCGGATCATTTTTGCATTAACGCCGCTCGCTGCGGCAGCTTCGCCGATATTCATCGAATTTCTTAGCCTCGGCCTCTTGACCTTCCAATAATGGGAAGCCCCATGTTCAGCGGCAAGACCTGTTTTACTCATGGAGGCGGTAAATGATGACCTCGCCCAATGCTGCGCACGATGCGTCTCATGACCACCATCACCATCACAGTTCTGAAGGGGCCGGTACCACGGTCATTGATCCGGTGTGTGGCATGTCCGTCGATCCGGCGACCGCCAAACACCATCTGGTTCATGCAGGCCATGATTATTTCTTCTGCAGTGGCAACTGTCGCGAAAAGTTTGAGGCGAGCCCGGAATCCTATCTCAAGCCAGCAGCCCCCAAACCGGAGCCGGCACCCGTCACGCATGACCACGTTCTCTGGACATGCCCGATGCATCCGCAGATTGTCCGGGATGGGCCCGGCAATTGCCCGATCTGCGGCATGGCGCTGGAGCCGGCCGGTCTCCCGGTCGATGGGCCCAATCACGAATTAGCCGACATGACGCGGCGTTTTTGGGGCGGGGTGGTTCTCGCTGTCCCGTTGCTTGTCCTCGACATGGGCGGGGATCTCCCGCTTCTCGACCGCATCCCGCCACTCCTCTCGGTCTGGATCCAGTTCGCTTTGGCGACCCCGGTGGTGCTTTGGGCGGGATTTCCTTTCTTCGTGCGCGGCTGGCAATCGGTCAGGAACCGCTCGCTCAATATGTTCAGCCTGATCGCGCTCGGCGTCGGCGTCGCCTATGCCTACAGCCTCGTTGCGACCCTGGCGCCCGGCCTGTTCCCGCCGGCCCTCCACAAGGACGGCGTCGTCGCGGTCTATTATGAAGCGGCCGCCGTCATCATTGTCCTGGTGCTGCTCGGCCAGGTGCTGGAATTGCGCGCCCGCGAGCAAACCGGTGGCGCAATTCGCGCCCTCCTCAATCTCGCGCCGAAAACCGCCCGCCGCATCGGCGCTGGCGGCGAAGACGAAGAGATTACGCTTGACGATGTCTGCATCGGCGATCGTCTTCGCATTCGCCCGGGCGAAAGCGTTCCGACGGACGGCGCCGTGCTTGAAGGTAACAGCGCGGTCGATGAATCAATGGTGACCGGCGAGTCGCTTCCCGTCGAAAAAGCGCAAGGCGATAAGCTGATCGGCGGCACGGTCAATGGGACCGGCGCCCTGGTGATGCGGGCCGAGCGGGTCGGCGCCGATACGATGCTGTCGCGCATCGTCCACATGGTTGCGGAGGCCCAGCGCAGCCGGGCTCCAATTCAGCGGCTGGCTGACGTGGTCTCATCCTGGTTTGTGCCCGCGGTCATTCTGGTCGCGGTCGTGACTTTCATCGCCTGGATGATCTGGGGACCTTCGCCGGCCTTTGCCTATGCGCTGGTGGCGGCGATTTCGGTCGTCATTATCGCGTGTCCGTGCGCCCTCGGCCTTGCCACGCCGATGTCCATCATGGTGGGCGTCGGCAAGGGCGCGACGGCGGGCGTTTTGATCAAGAACGCCGAGGCCCTGGAGCGCTTTGAGAAGGTGGACACTCTTGTCGTCGACAAGACCGGAACGCTCACCGAAGGCAAGCCCCGCGTCGCGGCCGTCGTGCCAGCGGACGTGTTCGATGAAGCGACCATCCTGTCGCTGGCCGCCAGTCTCGAACGCTCAAGCGAGCACCCGCTTGCCGCCGCGATCTTGACGACAACCAAAGAGCGGGGGCTCGCGTTGCAGGATGTGACCGATTTCAAATCTGTGACAGGCAAGGGGATCACCGGCAACGTCGGGGGGTGCCAGGTTGCAATCGGCAATGCCAAGTTCCTCGCCGATATCGGCGTCACTAGTGCAGATTTGGAAACACGAGCGAGTGATCTTCAGCGTGAAGGCGCGACAGTGATCTTCATTGCCGTGGACGGGCGCCCCGGCGGCATCATCGCAGTCGCCGACCCGATCAAGGCCTCGACGCCCGCGGCGCTTGCGAAGCTGCGTGCGGACGGCATCCGTATCGTCATGCTGACCGGCGACAATCGCGTCACCGCGCAGGCGGTGGCCGCAACTCTCGGCATCACCGATGTCGAGGCCGAAGTATTGCCGGACCAGAAGAATGCCGTGGTCCGCCGGCTGAGACGGGAAGGCCGTGTCGTGGCCATGGCCGGCGATGGCGTGAACGATGCGCCCGCCCTTGCCGAAGCGGATGTCGGCGTCGCGATGGGCACGGGCACCGATGTCGCCATGCAGAGCGCCGGCGTGACCCTGGTTAAGGGCGATCTCGCCGGAATCGATCGTGCCCGCGTCCTGAGCCGCGCCACGATGCGCAACATCCGGCAGAACCTCGCCCTGGCCTTTGTCTACAATCTGCTGGGCATTCCGCTTGCCGCCGGCGTGCTTTATCCGGCTTTCGGTCTGCTGCTCAGCCCTGTCATCGCGGCGGCGGCGATGAGCCTGAGTTCGGTGTCGGTGATTACCAACGCCTTGCGGCTGCGGCTGACGCGTTTGTGAGGAAAAAGAGTCTGTATTCACGATGACATGCGTGAGCCCGCGGTCGCGCAGGCTTGAGCGCATCGGATGAAACTGCTAGCTTCGTTGTGCTCATGCTTCGTATCTTGCGCCATATCCTGCTTGTTCTTGTCGCGATCGCCCTCGTCGGGGGGACTGCGTCAGAATCGGCGCGCGCCGCGTCGCATGGTCCGATGATGCTCATGAACGGTATCCCTTGCGATATGCAAATGCCGGTTTCGGATTTGGATCATTCGAAACCAATGGCGCCTTGCAAGGGCATGACGCATGACTGCATCAATATGGCGGGCTGTGTGACGACCAGTGCCTTACCGGCTCAGTTCGTCACGCAGGAATTTCCTATCTTCCAACGTGTGAGAGCTGTTTGGGCCGACGTGTTCGATCGGACCAGCCTCTACCGTCAACCGGAACTATTGCCTCCTCGATCTGCCTGATTGGTTCGCGCACGCGCGTGCGCATTTCTCAATGAATCAATCTGGTTGTTCTGCTTGCCGCGCGCTTAAGCCGCCGGCCGGCTATGAAGAGGTGTTCTGTGACTCGCACTTTCATTCTTGCGGGCGCTACGGCGTTCGTCTTCGGCATGGGATTCTCCATGCCGCCCAGCTTTGCTGCAGAGGCTGACTATCGGTTCGAATTGATCGGGCAGCCCCAATCCGCATCTGGCAAAGACATCGTTCAAGTGCGGCTTGTCCGCGCTAGTGATGGCAAGCCCGTAACAGGCGCCGTGATCTTTGAAAGCACCGCCGACATGGGCCCGTCGGGCATGGCGACCATGCCGGCGCCCGTTAAACCCCTTCCACCCAAAAATGGCGTCTATCGCTTTGAAGTCGCCCCCGGCATGACCGGCACATGGGCCTTGCATCTGGCTGCCAAAGTTCAAGGCGAGACGGGAACCATCACGGGAACCATCAACGCAAATCTGGTAAACTGACGTGTACGCCCAGCGGACGAAGTTTGGCGCCAGCGCGATGTTGGCGGCCGGCTTCAGCCTGGTATGTGCGTCGGCATTCGCTCAGCCTTCCGATGGTTCGCTGGGCGCTTCCGTCGAAGGGTTGCTCGCGGCGGGGCGGCGCCTCAGCCCGGCACTGCGCGCCGCGTCGCTTGAGACTGTGGCGGCTGCCGCGAAAGCGATCGGCGCCGATAAGCTCGATGATCCAACGATCAGCGATGGCTACCAATTTTATCGCGATCCCGGCGTTTTCAGCGCGCATACCGTCATGCTGTCCCAGTCGATTCCTCTCTGGGGCAAATTGGATTTGCGGCGTGACGCGGCGATCGCCGAACTCGAAGCCGCGCGCGGGAAAGAGCGGGCGGCCGAAGACGCGCTCGATGAGAATATCAAGGTCGCCTACGCGATCTATTATCTGACGGCGCGCGAAATCGAGATCAATCAGCACATCGGCGAATTGGATGCTCAAATGCACACGGCTGCGTCCGCTCGCTACAACGAGGGCGGCGGCGATCAGTCTGCTGTTATCCAGGCGTCGGGCGAAGAGACGACGGCGCAAACCGAAATCATCAAATTGCAGGGCGACGCGGACGCGGCGCGTGCGCGGCTGAATGCTTTGGTCGGTCGTCCTGCCGATGCGCCGCTTGCGGAGCCGCAACGGCTGAGACGGGTTCCCGCGCAAATGCCGGCGCTTCAAACTCTTTTGGATCGTTCGCTTTCGAGTAATCCAACGCTGTCAGCGAGTCAGTCCGAGATCTCGGCCGCCACGGCGCGGAAGGAATTGGCGGACAAAGCCTGGTATCCCGACATCACGCTTGGCAGCGGTCCCATTGTTCAGACCAATCACGAGCCGGTGGGATTTGCCGCGACGGTGGGACTCAATATTCCCGTCCCATGGGGCCGCGAATCGTCGGACCAGGCCCAAGCAAGCGCACAATTAGGGGCGTCGGAGGCGCAATACGACGTCGCTACGCACGAGGTCGAAGGCGCGCTTGGCGAGGCTCTCGCCAAGCTGCGCGCGGCGCGAAAGATCGACGTGTTGCTGCAGCGCAAGTCGATGCCGCAAGCGCGCGCGATGTTTCAAACGCTCCTGGCAAATTACAGCCAGGGCAAGGGCGATCTCGCCTCAGTCATCGCTGCCGAACATCAGATGCATGAAGTCGAATTGCGCCATCTCCAGGCGCTGCTTGACGAGCAGACGGCGTTCGCAGCGGTCGAACGCCTGGTGGGGGGAGAAATATGATGCGTCGCCTATCGCTGACTCTCGTGATCGCGGGCGTTCTTTCGCCGGGATTTGTGATGGCCGAGGCTGTCGCACGTCAGCCGCTCTACTATCAGGACCCCGATGGGAAGCCGTTTTACTCAGCGACGCCGCGCACGGTCCCCGACGGCCGTGCCTATACGGCGATCTTCGTTGATACGGCAGCGCAGACCGATGCGAAACCAGCGCCCGCGCTAGCGCGAATGGATCATCGCGTTCTTTATTATCGGAATCCGATGGGACTGCCGGACACCTCGCGCGTTCCGAAGAAGGACTCGATGGGGATGGATTATATCCCCGTTTATGCCGACGACGCCTCGCAAAACGACCCGCCGGGCATGGTGCGAGTCAGCGCCGGACGGATTCAGACGTTAGGCGTCACGAGCGAACCTGTGACTCTGAGATCCGCCGTCGGGCGCACCATCCGTGCCACCGGCACTCTTCAGTTTGACGAGCGAGGGCTCGCGACTGTCACCACGAGAGTGTCCGGCTGGATCGATCATCTCGTTGTCGCTGCAACAGGTGACCCGGTGCGACGCGGCCAGGTCTTGGCAGAGATCTATTCGCCCGATGCCGTCGCGTCGGAACGAGAATATCTCGTCGCCTTGCAGGTCGGCGACGCGATTGGCGAAGCCTCCGACCAGCGGTTAGGCGCGCTCGGTGTTCCAGACGACGAGATCGAGCGGTTGCAAAGGACACATCATGTCTCGCGCACGATCGCGGTTCTCGCGCCTGAAGACGGCGTGGTGATCGAGAAGCCTGTTCAGGAGGGGATGCGGGTCAACGCGGGCGATCCGCTCTATAAAACCGCGAATCTGTCGAACATCTGGCTGATCGCACAAGTTCAGGAGCAAGACCTCGGCGAGATCAAGCCAGGCGATCGCGCGAGCGCAAGCTTTGTCGCGTTTCCCGGCCGCACCTTTGAAGGCAGGGTCGACTTCATCTACCCGATGCTCTCGCCGGAGACGCGCACCGGCCGCGTACGAATCGTTCTGCCAAATCCGGACCGATTATTGCGCGAGCAAATGTATGCGACGGTGGCCATCGACGCCGCGAGCCACGGCCAGCCAGCCTTGATGGTGCCGGAGTCCGCCGTGCTCGATAACGGGACCAAACAGGTCGTGCTTCTCGATCTCGGAAACGGGCGTTTCGAACCACGCTCGGTCCGCCTTGGCTTTCGTAGTGACAGCGCGGTCCAGGTCCTCAGTGGCGTCAAAGCCGACGATCGCGTCGTGACGGGCGCTAATTTTCTCATCGATGCCGAGAGCAATCTCCGCGCCGCCCTGCAAGGGTTTGCGAGCGATGATCAATCTCAGTCAAAACAGTCGGGAGCCAACCAATGATCGGGCGTCTCATCGATCTCTGCGCACGCAATAAGATGCTGGTGCTCCTTGGGACATTGATGCTTGTCGGTCTCGGAATATGGTCTGTGGTGAATACGCCGCTGGATGCGTTGCCGGACCTCTCCGACACGCAGGTGATCGTCTACACGGAATACCCCGGCCAAGCCCCGCAGGTGGTCGAGGATCAAGTCACCTATCCGCTGACGACCGCATTGTTGGCCGTGCCGCATGCTAAAGTCGTGCGCGGTTTTTCCGACTTCGGCGCTTCCTTCGTCTACGTCGTATTCGAGGACGGGACCGATCTCTATTGGGCGCGTTCGCGCGTGCTTGAATATCTTAATTTTGCGGCCAAACGTCTGCCCGAAGGCGTGACGCCGACGCTTGGCCCGGACGCCAGCGGCGTCGGCTGGGTTTACGAATATGTCGTCACCGGTGCCCACCGCACGCTAGCTGAACTCCGGAGCATCCAGGACTGGCTCGTTCGTTACAATCTCGTGACCGCCAAGGGCGTTGCCGAAGTCGCAAGCGTCGGTGGCTTCGAGAAACAATATCAGGTCGTCGTCGACCCCCAGAAGCTGCAAGCTTATGGCATCCCGCTTGATCGCGTATCCGACGCAATCCGCACCAGCAACCGCGATGTCGGCGGCCGCACGATTGAGATGAGCGAAACTGAATACATGGTCCGTGGCCGTGGCTATCTGCGCAACGTTCAGGATATCGGCAATATCGTCCTGAAGGCCGATCCAAACGGGTCCGGCACGCCTGTGCTGATCAAGGACGTCGCCCGGATCGAACTTGGCCCAGACGAACGACGCGGCATCGCCGAAATGAACGGCACGGGCGAAGTTGTCGGCGGCATCGCGCTCAAACGCGACGGCGCCGATGCGCTCACGACGATTGATAACATCAAGAGCAAAATCGACGAGCTTAAGCCCGGTCTTCCGAAGGGTGTATCGATCGAGCCCGTCTACGATCGCTCCCAGCTTATCGACAGCGCGATCCACACGCTCAAACACACGCTTTTGGAAGAGAGTCTCATCGTCGCTGCCGTGTGCATTGTATTCCTGTTGCATTTTCGCAGTGCGCTGGTTGCAATCCTGACCTTGCCGATCGGTATCCTCATCGCCTTCACCGGTATGCACGCTCTCGGTATCGGCTCCAACATCATGAGCCTTGGTGGCATCGCGATTGCCCTCGGTGCCATGGTCGACGCTGCCATCGTGATGATCGAAAACGCGCACAAGCACATCGAACGCCTGAAACCTGGAGAGCCGCGCGGGCCAGCACTGATAGCCGCCGCCAAGGAAGTCGGGCCGTCGTTGTTCTTCAGCCTGCTCGTAATCGTGGCGTCGTTCCTGCCGGTCTTCGCGCTCGAGGATCAGGAGGGGCGCTTATTCAAGCCGCTCGCCTACACCAAAACCTTCTCTATGGCCGGCGGCGCGCTGCTCTCGGTCACGCTGGTGCCAGTGCTGATGCTGTTCTTTGTACGGGGCCGTATCATCCCCGAGCAAAAAAACCCGATCAATCGCGTATTGATCTGGCTTTACCGTCCTATCATCCAGCTTGTCCTGCGTATTCCGACTCTGGCGGTTCTCGCCGCCGTCGTCGTGCTCGGACTCTCGCTTTGGCCTGTTTCGCAGCTTGGCAGCGAATTCATGCCCAGCCTGAACGAAGGCACGCTGTTGTTCATGCCGGTGACGCTTCCAGGTCTTTCGGTGACTAAGGCGGGCGAGCTTCTACAAACGCAAGATCGGATTATCAAGTCCTTCCCAGAGGTCGAGTCGGTCTTCGGCAAAGCAGGTCGCGCCATGACCGCCACCGATCCGGCGCCGGTCGAGATGAGCGAGACGGTCGTCAATCTGAAGCCGCAAAGCACTTGGCCCGCTGGTGAGACCGTCGACCAACTCATAGCCAAAATGAACGCAGCCCTGCAGCTCCCCGGCGTCAGCAATGCGTGGACGATGCCGATCAAGGCGCGCATCGATATGCTCTCGACGGGCATTCGCACGCCTGTTGGTGTGAAGGTCTTCGGCCCGGATCTACACGTGCTTGAGAGGCTGTCGACCGAAATCGAAAAAGTCGTGCATGATGTCCCGGGAACCACCAGCGCCTTCGCTGAGCGCCTGGAGGGCGGCCATTACGTCGAGATTGAGCCAGACCGGGAGGCCATCGCCCGTTATGGCCTATCTGTAGACGACGTGCAGAAAGCCGTCGCTGCCGCCCTCGGTGGCGAGAGCGTGACGACGACCGTAGAAGGTCGCGAGCGTTACAGCGTAAACGTCCGCTATCCCCAGGGATTGCGCGATGATCCGCAGGCGATCGCCAGCCAGGTTCTGGTCCCGACGATGAGTGGCGCGATGGTGCCGTTAGGGGAGCTAGCCAGCATTCACGTAACGCTTGGGCCGCCCAGCATCCGCACGGAGGATGCTCAACCCGTCGATTATATTTATGTCGATCTGCAGGGCCGTGATCTGGGCGGGTATGTCGCGGAGGCTTCCAGAAAGGTTGCTGAGCAGGTGCCCATGCCGCCCGGCTACCACATCGAATGGAGCGGCCAGTTCGAATATCTCGAGCGCGCGGAAGCAAAACTCAAAGTTGTTATCCCCGCGACGTTGGTTGTCATTTTCGTCCTGCTGTTTCTGAACTTCGGCCGACTCGCGGAAACTGTGATCGTTATGCTCTCGGTGCCTTTCGCGCTTGTCGGCGGCATCTGGCTGATGTGGGCGTTGGGCTACAATATGAGTGTGGCCGTCGCTGTCGGTTTCATCGCGCTCGCCGGCGTTGCGGCCGAAACTGGCGTCGTCATGCTGATCTATCTCGACCATGCCTTTGCCGAGATACGCGAGCAAAGAAGTCATCAGGGCCAAGAATTAACTCGTTCCGATTTGCGTCGCGCGATCATGAGCGGCGCCGTGGAACGTGTGCGGCCAAAAATGATGACGGTCGTGGCGATCATGGCTGGATTGCTGCCGATCCTCTGGAGCGATGGTACCGGCTCCGAAGTCATGAAGCGCATCGCGGTGCCGATGGTCGGCGGAATGGTCTCTTCGACCATTCTCACGCTGCTCGTCATTCCGGCAATCTACGCGATCGTCAAGGGATGGCGACTGCCACAGGATTACGCAGTCCCAGTCGTCATGGGCGAACAATCACCGTCGCCCGCGGAGTAAGAAAAGCCCGTGCTCAGCTTTGTTATTTCCGCGCGCGCAGCGAGAATATTTTTTCATTCGCAATGTGACCGTTTGCCGGATCCTTGCGTACTCATTTGTAGAGGCGGATCGAACTGCCTCTTCAAGGAGAGATACAGATGGAAACGACAAAGCCTCCGATTGTGGCTCCTAATGTGAGGAGTTCGTCTTGTCACGGCGCCAATCAAGGTGCGAACGACTGGATCAGTCGCCGGCGGGGTCTGGTTTTCGGGGGCGTTGCAATTGTGGCTGCCACCACAGTCGCTCTGACCCGGCATTGGCTCACTATTGTTGAGCTCGAACCGCTGCTCTTTGTGCTGCCATGCGCCGCGATGATGCTCACGTGCATGAGGGGGGTGAACCACGGCGATCAGACGAGCCCGGCCCCAAGCTCCGGTAATACCGGCCCGATCATTCGCCTCATTGGCAAGCGAAAAGTCCTAAACAGAAAGAGAAAGACGTGACCCGAAAACTGAACTTCTTATTTCCCGCCATCGTCCTGATGGGCATTGCCGCTGCGTCAGTGGCGCTCGCTCAAAGTTCTCCTGCGCCCCAATCGTCTCACATGCAGGGGATGATGAGCGATCAGGGCAGCATGCAGCACATGATGAAACGAATGAAGCCCGATCAAATGAAGCGAATGACTGAGATGATGGATAAATGCCACCACATGATGGATGGCGCTCCCGCAGTGGGCGACGGGAAACGAACGTCTGCAGGCAAGTGCTAACGACCGCAATCCATCAAACCCAGTCGATGTAATTAGGGCTACTTGATGCGCCGTCCCGCGTCATCGGAAAGTTTTTCGCGCCCTTTGAGGGCAAAGCAAGAGGATCAATCCATGTCTATCGTCACCAATTCTTCACTGGAGCAAGCTCAGTCGAAAACCCTCTTCGTAGCGCGGCGCTGCATCGCCGCCGGTATGCTCGGTGCCGGGCTTCTTTTCGGTGGAGTGTCTCTGGTTGAGGCCGCGGCTCTTCCTCAACATCCTTGCACGCCGGAGCTTCAGAAGCTTTTGGCGGATTGGAATACGGTCGGTTTCGAAACGCCGTCAAAGCCCTCCCAGGCGACTGTTTACAGCCGGAGCGGGCGTGTTAGCTCCGGCCCTGAAGTGAGATATATGGCCAGTGAGATTCGGCAAGCAATATCGGATTGCCAGAATGGCGATGTGCCGTCGGTGCGGGCGCACGTTGCGAATGTGAACGAGAAGCTGAATCCGCAGTCGTAAATCGCAAGAGGATATCGGGGTCGCCTTTGCCGGCTCGTGGTGGAGGCGACCTATCTTTGCGTCCAGTTAAAGACGGTTTCATCGGGCACTCTAGATGGACATAAAGTCAGATGAGTCAGAGCTTCGGGCTCTCATGCTGGCGGGGCTTGATGGCGACGCGACATCCCAAAAAGTTCTTTTGAAGAAACTGAGTGGCTATTTGCGCGCTTACTTCAAGGGTCAGCTTGCGCGCATTGGACGTGGCCCCGTGGACGCCGAAGATCTGGTTCAGGAGACGCTCATTTCCGTCCATACCAAGCGACACACTTATGACCGCGCACAGTTGCTTACACCGTGGGTCTATGCAATTGCGCGCTACAGATTCATCGACTACCTGCGTCGTTCCAAAACAGCGAAAGTGGACGTGCCAATCGAGGAAGCCGAAGAGGTCTTTGCCTTGGACGATGCGTCCCCCGTCGAAAGCAGCATCGATCTGAAGAAGCTCCTCGCTCAGCTCACGCCCAAAACGAGACAAGCCCTCCAATTGGTTAAGCTCGATGGATTGAGCATAAATGAGGCAGCGGAGCGGGCCGGTGTGTCTCAATCCGCCATCAAAGTATCCGTGCAGCGCGGGTTGAACGCGCTGTCACTCTTGGTCCGGCAAAGGAGTCCTTCATGAAGACGGACGACCTCATCGACGTATTGGGCACAAATGTTGAGCCCGTTGGAGGCAGCCATCTACGCTTGTCGCTCATAATGACGCTCGTGGTGGGCGCGTCGATAGCCTTGTGTCTCGTGCTGGCAATTTTCGGAGTCCCAAAAAGCGAGTTTGGTCCGGAATTTTCGGCTCTTAAGTTGGTGGGACTGGCATTTACATGCGGCTTGGTCCTGGCGGGTGCTGGCTATCTGTTCCGTGCTGCGCGGCCGGGAGATTCGAGTCGGGTGCCCTTTGCTTTCATAGTGCTCTTGTTTCTCGCGATTTTCTTCGCGGCCTTCGTTGTACTCGCGCTCGTTCATATGCCTGTCAGGCAAGCGATGTTGTTTGGACAGCAATGGGTGCCATGTTTGATTTGTATCCCGTTGCTCGCCATCGTGCCGTTCGTGCTGCTCGTTCTTACGCTTCGTAAAGAAGCGCCGACCAATCTGACATGGACGGGTGCCGTTGCAGGATTGGTCGCCGGAGCCTTAGGAGCAGCGGCTTTCGCATTCCATCATCCCGGGGGCTCTCTGCCGTTTATTGCATTCTGGTACGGAGGGTCGATCATCCTCTGCGTCATCGTCGGCGCCGCGCTAGGCCCGCGGCTTTTGCGGTGGTGATTGTTTGAGCAACGCCCCAGGCAAACCTTTTCTTCGGAGAGCCCGCCTCGCGCCCAACTCGGCCGTTCAGGTACCGGCTTCCCGCAAGCGAACACAGTCTTTCATTGCCGCGCGGGGGGCTGCGCTGGTGCTGCTTGCGAGATAGCAAACGTTAGCCAAGCATTCCAGCCATAGGCGCGATTTTCCGCGGCAAATTCTTTGTAGGCTTTCACATTCAGATAGCCTTGCAATTTCCCCATCGGGATGATGTAGCCGACTTGGCCGCCCGCGCCGAAGACGCGTGACTCGAAACACCCAACACGATCACCCGCGCCGCTATCGCAGGAAAGCTCTTGGTAGGCGTAGCCGACGGCGCCGATCTGCCATTGTTTTGTCAGGAAGTGCGACGCACCCCAGTCGAAATGCATATCCACGCCATTTTGATATTGTGTCTGTGGGTTCCCATAATTGTAAGTGAAGCCGAGGGTACCGGACAATTCATTGCTAGTTTGCGGATTGAAATAAGTATACGCACCGCCCGCATCGGTCGCGGCATGACCAATTCCGAGATTGACGAGATTATCGGGATTATAGATGCCGATCGGAATGTTGGTCGTCACGTAAGCCATATAATTGTTGACGCCGGCATTCCAACGCAGCGAGAACATAGGCAAGAGGTCGCCAAACCCAAGGACGTTGTCGCTTGTGCCCCCTGAGACCGCAAATTCCCGCGGGCCGACGGCTCCATTCAATGTCGCGTTGACGCCCGCGAAGCTGCCGCCATAGGGGATCGCCATCGCGATCATTGCCTGGGCGCCCAGAACCGGGGTCGAGAAAGTGTAGCTCGGTATTGCGAGATAAAGGTCGGCGCGGCCATCGAGCCTTGCATTCAGATTGCCGTTGAAATTGGCGGTGATGTCCCCCCGCGTCACCTGCCGCGCAAAGACGACGCTTCCTCCTGCGCCGACCGATGGCGCATAGAAGATATTCGCGAGCGCGAAACCCGGCGTTTGCGGCGTTGCAGCGAGGCTCCCGAAAAAGCCGGGCACCCACAGGCTAACGCCGGTCTCATCGGCACGCGCAAAATCCGTCGATAGTCCGACGATCATTGTTGAGAGAATTAACGCGCGAACCGCGACGAGATTGTTTTGACGGTGATGTCGCCGGACGGCGCTTTCATTTGACTTGCAATCGTTCTGCGGCATGGAGTTCCCCCCGCATTCCTGCAAATCTGCGTAAGTAATCGCCAGAAAGTATCCGCGTGAAATATCGCTTTGGCTATCGTGCATAGAATACGAGAGCGGATTTTCCGTCGCGCGTGACACATGCGTCACAAATTGCATGCATAATGGCGACGCGCGCTCGCCCGAAGATTTCGGATTCGTTTGGAAACTGTTTTATGAAAACTCATTGAAATAGTTTCGTTCTCGCAGTTGCGAAGCCTTCAACACAACTTGTGAATGCGAAGAAATATCTGGTGCGCAGTGGATAATCGGAATAGCCTTTATTCGATTTTTGAATGATGCCTTGTTGTATTGCGGAGGTGAGCATGAGACCCAATACCTTGTCCCTCTCTTTAGGTTTATGCGCAGCGCTAATGCTGACCGTACCCGATGCCGCGCAAGCCTTTCGTGGCGGCGGCCACGGCGGAGGCTTCCATGGAGGCGGAAGAGGCTTCCATGGCGGCGGTGGCCATTGGGCGGGGGGCGGCGGCCGCTGGCACGGCGGCGGCGGCCGTTGGGCCGGCGGTGGTGGCCGCTGGCATGGCGGCGGTGGATATTGGCGCGGCGGTCGCTGGTATGGCGGCGGGGGTGGCTGGGGCTGGGGCGCGGCCGCAGCCGGCGCGGCGGTGGGAGCTGCGGCTGTCGGCGCTGCGGCAGCCAGTTCTTGCTACCAGCAGCAAAATGTCTGGAACGGCTATCAATATGTCCCGCAGTGGGTGCGGGTTTGCTGAGCCCTTTCGGGGCATAGAGGTATGACGACTTTAACAAGAAGGCTTTCGAATCCGCAGGTCGTCAACGTGTGACGATCCTTGCTGGCATCTCGTCGGAAATTTTCGCTCGCTGAACCAGGTTCAGCGCGGATCTGGGTTTTTGTTTGCAGGGCCGAGCGTTTCGGTTCCTGCGCAAACATCGGAGCCAAGACGCGGGAATGAAAATATCCGAACCGGCCTATCAATCGATTGAAGACGAGACGGCCCCGGCCGATATGGTCTTTATTCCCGGCGCGACGTTCCGCATGGGGTCGGATGACCACTATCCGGAAGAAGCGCCGGTTCATCGCGTGGCCTTCGATAGTTTTTGGATCGACGCGGCGCCGGTCACCAACCGGCAATTTGACGAATTCGTCCGCGCGACCCATCACGTCACGTTTGCCGAAATCGCGCCCGACCCGAAAGATTACCCGGGTGCGCTGCCGCATATGCTCTATGCGGGCTCGCTCGTCTTCACGCCGCCCTCGCATCGTGTCGATTTGCGCAACTGGGGTGAATGGTGGCGCTTTTTAAAGGGCGCGGATTGGAGCCGTCCCTATGGGCCGGAAAGCGATATCGATGGGCTCGACGACCATCCGGTCGTTCACATCGCCCATGTCGACGCGCTCGCTTACGCCAAATGGGCCGGCAAGGATCTGCCGACTGAGGCGGAATGGGAGTTCGCTGCCCGCGGCGGTCTCGACGGCGCGGAATACGCCTGGGGCGACGAGTTCATGCCCGGCGGAAAATATATGGCCAATACCTGGCATGGTGAATTTCCACGCGAGAACCTGAAACTCGATGGATATGACCGCACGTCTCCCGTCAAAGCATTTCCGCCCAACGGTTACGGCCTCTACGATATGATCGGTAATGTCTGGGAATGGACCAATGATTGGTTCACCCAGAAGCATCGGCCGGACGCGCAAAAGGCCTGCTGCATTCCGGAAAATCCGCGTGGAGGTCGAGCCGACGAAAGTTTCGATCCCGCGCAACCAAAAATCAAAATCCCCCGCAAGGCGATCAAGGGTGGCTCGCACCTGTGCGCGCCCAATTATTGCAGACGCTACCGCCCGGCCGCCCGACACGCGGAAGCGGTGGACACTTCAACCAGTCATCTTGGATTTCGATGCGTCTTTCGAAAAGGAGCAGCGTGATGAATTCCAGCGACGATAAGGCTGAAAAAACGCAAAAGCCAAGAGAAGGCGTAAACCGGCGCAGCGTGTTGCTATCCGGAACGGCGCTCGCTGCCGCGTCGGCGATTGCATCGGGTGCTCCGCAAGTCGCGGAGGCGCAGCAGCCTCCCGCGTCAGGTGGCAAGCAGCCGAATATACTCGTCATCATGGGAGACGACGTCGGCTGGTTCAACATCGGCGCCTATCATCAAGGCATCATGTCCGGCAAGACGCCAAACCTCGACAAACTCGCTGCAGATGGAATGCGGTTCACGGACTATTACGCAGAGGCAAGCTGCACCGCGGGTCGAGCAAATTTTATAACTGGTGAAATTCCGCTGCGTACAGGCATGACGACCGTGGGACAAGCGGGCGCCGATATCGGCATTCCGGATCAGGCCGTCACGATCGCGACCGTCCTCAAATCGATGGGTTATACGACCGGACAGTTCGGCAAAAACCATCTCGGCGACAAGAACAAATATCTGCCGACCGTGCACGGCTTTGATGAGTTTTTCGGATATCTCTATCACCTTGACGCGATGTCTGACCCCTATTGGTTCGATTACCCGCAAGAGTGGATTGACAAATACGGTCCGCGCAATCTCGTTCATTGCTTTGCAACCGATGTGGACGATCCGACAGAGATGCCGCGCTGGGGCAAAGTCGGCAAGCAGCGCATTGTCGATGAAGGTCCGCTTCCGCCGTTCCCGGATATGGGCGCCGATCATCAGAGTTGGCAAAAGGGCCGTCCTGCCAAATATGACATGGAGACTTTCGACGAAGTCCTCGTCGATCATACCAAGGGCTTCATGGACAAAGCCAAACAGGACGGAAAACCGTTCTTTATCTGGCACAACACAACGCGCATGCATGTCTTCACCTACCTGTCGGCGAAGTACAAGGCGCTGATGAATTACGACAGCAATTACAACGTCGAAGAAGCGGGCATGGCGCAGTTAGACGACAGCGTCGGCGTGATGTTGAAACATCTGGACGAAATCGGTGAGGCGGAGAATACGATCGTTATTTTCACGACCGACAACGGTGCAGAAGTCTTCACCTGGCCCGACGGCGGCATGACACCCTTCCGCGCTACGAAAGGCACCGTGTTCGAGGGTGGTTTCCGCGTTCCGGCGATCATTCGCTGGCCGGGCCGGATCAAACCCGGCTCCGTCGAGAACGGCATATTTTCCGGCCTGGATTGGCTGCCGACGCTCGCGGCGGCGGCCGGAAATTCGAATATCACCGATCAGCTTCTGCAAGGCGCCCAACTCGGCGATCGCACGTATAAGAACCATTTGGACGGCTACAATCAGATGGATTTGCTGACGGGGAAGGGCCCGTCGGCGCGTCATGAAATATTCTATTTTGGTGAGGCCCAATTGGGTGCCATCCGCGTCGACGATTTCAAGTACCAGTTTATTCAACAGCCGTACGGTTGGCCCGGCGAAAAAGTTACGACCGATATGCCGACGATCGTCAACCTTCGTCAGGATCCGTTTGAGCGAACGCCATCGCTCCGCGGCGAAACGCTTAACGAGGAGGGCGGCGGATACATGAACGATTTCCTAGCCCGCGAATTCTGGCGCTTCGTCCAGGTGCAACAGAAGGTCGGGGCGTTGGTGCAGACCGCTATTGAATTCCCGCCGATGCAGGCTCCGGCGTCCTTCAACCTTCAGGCCATCAAGGCCAAAATTGATGAAGCGATCAAGAGCCACGAAGGCCAGTAACGAACCGGCAGGTACATAGAGCGCGCGTTCGCCGGTCTCTGGCTGAGGCCATTTAAAGTTGAAGATCGGTATTGAGATCGCGTTGAACGGAGCAATCCCATGCGTTCAGATGATACTGGAATCAAAGGCGCCGGCAGAGACGGAATAAACCGTCGCAACGTCTTGCTGTCCGGAACGGCGCTCGCCGCTGTATCCGCCGTGGCGTCAGCTACGCCGCAGGTCGCGCGGGGACGAGAGACTCAGCCGCCCGCAGCAACAGACAAAAAGCCGAACATCCTCGTCATCTTCGGTGACGATATCGGCCAATCCGACATTAGCGCCTATACGTTCGGATTGATGGGCTATCGCACGCCGAACATCGACCGTATCGCCAAAGAAGGCTTGATGTTCACCGACTATTATGCCGAGCAGAGCTGCACGGCCGGCCGCTCGTCCTTCATCACCGGACAATCGGTGATCCGCACGGGCCTATCGAAGGTCGGCATTCCTGGTGCGACGGTCGGATTGCAGCCCGAAGACATCACGATCGCCGAAGCGTTGAAGCCCCTTGGTTATGCAACCGGGCAGTTCGGCAAGAATCATCTCGGCGATCGCAACGAATTTCTGCCGACCGTGCATGGCTTCGATGAATTCTTCGGAAATCTCTATCATCTGAACGCCGAAGAAGAGCCGGAAGATCCCGACTATCCAAAAGATCCGGCTTTTCGCGCCAAATTCGGGCCGCGCGGCGTCCTGAAGTGCAAGGCCAGCGAAACGGACGATCCGACCGTCGATCCGCGTTTCGGCCGCGTCGGCAAGCAGACGATCGAAGACACCGGGGCGTTGACGCGCAAACGGATGGAGACGATCGACGACGAAACCACGGGCGCTGCGATCGACTTCATCCAACGACAGGTCGAAGCTGGAAAGCCATTCTTCTGCTGGATGAACACGACGCGTATGCATGTCTTCACGCACGTGCGCGCCTCAATGCGCGGGCAAAGCGGCATGCCGGATAATGATTATGCCGACGGCATGATCGAACACGACGGCGATGTCGGAAAATTACTCAAGGGCCTCGACGACCTTGGCATCACCGACGATACGATCGTCCTTTACACGACGGACAATGGCCCACACATGAATTCCTGGCCGGACGCCGCGATGACGCCGTTCCGGAGTGAGAAGAACACGAACTGGGAAGGTGCGTATCGCGTGCCGGCGATGATCCGCTGGCCTGGCCATATCAAGCCCGGAAGCATTGCAAACGACATTTTCGGGAGCCACGACTGGTTTCTGACTTTTTTGACGGCGGCCGGAGATGCGGGCGTGAAAGACCGTCTTCTCAAAGGCTGGACGATCGGCGATCATACCTACAAGGTACATATCGACGGGTACGATCAGCTTGCCTACCTCACCGGTGAAGAGCCTCATTCGGCCAGAAGGGGATTCATCTATTTCAACGACGACGGCCAGCTCGTTGCGATCCGTTTCGATAATTGGAAGCTCGTGTTCTTCGAACAGAAAACGCCGGGAACGCTTGATATCTGGGGGGAGCCGTTCACGGCGCGGCGTTTACCTTTGTATTTCAATCTTCGCATGGATCCTTATGAGCGTGCACAGATAACGTCCAACTCCTACTACGACTGGACCGCGCACAAGGTCTATCTCCTCTATGGCGCCCAAGCCATAGCCGGCGCATTTGTGCAATCCCTTCAGGAATATCCGCCGCGTCAGACCCCGCAAAGCTTCAATCTCGATCAGATCATGAATAAGTTGAAGCAACCGACGGATGATTGATATCGAGCACTGGGAGCCAGCCGACAAACTTGGCTGACCTAGCCTGCGGATACGACCGAGCGAGCGTGGCACCGGTTGGGAGGAAATGATGAGCAAGCGTCTCGTAACTGCTCTCCTCGCATTCGGCATCGCGGCGTTGGCGTTGAATAGCGCGGCCGCGCAGTCGATTACGCCAGGCGAAGCGCGTGCCATCGCGAAGGAGGCCTATATCTATGGCTTCCCGCTCGTTGACAGCTATCGCATTCAATATTCGTATTTCGTGGATCATGACAGCGTGGAGTTCAAAGCTCCTTGGAACACGCTCAGCAATACGGCACGCGTCTTTACTCCTGACGACAGAGCCGTCCAGACACCTAATTCGGATACACCGTATTCATTCGTCGGCGCCGATCTGCGAGCCGAGCCGCTGGTCTTTACCGTGCCCGCGATCGACAAGGACCGTTATTACTCCCTCCAATTCATCGACATGTACACGTTCAACTTTGCCTATGTCGGCAGCCGCGCGACGGGCAACGAGGCGGGGCGTTATCTGCTCGTAGGTCCGAATTGGGAAGGCAAGATACCGGATGGCGTGAAGTCGGTGATCCGTTCCGAGACGGATTTTGCGATGATTCTCTATCGCACGCAGCTTTTCAGTCCGAGCGATATCGGCAATGTCAAAAAGATCCAGGCCGGTTACAAAGTCCAAACCTTGTCACAATATCTTGGAACGTCCGCGCCTAAGGCCCCGCCCGTCGATTTCCCGATGCCGCTCTCGCCCGAGCAGGAACGTTCCTTGCCGGAATTCTTCGATATCCTGAATTTCGTGCTTCAGTTTTGCCCGACCAATCCCCCTGAGCGTGATCTTATGGCGCGCTTCGCGAAGATCGGCATTGGGCGCGGCAAAACCTTCCAAGTAGAAAAAGCGGCGCCCGAGATACGAAAGGCCCTTGAAGATGGCATAGCCGACGCATGGAAGGCATTCGGAGAATATAAGACAGAGGAGATTGATACCGGAAAATTCACCAGCGCCGACGGCTTTGGCACGCGCGCGTTCCTAAACGGCAATTACATGGCTCGGATGGCTTCGGCCATCTTGGGAATTTATGGGAATTCGAAAGAGGAGGCGATTTATCCGATCTATTTTGTCGATTCCGGCATGCAAAAACTCAGCGGCTCTCATCGCTACACCTTACGCTTCGCGGCGGGGCATCTGCCGCCGGTCCATGCATTCTGGTCGCTCACGCTCTATGAATTGCCGGCAAGCCTGCTCTACGCCAATGCGCTCAATCGCTACCTGATCAATTCGCCGATGTTGCCTGAACTTCAGCGGGACGCTGATGGCGGCATCACGTTCTACATTCAGCACGAGTCGCCTGGCAAACCCTCGGAAGCCAATTGGTTGCCCGCGCCAAGCGGACCATTTTTCGTGGTGATGCGTCTTTACTGGCCCAAAGAAGAAGCTTTGAACGGCACCTGGAAGGCGCCGCCCCTGCTGCGTGCAAACGCGCAGCCGGTTTCGTCGCCATCGTCGGCCGATGCCGTGCCCGTCACCGCCGATAATTTCGTTCGCGCGGAATCCGACACTTATTTATCCGCCCTGGTCAAAGAAGGCGGTCTCGGGAAGTTCTTTCACCGCCGGGAGCCGGCATCTATCAATAGCCAGACCGTGATCCGCCTCAATCGCGATACGCTTTACTCGTCGGCGGTGTTCGATCTCGATGCCGGGCCGGTGACGATCATTCTGCCGGATGCGGGCAAGCGTTTCATGTCGATGCAGGTGATCAACGAGGATCAATATACATACGGGGTCTTTTACGGCGCCGGCGCTCATACCCTGACAAAAGATCAGATTGGCACGCGCTATGTCGTGGTGGCCCTGCGTACGCTTGTCGATCCGGCGAACGCGAAGGACATTGAGGATGTCCACGCCCTGCAGGACGCAATAAAGGTGGACCAAATCAGTTCGGGTACTTTTGAAATTCCACATTGGGATCGCGTCAGTCAGAAAAAGGTGCGCCAAGCCCTCCTTGTCCTGGGTTCGACACTTCCTGATTCGAAGGGAATGTTTGGCGCGAAGGGCGACGTCGATCCCGTGCGGCGGCTCATCGGCGCCGCCACGGCATGGGGCGGAAACCCCGAGAAGGAAGCAACTTATCTTACCGTCACGCCCGACAAGAACGACGGCACGACCATCTACAAGCTCAACGTGAAAGATGTTCCCGTCGATGGTTTCTGGTCGATCAGCGTTTACAACGCCGCAGGCTATTACGAGCCCAACCCGTATAATTCCTATTCGCTGAACGACATCACCGCGAAGAAAAGCGACGACGGTTCGGTCGCAATTCAATTCGGCCGATGTGACGGCAAAATTCCAAATTGCCTGCCCATCATGAAGGGCTGGAATTATCTTGTGCGGCTCTATCGTCCACGCGCGGAAATCCTGGACGGCAGTTGGATGTTTCCGGCGGCCGAGGCCGTACAATGAAAATGATGCTTCAGAAATTTGTCTGATCAGGCTTGAGGGCGGTTTCACGACGGCTTTGGCGCCTCGATAGCCCTAAAGGCGCTGTTCCGCCTCGAGCCAATTCCCACCCGCGCTCGTCCTGTCGGCGTCAAGCGCCTGCGGGCATCGGTCGAGCCAAGACGAGTTACGCGATCAGGGCGATTGGCTAAATCCGATAACGTGTTGGTTTGGGGCTGACAGATGGCGCGTAGCGCAAGCGCGCGCCGAGATGGTGCTCAGTCGCCAACGGCGATCATCACATCGGAGGCTTTAATCAGGGCGTGAACTTTCACGCCTTTCTTAAGTCCCAGGTCTTCGACCGCTTCATTCGTGATCGACGCGGTCAAGATCGAGCCGCCGGCGATTTCGACGCGCACATGCGCGGTGGTCGCGCCTTCCTTGACCTCGACTATAGTGCCGGGGATGAAATTACGTCCGGAGATTTTCATAATGTCGCTCCTTTGGTGTGAACGCGAAAATAGTGCACCGCGAAATATTTGCGAAGCTCAGGCACGGCGCATTTTTGGTGGCAGCTATGCAACAGCGGATTGAAAAATAGGCTTACCACAAGCCTCGTGCGGCATTTGCGCTTTTTGTGTGCTCTGGATTTGTGCCTATCCTGATGTTGCGGCGGTTGGGGCACCACCAATGGAGGTGGAGCATGATAGACCCGAAAGCAAATATGTCCGTTCTTCTGACATTGCAGGAGGTTGCGACCTCAGCAGCAGAAGCGGCTGAAGCACAGCGAGAGCGTTTTTCGCATTTGTTCAGTAATTGGATTGCACCGCGGGATTCGCGCGTGCGAGTCACGCTTGTCGCGCTCGAAGACAGGCGCATGGCGGCCCGGCGCAAGATTCTGGACGAACTCTCGCGGTTAGATCGTTTCCATTGAGCCCGGGCGAAGCCTGAGGCTCGTAAGATCGGAGCGTTCTAGTGTCCCGAAGTAACCCGGCAGATTATTGCTGTTCGGGATAATCAGACTCCTATATCTCGGCCGCCACTCCTCCCCGGCCGAGATTTTTTTGCCTTCGCCGAAGAGATTTTCGCAATTGCGAAGATGGCGCGCGAAAGCCCGCTTGGTTTAGCGACGCCCATGCTCTAGATCGGATCGCAGCATCTATTTTCGTCAGCGAGACCGATGAGCGCGCAAGAAAAATCTTTGTTCATGACCTTTCTGATGACGCCGGATATGGCCAATTTCTCCGGTCATGTGCACGGCGGCGCCATCCTCAAAATTCTCGATCAGGTCGCCTACGCCTGCGCCGCCCGCTATAGCAAAAGCTATGTCGTCACAGCCTCGCTCGATCAGGTGATTTTCCGCGAACCGATCCAGGTCGGCGAACTTGTGACCTTCAAAGCGAACGTCAATTATGTCGGCCGCAGCTCGATCGAGGTCGGTATCAAGGTCATTGCCGAAAATCTGACGACGCAGGAATCGCGTCATGCGATCTCATGCTATTTCACCATGGTTGCCAGAGGCACCGATGGGCAAGCTCGCGAAGTTCCGCCGCTCATTCTAGAGACGGAACTCGATCGCCGTCTGTTTGAGGCGGGCAAGATGCGCAAGGAGATGCGCGAGGAAATCATCGAGCGGAACCGGAAGCTCCACGTCGGCATGCCGGATTAGACGTAGGAACTCACGCGCGGCTTAGCGGTCTCGCTGCCGGTGGACGTCATGTACGACGATGCCATTTTCCGGCATGTCAAACCAGGCGTGATGCATCAGCGTGCGCTTGGTGTCTTCGTATCCGCTTTGCCAATGTTCGCGCATCGACGTTCCGGAAAAGTCGTAATCCTTGGCGTCGCCTTCGTAGGCTTTCTGCTGATAGATCAGATGCAGAATCGCGATATTCGGCATGTCCGCCAGTTCGTTGCGGAGCTTTCGCTCGTCATCCGTCAACGATTGATCCGGCAGCTTTGCCAGCGCCTCATAGGCGCGGTTCTTCCACGTGCGCAGTCGCTGGTACATGTCGGTATTGTAGCGCGTGCGCGAGGAATACATGATGTCCTTGTGGCGGGCCAGGACATCAGCCATCTCTCGCGGCAATGCGCCTTGTGCAGAAAAGAGATCGACCTGGAAGACGAGCGTGTGGTTCAGATCGTCCTGATCCAGCAGGTGCTGCAACGGCGTATTTGAGACAATGCCGCCGTCCCAATAATAATCGGTGCCGATCTTGACCATCGGCAGCGCAGGGGGGAGCGCACCGGAGGCCATGATATGCTCCGCCGCGATCTCTTCATTGCGATTGTCGAAATAGATGAAATTGCCGTTCAGGACGTTCACCGCTCCGACAGCAAAGCGCGTGTTGCCGTCGTTGATGAGCGAGAAATCGACAAATTCGCTCAATGTGGCGGCCAGCGGCGCGGAATCGTAGAAGCTCGTCGCTGTCTTGGCGCCGGCGACGTTGAGCCAGGGGTTGACATCGTGCGGCTTGAAAAAGCCTGGCTGGCCGAGTGCCATCGTCATCATGGCGCTCGTGGCATTGCGGGCGCGGCGATAGATGTCACCATCGGGCGTATAGGCCCAGACATGCCGATCGGTAATCTTTTCCCAGAAGGCGCGTAATTTTTCGAGGCGCTCGCTGCGCGGATTGCCGGCGATGATCGCGGCGTTGATGGCGCCAATCGAAACCCCCGTCACCCAATCAGGTTCGATATTGGCTTCATGCAGCGCCTCGTAGACGCCGGCCTGATAGGCGCCGAGGGCGCCGCCGCCCTGAAAGATGAGCGCGACTTGGTCGCAGCGATCGGGTCGCCAGCCGCCGGATTTCGATGGTCCGGTGAAATGGTTGCCTTGCTTGGCGTGGAAGGGGGCTTTTGCGTCCAAAATCGACCTCTCACCGCGCAGGCTAGGCAGGCCGGATTGCAGGAGTGTGACGCTCCCGCGTCACACCATTTTCAAGGTAAACAGGCAGAAGCAGAGCGCTGCCGTGGCATTTGACTTGCTGCGTGCTTCAGCTCTGGGAGCCCGACCATGCGCGCTGAAGATATCCTGCATTTGCCGTCCATGCCGCTTGCGAGCCCAAGCTATCCCAAGGGGCCGTATCGCTTCGTCGACCGCGAATACATGGTCATCACCTACGAGACAGATCCTGAGGTCATCCGCCATCAATTGCCGGAGCCGCTTGAGCCGCTCGACCAGCCGCTTGTCAGCTACGAATGGATCAACATGCCGGATTCCTCCGGTTTCGGCAGCTACACTGAAAGCGGCCTCGTCATCCCGTGCAAGTTCCAGGGTGAGGACGTGAACTTCGTCAGCCAGATGTATCTCGACGATGATCCGCCGATCGCCGGCGGCCGCGAAATCTGGGGCTTCCCGAAGAAATATGCGCATCCGAAGCTGAAGGTCTTCAAGGATACATTGACCGGGACTTTGCATTATGGCGAGCAACTCGTCGCCATGGGCACGATGGGCTACAAGCACGAAGCCATGGCCGGCAATGGCGTCGGTACGACGGCGATCCTGTCGAAGACGCAGATCAATCTCAAGATCATTCCCGGGGTCGATGGCGGCCACGGCATCTGCCAGCTGGTTGCCTACAATCTCACCGAAATCACGGTCAAAGGCTCGTGGACGGGTCCGGCGCGGCTGCATCTCGTGCCGCATGTGAATGCCCCCGTCGGCGACTTCCCGGTGCGCAATATCGTCGGGGCGCGCCATTTCATCGCCGACCTGAGCCTGCCTTATGGCCGCGTCGTCCATGATTATCTGAAGCCATAAATTAGCTCATATCAATGCCTTATCTGTGTCAGTCGCGGGCAGGGCCGCCTGCGGCTGGCGCGCGCATAGTCAGAGCCAAAAATCCGCGCTAGAGCATGTGCCCCGCACTGGCGTTGGCCAGGGCGCCCACCCGGATTTTTGCGGAACTCTCGATGTCAGATTCAAAAGTGGCTCTCATCACCGGCGTGACCGGGCAGGATGGAGCACTTCTCGCCGAATTGCTGCTCAACAAGGGCTATATCGTCCACGGCATCAAACGTCGTTCCTCACTCATCAATACGGATCGGGTCGATCATCTTTATCAGGACCCGCATGAGGCGGATGTTCGCTTCTCCATGCATTACGGCGACCTCACCGATGCGACGAACCTCATCCGCATCGTGCAGGAGGTGCAGCCGGACGAAATTTATAATCTCGCCGCACAGAGCCATGTGCAGGTGAGCTTCGAGACACCAGAATATACCGCCAATTCCGACGCGCTCGGGACGTTGCGCCTGCTTGAAGCGATCCGCATCCTCAAGCTCGTGGATAAGACCCGCTTCTATCAGGCCTCAACCTCGGAACTGTATGGCAAGGTCCAGGCGGTGCCGCAGACCGAGACCACGCCGTTCTATCCGCGTTCGCCTTATGCGGCGGCCAAACTTTATGCGTATTGGATCACGGTCAATTACCGCGAAGCCTACGGTATTCACGCCTCGAACGGCATTCTCTTCAATCATGAAGGTCCGACCCGCGCGGAAACTTTCGTGACCCGCAAGATCACCCGTGCGGTTGCGGCCATCCAACTCGGGTTGCAGAATAAGCTCTACCTCGGCAATCTCGATGCCAAGCGCGACTGGGGCCATGCGCGCGATTATGTCGAGGGCATGTGGCGTATTCTGCAGCAGCCGGTGGCGGACGATTACGTGCTGGCGACGGGCGAAGCCCATTCGGTGCGTGAATTCGTCGAACGCGCCTTCGCGGAAATCGGTATCGAAATCGCATGGCGTGGCGCGGGTGTCGAGGAGCAGGGCCTCGACCGCAAATCAGGCCGGGTTTTGGTTGAAATCGACCCGGAATATTTCCGCCCGACGGAAGTCGATCTACTCTTGGGCGACCCTACAAAAGCCCGCGACAAGCTTGGCTGGGTTCACAAAACGACTTTTCCGGAATTGGTGAAAGAAATGGTTGCGAGTGACCTCGTTCTCATGAAGAAACGCGGCCATATATAGCCCACCCGTTTGGGACGGAGCAATTCACGCATGACGCCATCACGCATTTTCGTGGCAGGGCACCGGGGCATGGTCGGCGCCGCGCTCATGCGCCGGCTCGCGCGCGAGAGGGCTGAGATCGTCACGGCTACGCGCGCCGAGGTCGATTTGCGCGATGCCAGAGCGGTGCGCGATTTTCTCGAAAGAGAGAAACCTGATGCGATCGTTCTCGCCGCGGCGAAAGTCGGCGGCATTCTGGCGAACGATACCTATCCGGCGGAGTTTCTACGCGACAATCTCGTGATCGAGGCAAACGTCATCCACGAGGCGCATCGCGCCGATATCAACCGGCTGGTGTTCCTCGGCTCGTCCTGCATCTATCCGAAGTTTGCGCCGCAGCCGATCAGCGAGGACGCGCTGCTGACAGGCCCGCTGGAGCCGACGAACGAATGGTACGCGATCGCCAAGATCGCGGGCATCAAACTCTGCCAGGCTTACCGTCGCCAATATGGTCGGCATTATATTTCGGTCATGCCCTGCAATCTCTACGGGCCGTTCGACAATTTCAACCTGGCAACGAGCCACGTGCTGCCGGCCTTGATGCGCAAGTTCCATGAGGCGAAGCTTGCCGGGCGCGACGAGGTCGTCGTCTGGGGAACCGGCACACCGCTGCGCGAATTTCTGCATGTCGACGATCTCGCCGACGGCACGGTCTTCCTGCTCAACACCTATGATGGCGCCGAGCCGGTTAATTGCGGCGCCGGCTTCGATCTTTCGATCCGTGAGCTGGCGGAAAAAATCGGTCGGACCGTCGGTTTCGAAGGGCGCCTTGTCTTCGATATGTCGAAGCCGGACGGGACGCCGCGCAAGCTCATCGATTCAAGCCGCATCAATGGCCTTGGCTGGAGGCCGCGCATCGGCCTCGAGGAAGGCATTTCCAGCACCTATCAATGGTTTCTGGAGACTCACGCCAGCGAGCTTGCAGCGGGCTAGGTTTTGTTCTGCCGCGTTTTCTTCACGCGAAGCGGTATTCACTTCGCTCGAAGGCGCTTTGGTTATTCCGCCGGGCTGGGCGCGGCGCGCGGCGGTAATGTTTCCGGCGCCGAGCCTTTGAAGAACTCCTGCACCCTATCGAGCAGCAGATAGAGCACCGGCGTCGTATAAAGCGTCAGCATCTGGCTCACGATCAAACCGCCGACGATCGAAATACCCAGCGGCCGGCGGATTTCGCCGCCCTCGCCAAAGCTCAACGCCAATGGCACCGCGCCGAGGATCGCCGCCGCTGTCGTCATCATGATGGGCCTGAAGCGCAGGATGCAGGCCTGGAAGATGGCATCACGCGCGTTCATGCCCTCGTCGCGTCGCGCCACGATGGCGAAATCGACCATCATGATCGCATTCTTTTTGACGATGCCGATCAGCAGGATCACGCCGATCAGCGCGATGATGCTGAAATCCGTCCGGCAGATCAGAAGCGCGAGCAGCGCCCCCACGCCGGCCGAGGGCAGGGTCGAGAGGATCGTGATCGGGTGGATGTAGCTCTCGTAGAGTACGCCGAGCACGATATAGACCGCCGCCAGCGCCGCGGCGATCAACATCGGCTCGTTGGCGAGCGAGGATTGGAACACGGCTGCCGTGCCTTGCGTGCTGCCGTGAATGTCGGCCGGCAGTCCGATGTCGGCCACGGCCTTGTCGATCTCATCCGTCGCATCGCCGAGCGAAGCGCCCGGCGCTAGGTTGAACGATATGGTCGCTGAAACGAACAGGCCGGAATGGTTCACCGCGAGCGGCGTGTGGCCCGGCGCGAAATGGGCGAAGGCGACGAGCGGCACCATGGTTTCGACGTTCGTCGCGACCGGCGAACCGGTGGACGTGCCGCCGTGGCCCGTTGCGGCGATGGCATTGATGGAAGCGTCACGCGCGGTGTTGATCTGCGCAGACGCGGCACTCGCCGTCGCGGTTGAGGCGGACCCGACCGGCGGCACGCTCGCCGCCGCGGTGCCCGCCGGGAGGGCGGTGGTCTGCGTCCCGCTTGGATTGCCGCCCGCCGTACTGACGTAGATACCTTTGAGCGCGGCAGGGTCTTGCCAATAGCGCGGCGCGACCTCCATCACGACATGGTATTGATTGACGGCGCTATAGATGGTCGAGACCTGCCGCTGACCGAAGGCGTCATAAAGCGTGTTGTCGATCTGGATAGGTGTGATCTGGAGACGCGAGGCCGTGTCGCGATCGATCTGCACGACGGTCTCAAGCCCGGCCTGTTGCAGGTCGGAGTTCACGTCGGTCAGAACCTTGCTCTTCTGCAATGCCGCGACCAGTTTCGGCGTCCACTGGTTCAGTTCTTCCGGCGTGTCGCCCTGCAACGTGTATTGGAATTGCGCATTGCCCTGGCGTCCCCCCACCTGAATATCCTGCACCGATTGCAGGAAGAGATGCGCACCGGGGATTCTGTTCAGTTTACGCCGCAACCGATCGATGACCTCATCGGCGGACGCGGTTCGTTGCGAGAGTGGTTTGAGCGAGACGAAGACAGAGCCGGTGTTGGTGCTCGAACGGCCGCCGCCGCTGCCACCGCCGGTGAAGCCGACGACATTGTTGACGGCGGGATCGGCCTGCACGATCGCCATCAGCTGCGTCATCTTCTTTTCCATGGCCTGGAACGAGATGCTTTGATCGGCCTGGATCGCGCCGATAAGGCGTCCTGTATCCTGCTGCGGGAAAAAGCCTTTGGGAATGATGCCGAAGAGGAAAACCGTAAGAGCCATCGCGCCGAAAAGGGCCAGCATGACAATCGCGCTGTTGCGAAGCGCCCAGCCGAGCGTGCGTTCGTAGAATTCCAGCACCCAGGTGAAGGGGTGCCAGCGCCGGCGCCGTTCCGGCCGATGCGTCGGCGCTTTCAGGATCAGCGAGCAGAGCATCGGCGTCGTCGTCAGTGAAATGACGAGCGAGACGAGAATGGCGATTGACAGGGTGAGCGCAAATTCGCGAAACAACCGGCCGAGCATCCCGCTCATCAGCAGAATTGGTGTGAACACGGCAATAAGCGAGAGGCTGATCGACAGAACCGTGAATCCGACCTCGCCCGCGCCGCGCAATGCCGCCTGAAAGCGCGGCACGCCCGCCTCGACATAGCGGCTTATATTTTCCAGAACGACAATGGCATCATCGACGACGAAGCCGGTCGCGATGGTCAGCGCCATCAATGACAAATTGTCGAGGCTGAAACCCATCAGATACATGATGCCGAACGTGCCGACGATCGAGACGGGCACCGCGACCGCCGGGATGATGGCGGCGCGGGGATTTCCAAGGAAGATAAAGACAATGAATGTGACCAGCACGACCGCGATCACCAGCGTGCGTTCGGTGTCGTGTAGCGAGGCGCGGATTGTCAGGCTGCGATCGATCGCTGGGGTGATCTGCACGTCGGCGGGCATCGCCGCTTGGAGCACCGGCAACTCGGCTCTTACGCGATCGACCGTGTCGATAATGTTGGCGCCCGGCTGACGAAACAGAATGACGAGCACGGAAGGCTGACCGTTTGCCAGCCCTTCGTTGCGCAAATCTTCCACGGAATCGTCGATCTCGCCGAGATCCGACAGATGCACGGCGTTGCCGTTGCGATAGCCGACGATCAGCGGCATGTAATCGGCCGCTTTGGATGCCTGATCGTTCGTATAGATCTGGTAATGAACGCCCCTGTCCTCAATCGCGCCTTTCGGACTGTTCGCATTGGCGGACGCGAGCGCGGCACGGATGTCTTCGAGACCGATGCCGTAATTGAAGAGCGCCGTCGGGTTGAGTTCGACGCGCACCGCGGGCAGGGCCGCGCCGCCGATCATCACCTGGCCGATGCCGGCAAGCTGCGACAGGCGTTGCTGGAGCACGTTGCTGGCGGCATCGTAAAGCGCGCCGCGCGAAAGCGTCTTCGACGTCAGGGCAAGGATGAGGATCGGCGCGTCGGCGGGGTTGAGCTTGCGATAGATCGGATTGCTGCGCAGCGCGGCGGGGAGATCGGCGCGCGCGGCATTGATCGCGGCCTGAACGTCGCGGGCGGCGCCATCGATGTCGCGGTTCAAATCGAACTGCAACGTAATACGCGTCTGCCCGAGGCCGCTCGTCGAAGACATTTCGGTCACGTCGGCGATCTCGCCGAGGTGGCGTTCCAATGGCTCGGCGACGCTCGTTGCCACGGTGTCGGGGCTTGCACCGGGAAGCTGCGCTTGCACCGAGATCGTCGGAAAATCGACCTGCGGCAACGGCGAGACCGGCAGTTTTGTGAAGCCGAGGGCGCCAGAAATGAAAACGCCAATGGTGAGCAAGGTCGTTGCGACGGGGCGCCGAATGAAGGGCGAAGAAAGGCTCATTCGCCCGCCTCGCGCGGGGTCAGCCTTGTATTGCCGGTCCACCGCGAAAGCCGCTGTGCCAGCCGGTCAAAATAGAGATAGATCACCGGCGTCGAAAAGAGCGTGAGCACCTGGCTGAAGATCAGGCCACCGACGATGGCGACGCCAAGTGGCCGGCGCAATTCCGAGCCCGTGCCATTGCCGAGCATGAGCGGCAGGGCCCCGAGAATCGCCGCCATCGTTGTCATGAGAATCGGGCGGAAGCGCAAAAGACAAGCCTGATAGATTGCTTCCTCGGGCGGCAGGCCTTGATCGCGCTCTGCATCGAGCGCGAAATCGACCATCATGATCGCGTTCTTTTTGACGATGCCGATCAGCAGAATGATGCCGATGATCGCAATGATGTCGAGGTCGTCGCCCGCGATGATCAGCGACAGCAAGGCGCCGACGCCGGCCGAGGGGAGCGTCGACAGAATCGTGATCGGATGAATGAAGCTCTCGTAGAGAACGCCCAGAACGATATACATCGTCAGGATCGCCGCGAGGATAAGCATGACCTCATTGCCGAGCGATGCGCTGAAGGCCGCCGCGCTGCCCTGCATGATCGAGACGAAGCTCTGCGGCAGGCCGATATCTTTCTGCGCCTGATCGATGGCTTCGACTGCGGCGCCAAGCGACGAGCCGGGCGCGATATCGAAGGAAATGTCGGTTGCCGGGAATTGGCCGAAATGGGTGATCTGCAGTGGCCCCGGCCGCTCGCTAAGGTGGACGATCGCGGAGAGGGGCACCTGACCGTTTGTCGTCGAGGTCGATGACGGCAGATAGAATGTATTCAGCGCCGACAGCGCATGCTGGAGATCGGGCGATGCCTCCATGATGACGCGATATTGGTTTGATTGGGTGTAGATCGTCGAGACGATCCGCTGGCCGAAAGCATCGTAGAGAATGTTATCGACGGTTGCGGGCGTCAGGCCGAAGCGGCTCGCGGTTTGACGGTCGATGGTGATGTCGAGCGCGCGGCCCTGCTGCGCCAGATCGCTCGCCACGTTTGTGATTTGCGGCAAAGTCGAAAGCTTGTCGACAAGCTTCGGCGTCCAAGTCTGCAGCGCATCACCGTCGGCGTTTTCGATGAGGAAGTGATATTGCGCGCGGCTGACGGAGGAATCTATGGTGAGATCCTGCACCGGCTGCATGTAGATCTGGATACCCTGCACGCCGCGTGCTTCGCGCCGTAACCGCCGGATGATGTCAGTGACTGTCGCCGTGCGCGCGTCACGCGGTTTCAGGTTGATGAGAAAACGGCCGCTATTCAACGTCATGTTGGTGCCGTCGACGCCAATGAAGGACGTGAGGCTGGTCACGTCCTGATCTTTCAGCAGGACATCGGCCAGCGCCTGCTGGCGATCCGCCATCGCGCCGTAGGAAGCAGTCTGGCTCGCCTCGGTGATGGCTTGAATGAGGCCGGTGTCCTGCACCGGGAAGAAGCCCTTCGGGATTGTGATATAAAGGAGGACCGTCACGACCAATGTCGCGATGGCGACGAGCAGCGTTAGCGGCTGATGGTCGAGGACGATGCGAAGCGCCCGCCCGTATTGATCGATAATCCATTGAAAGCCACGATCGGCGGCGACCGACCAGCGGCTGCGCTGTGACTCCGGCCGATGCCGCAAGATTTTCGCGCAGAGCATGGGGACGAGCGTCAGCGACACGAAGGCCGAGATGATGATCGTTGCGGTGAGCGTGATGGCAAATTCGTGGAATAGCCGACCCACGACTTCGCCCATGAAGAGCAGCGGGATCAGCACCGCGATCAGCGATATGGTGAGCGAAATGATCGTGAAGCCGATCTGCGCCGAACCTTCGAGCGCAGCCTGCAGCGGCGCTTCGCCGTTTTCGATATAGCGGGCGATGTTCTCGATCATGACGATCGCATCGTCGACGACGAAGCCGGTCGAGATGGTCAGCGCCATCAGCGACAGATTGTCGAGGCTGAAGCCGAGGAGATACATCACGACCAGCGTGCCGACGAGCGATAGCGGGACCGAGAGACTCGGAATGATGGTCGCGGGAAGATTGCGCAGGAAGACAAAAATAACGAGCACGACGAGGACGACGGCGAGCGCAAGTTCGAACTCGACATCGGACACCGAAGCGCGGATCGTATTCGTGCGGTCGCTGAGGATCGAAATGTTGAGGGCGCTCGGCAGGCTAGCCTCGATCTGCGGCAGCAAGGCCTTGATACCATCGACGACCTGGATGACGTTCGCGCCCGGCTGGCGCTGAATGTTGAGCAGGATCGCCGGCGTTTTATTGGCCCAAGCCGCAATCTTGGTATTTTCCGGGCCGCGAACCGTGGTCGCGACGTCCGACAATCGGACGGGGTTTCCGTTGCGATAGGCGACAATGATTTTATCGAATTGGCTCGCGTCAGTGATTTGATCGTTCGCGTCGATGGTCGTCGATTGCGCCGGTCCGTCAAAGCTGCCTTTCGGCGTATTGACGTTCATATTGCCGATCGTCGTGCGGATATCGTCGATGTTGAGACCGTATGCGGCCAGCGCGCGCGGATTGAACTGAACACGGATCGCCGGCCTGTTGCCGCCGCTGATGCTGACGAGGCCGACGCCCGGCTGTTGCGAAATCTTCTGCGCGAGCCGCGTTTCGACGAGGTCTTCGATCGACGTCAGCGGCAGCGTCTTCGAGGTGATCGCGATTGTGAGAATCGGCGCGTCGGCGGGATTGACCTTCGCGTAGATGGGCGGCGCCGGCAGATCGCTCGGCAGGAGATTCGTGCCGGCATTGATCGCCGCTTGCACTTCCTGTTCGGCGACATCGAGGCTGAGATCGAGGTCAAACTGCAGGGTGATCACCGACGCGCCGGCAGAACTTGCCGAGGTCATCTGGTTGAGGCCCGGCATTTCACCGAGCTGGCGCTCGAGCGGCGCGGTGACCGCCGAGGTCATCACCTCGGGACTGGCGCCGGGGTAGAACGTCTGAATTTGAATGGTCGGATAATCGACCTCGGGCAGGGCCGAGAGCGGGAGGAACCGATACGAAAAAGCGCCGGCAAGCAGAATTGCGACCGTCAGAAGGGTGGTCGCCACCGGCCGCAGGATAAATATCTGCGACGGATTCATGCCGTGTGCTCCGTTACGCGATCAAGGATCACTCGGAATTCTGCCGATGATGGTGGTGATGGTGGCCAGCCGCGCCCGCCGGAGGCGTGGTCTGCTCGCCTGCGGGGGCCGTCGTGCCGGGCCCAGATGAGGCTGCGCCGTTCTCCGCCGCGGCTGTCGCTCCGGGAACGATGACGCGAGCGCCATCGCTCAACCGGTCGGTGCCGTCCGTGACAACGCGGTCGCCGGGCTTGAGACCCGACAGGATCTGCACCATGCCGCCCTGGCTCTGGCCGAGCGTTACCTTCTGCACGGAGACAGTGTTATTCGGACTAACGAGATAGACGTAGGTGCCGGGCGCGCCGCGCTGGATCGCGGGCACAGGTGCGGTGATGACGTTTTGCAGCGTCCGCACGAGAACTTGTACGTTGACGAATTGATTGGGGAAGAGTGACTCGTCCGCATTCGGGAATTCGGCGCGGAACCGCACCATGCCGGTCGTCGTATCGATCTGGTTATCGAGGACGGTGACAGCGCCGGTTCCCAATTCATGCACATTGGCGCGATCGTAGACCGTCGCCGAGAGCGGCGTGCTGCCCTTCATCTGCAACATGACGTCGGGAATATCGTCCTCCGGCAACGAGAAGATGACCGAGATCGGCTCCAACTGAGTCACGACAGCAAGGCCGTTGGCGTCCGACGTCTGCACATAATTGCCCTGATCGACGATGCGGATGCCGACGCGTCCGGTCACCGGCGAGACAATATGGCAATAGGTGATGTTCAGTTGTTCCTGCGCGATGAGCGCCTGGTCGGTCAGCACCGAACCCTGGTTTTGCTTGACGATATAGGCCTGATCTTCGGCCGTTTGCCGGGCGATCGAGTTCTGCGTGACGAGTGTTTGGTAACGCACCAGGTCGAGTTGCGCCTGTTGCAGCAGGCCCTGATCGTGCGCAAGCTGCCCCTCATATTGCTGCGCCAGCAATTGATAGGGCCGGTCGTCGATCTGCGCGAGCAAATCGCCCTTTTTGACATGATCGCCTTCCTTGAAGGCGACTTGCAGGAGCTGGCCGTTGATCTGAGTCCGGACCGTGATCGTCGCCAGCGGCGTGACCGTGCCGAGCCCCGAATAGATGATCTTGATATCGCCGGTGCCAACGGTTGCCACGCCGACCGATTGCGGCGGCCCACCAGCGTGCTTATGCGCCGGGCGCTCTGCCGGCGCGGGATGAAGGACATGATAGGCGTAATAGCCAACGCCGCCGAGTACGATGAGGCCGATCAGAAAACCGAGGAACGAGCGCCGGCGTGGCTTTGCGGCCGGAATATCTTCGGCAGGCGCCACCGGTGCGTCGCCAGGAGCTTGCGGCGCATCCTTGCGCGCCTGCGGAGCAGGTTCGTTCTGCTTCAATGCCGGATTAGCGCTCCGCTCCGGCGCATAAGCATCGCTGGGGGGCACAGGTCGACGGGGCTGGTCGACTTTTTCGTCCATCTTCTTTTCGTCCATCCGGTTCGTCCGAGCGATGGGCAACCCGCGCGGCGCAGATCGTCAATTGAAAATCAATATAGGGGCGCATGCCTTAATTCATGGCTTGCAAACCCGACGCCGCCCGAGATCAGAACGGCCACCTTGCGAAGCCTTACCCAGTGGGACTAGTTCCAGCAAAGCATCGTCAGCCTACCCGGTTCGCGCCTCTTTTCCCACAAGGGCAATAATCCGCGACTTGTCAGCATCCCTTCCTCATCAGGGCCGATAAAGGCAAATTACTTCTTGGTGAGATTTTTGACGTCGAGGTCAGGTTTCTGGCGGTGGATTTCTAAAGCGGCGGCGTGAAAGTCGGCACTTTGGAAAGGCGGGCGAGGCTTGGCAATTCGGACGCATCCCAGCCGCCGCCCAAGGCCTCGATCAAGGCAACGCTGGCGATGAACAGATTTTGCCGGGTTGTCAGCAGGTTTTCCTCGTCCTGAAGCTGCGTCGCTTCTCCTGTGACGACCGTGGTAAAGGGGACGGTGCCAGCCTGATATTGATTGAGGTCGATCTGTACCGCCTGGCGCGCCGCCTTCACCGTTTCGACCTGCTTGGCCGCTTCTTTTGCCAAAATCCGCAGCGCCGCCAATTCGTCCTCGACCTGGTCGAAGGCCGTCAAAACCGTCTGCCGATAGCTCGCGATATTTTGTGCGTAAGTCGCCCGCGCCGCGGCGAGATCGGCCGCGAGCAGCCCACCGTCAAAGATCGTTTGCGTGGCCGTTCCCGCAATCGACCAGGCTTCCGCCGCCGCGGAGATGGGCAGCGGGGTCGCTCCTGCGAAGCCAAAGGCGCCGGACAGATTGATGTCGGGATAGAAATTCGCCACCGCGACGCCGATCAGAGCATTTTCTTCCTGCATCTGGCGCTCGGCCGCCGCGATATCAGGGCGCCGCTCCAAGAGCAGTGAGGGCACGGTCGCAGGGACGCGCGGCGGATAGGGTGGGAGTTCTGCCGGGGTGAGCGACAGGTCGGATGGCGGTCGGCCGATCAGAATCGCGATCGAATGCTCGAACTGCGCACGCGCCACGCCGGTATCAATGGCCTGTGCCTCAGTCTGCAAAAGCTGGGTTTGCGCGGTGATGACATCGCCTTGGGAGACGGTGCCAGCTTTGAACTGATTTTGGGTAATCGTCAGCGTCTTCTTGAAGGCGACGATCGTGCGATCGAGCAGAGCCTTGAGCGAATCCTCCTCGCGCATGTCGAAATAGGCAGTGGCGAGGGCGGCCTGTTCGGAAAGCTTGGCATTTTGCAGGTCGGCGGCGCTGACCTGGGCCGCGGCCGCCTGGCTCTCGACCTGACGGCCAATGCGGCCCCACACATCCAGATCCCATGTCGCGTTGGCGACGGGATTGAAAGTCGTGAATGTGGAGCTGCGCGCAGCCACAGCCCCACTTGTAAATGTCCCGCTGCCCTGATGCTGGTAAGTCGCGCTGTAGCTATTGGTGACCGTCGGGAAATAATTGGCCTGCGCCTCGCGGATCAGGGCGACGGAATTATGATAGGCTTCGAGCGCTTGCTTAACGGTCTGGTTAGAGACTTCAACCTGGCTCAGCAGCGATGCGAGCTTGGCATCGTGATAAACCGCCCACCATTCGCCGCGATCGAGCGCGTCGGCAGGATCGGCGAGCTTCCAGCCCTTCTTGGCTTCCTTGAAATGCGGCGCGATTGGCGCCGCGGGCCGCACGTAGTCGGGCCCCATCATGCAGCCAGCGAGACTCGCACCTAGGCACGCGAGAAACGGCAGTCTCGAACCGATCCGAGGCAGGCGATGGAGCGAAAGCCAATCCAAAGGTCGAAACTCATTGATGCCGTGCCGGCGAGAAAAATGCTGTTCGGCCAAAGCCTGCGGCAGCGTTCCTCCTTCGCACCCAACATGACAGGCTTGCAAGATGAGTCCTGGATCAGCGCCGCCGCTTAAACCGAGACGATCAAGCTAGCAGACAAATTTGGCTTATTTTTCAAAAGGAAGTGATTGTTCTGTTTTTGCAACGGGGGGCCAGAGATGTGTTTCGCGCGATCAACGTTGCGCGAGGGACCGTGGACGTCCGGACCTCTCGCTGGCGAAGCGGAAACTTGGCGCCGCATTTCTTCTCAATCGGGACTTTGCATATTTGTCGCCGTTCTTTCGGCCTGTTTTTCCAAGAATACGCAAATAAACAACCTAAAGTTGTATGTCTCTGGCTTGTGAGCTATCGGAAGCGTCCCCGGGCGAGAGCCGAAAGATTTGCCGGAGAAAAAGTTGAACAAATCGATTTCGACGATCTCCTTAGCGAGGACGAACTCTAACGGTCTTAGACCTCGCGCTGTCGTAATTGCTACACCTTGGGCGCGCAGCGGCAGCTCGAACATATTCGAAGCTCAGACGTCGTCTCTCGCCGATGCGGGCTTAGAAGTCGCGTTGCTTGTTGGGCCAGCGGAATATTGGTACAGCGATTATGACTCCCAATTGTTGGCTGACATTCAGGAAGCATTCAATTGGCCAAGCGTGTCCCTTCTGTCTTGGGATTCGTTTGGGCGTAACGCAAAAGCCGCCAGATTGAAGGGCCGATTACGGTGGATGCTTGCAAAACGCGATAGCGAGTTAAAAATTCAGGCTAGGATGGCGTTGGATACGTCGTTCTCAAAAGTCTTCAAGGAGTTTCTGTTAGCGCACGATATTGAAATAATCTATGCGAACCATGTATTCCAAATAATGCTTGCCGAGAAGGTGGCGGCTTTTCCCATTTCAAATTCGCGGGCGCGACCGGAAATAATCGTCGAAACGCACGATATCCAATCATCCCTAAACATCAAATCGCTTCGAAGAAATACATTCTCCCGCGTTCCGGATTTTTATCACCAGCTCATCCGAGATGAAGTTTCTCTTCTGTCGAAAGCCGATAAAATTACCCATCTCAGCGTGGATGACATGGCGTTTTTTTCGAGCCTCTTACCCAGCAAAAAGCACTTTTTGATTCCTCCGACGCTATCGCCTGCTGTCGAAAGAAAGCTTACTGCGATACGAAGTGCCTCCTCGCCCAAACTCATCGATTTTTTATGGGTGGGTAATGACAATCCCGGCAATATACAAAGCGTGCAATGGTTCTTCGAATACGTGATGCCGCATTTAAGTGGCGATCTAATCATCAATTTTGTGGGTACGATAAGACGGTATTTCATCAAGGATGAGTCGCAGATTATCGCAAAATATGGGCATATGTTGTTAGGCGAAGTGGCAGATGTCGCACCATTTTACGAAGCCGCTAAAGCGGTGATCGTTCCGGTCGTATTCGGGACGGGCGTATCAATTAAATTCGTAGAGTCTATCTGCATGGGCAAGCCGATCGTGGCCACTCCGCTCGCGTTTCGGGGCTTGTCGAAAGCCTTGATCGAAAGATTGCCCATTAAAACCGCGATGCCACCAATCGGTTTTGCAAGGGCAATGATGCAAGTGCACGAAGATGCCGAATATGCTGAGCCTCAATATTCGAGGTTCTACGATGAGCATCTCTCAAACAAGCGATTTGATGAGCTTCTCTCGGCGGCCACAGGACTTCACCGCGGAAGATAATTTAGGCGTTGACCGCGACGCTGGACTTCCGGAGCACATCCTTCGCTTCGACGATTTGCTACAGGCCCGGGTTGAGTGATGACATCGGCGATGTCGCGGTTCGTTTAGTCCAGCTCTCAGTGCTTTATTCCCTAGTTCGATATCCGACCGCAAATCCTCTTCAAAGATTCGTTATCGCATTCCAGTGCTGAAATCCCGGTAGCTGCCTCCATGTTACCGCCCGAATCCACGCGGCCTTTGTCACGCAGACGCTTCGCCTTGTCTTAAAATTGTAGTCATCGCCGCGCTAAGAGACCGCCAACGGAAGTTGGGGCGAGGCTGTGATGAAGTCGGGGCGTGGGCGCGTTATAGCCGCGGGTGTAATTGTCGGCTTTTTTGGGCTGCTGATAGAGCCGGCCTATTCTCAGCAGGCCAACAGCAATTCCTACACGGATCTCTCGCAATATTTGATCAGCGGCAGCCAGGTCGTGCCGCAGCAGCAAGCTGCATCGGGCGCCGCCTATAATACGACGTCGATCGTCAAACAGGCCGGCGAAAACAACAGCGCCACCGCCACGCTGGTCGGCTCGGGCGACATTACGACACAGATACAAAACGGCACGGGCAATTCGTCGACCGTCTCCATCAACGGCTCGCAAAATTCTCTCTCCACGACTCAGATCGGCAATTCCAACACGGTCGCGCTCAGCGTTGTCGGAAACAACAGTTCGATCAGCAATCTGCAGGTTGGCAACGGGCTTTCCTATCAGCTGAGCGTTGTCGGCGCGCCGCAGACGGTCTCGGTACAGCAATACGAACGGAAGTAATCATGCGTTCGTCACACGCGATGCGTTTGTTGTCTCTGGCCGGCATTCTGCTGCTTTCTCTCGCCCGTGCGGCCGATGCCGGGACGCTTGTTTATACGCCGATCAATCCAAATTTCGGCGGCAACCCGCTGAATGGTTCGTTGCTGCTCAGCCAGGCGCAAGCGCAAAATCAATACACGCAGTCCAACAACGGCTCTTCGGCGGGCGCGCAGGCGCAAACGCCGGGCCAGATCTTCGCGCAGGAGCTGACCAGCCAGCTTTACGCATCACTCGCGAACCAGATCACGACGGCCATCTTCGGGCAGAATGCGGCGCCGTCCGGCACGTTCTCCTTCGAGGGGACGACGATCACCTATCAGCATGTCGGCGGCAACATTGAGATTTCCATCAACGATGGTTCGACCATCACCAATGTGACCGTTCCGGCGACGACGGAATAAGAGATCTTGTCGAAGACTGAAATCGAGTGGGTGTTTAGTTTTGGGGGCATTTATGTTTTTGCGTATCGCGCGCATTGTGGGTCTATGCGCGACGCTTGCGTTGTCGGCTTGTGCGTCGGTCTCGGGTCTGAAAGATCCGCTCGAACAGGCGCCGACGATAACGCCGTCATCACCCACGTCACTCAATCTTGAGAACCTGCCGCCGCCACCGCATAAGCTCGACATCGCCGTTTATGCCTTCCCCGATCTGACGGGCAAGAACGAGCCAAATGCAAATATCGCCGTCTTTTCGCGTGCCGTGACTCAAGGCGGCGCCGACTTCGCGGTCGATGCTTTGCAACGCGCGGGCCACGGCCGGTGGTTTACAGTCGATGAGCGCATTGGCCTCAACAGCCTTCTACAGGAGCGGCAATTGGTCCGCGCGACGCGTTCCGAATTCGAGGGGGACGACGCGCGCCCGCTGCCGCCGATGCGTTTCGCCGGTCTGCTTCTCGAAGGCGGCATCATCGCGTTCGACGGCAATGTCGTCACCGGCGGCGTGGGCGCCAATTTTCTCGGCATCGGCGGCAACGTCCAATATCAGCAGGACACAGTTACGGTGGGGATGCGCGTCGTCTCGGTGCAGACCGGTGAGATCCTGACGAGCGTGACGACCACCAAGACCGTCTACTCGGTCGGCTTGGACGCCAACGTCTACAAGTTTGTCTCGATCGACCAATTGCTCCAATCCGAGACCGGCTTCACGCGCACCGAGCCGACGCAGCTTGCGGTTCGGCAGGCGATCGACCTCGGTATTTACGCGACCGTCATGCAGGGCGTGCAGAGACGGCTTTGGAATTTCGCCGATGTTGAGGGCGGTCGCGCGCTGGTTGATGATTTCCTGTCGCGCGAAAAGGTCACCTCATTTCCGGTGATGAGCGACGCGTCGCGGCAGGTAAAACCGCCGAGCTAGGATTGTTTAGATCACAGCGATGCGAGCGTAATCTATACTTTTACAAGTACGGTTAAGTAGTATTGTTAATACTGCCAAGTTAATTGGCGTAGTAATGTAATTTTTATGAATTTATTATGAAATATAATTAGTATTGATGTAATTATTACATTCATATTATTGAAGTAATTTCTAAGAAAATACTTTATATTAAAATAAAGCAATGAAGAGATTGATTTTTATATTTTATTAAGCCAGAGGTTAACTTGGCGTTAACCTGCGGCCGGAGAGGGCGGCAATTGACGCTATTCGGGGCAATGGGGCTCCCTCTCAGGAGATTTCTATGAATAAGCAATTGCTGCTCGCTTCGGTGAGTATTCTCGCGAGCGTCGTCGCGACATCTGCTTTCGCTGGCGACAACAATTCCGCGACAGTGTTTCAGCCGGGCCCGGGCTCGAACGAAACCGTGACCATCGATCAGTCCGGTGATGGCAACCTCGTCGGGCCAGTCGCGAATTCGCAAACTAAAGGCATCTACCAGACCGGCACCGGTGACAGCCTCAACGTGACCCAGTCGGGCACCAGCGATACCTTCGATGGCAACGATGCCACGACGGGTTCGCTCGTGCAGACCGGTACGGACAATAGCGCCGTGGTCACGCAGTCCGGCACCGGCAGCACGGTGCACCTGACGCAGTCGGGCACTAACAACGGTACGTTTGATCAGAGCAATTCGGCGCAATTCTCGCCGACCGGTTCGGTCAACACGATCAGCCAAAGCGCCGACAACAGCACGATCAGCCTCAATCAGACCGGCAGCAACAACACGTTCGATCTGACGCAGGGCGGCGCGGGCAACGCTGCGACGGTTACGCAGAGCAACAACGCCAACGAAGCGAACAGCTCGCAGGACGCGACGACGACCAATAGCAAAATCACGATCAGCCAGAGCGCTGGAACGTCCCAGGGTCTTGGCAATTTTGCCTCGGTCTTGCAGTCGGCGAGCACCGGCTCCAGCACGACGGCCACCCAGGTCGGCGCGGCCAACAACCTGACGGCTTGGCAGTTGTCGGATATCAACGGTATTGCGCTGCTGAACCAGACGGGCCTCAGCAACACGATCCAGGGAACGCAGGGCGGCAATGCCAGCACCTTGACGATCAACCAGACGAACAACACCGGCGGCGTCTTTGCCGGCAATATCGCCACCTACAACCAGACTGGCACGAACGACCAGATGACGCTGAGCCAGATCAGCACGAATCAGTTCGGCAGCTGGGCTGCGCGCGTTGGTCAGACGGGCGACAACAACATCATGACGTCGACGCAGAACGGCATCGACGGCGAGTTCGACTTCTCGCAGACGGGTAACAGCAACTACGTCAACAACAACCAGACCGGCAACGGTGATACCGTGACCTTCGGTCAGGGACAGGTTGGTAACAACAACTATGCCCTGATCACCCAGAGCGGCAACACCGATACGCTCAGCTTTACGCAGGACGGTAACGGCAATACGGTCGGAAACAGCGGCTTTGGTGGCATCACCCAGACCGCCAGCAACGATACGGCTTCGATCAACCAGGGCGGGATCGACCTGGGTGTCTCGATCAACGGCACCGTGGAAGCCTCGCAGATGGCGAACAACGAAACGCTCTCTGTGAGCCAGGTTGGCACTGGAGACAGCTTCACGTCGGAGCAGTCGAACGCCAACGAAAGCGCCGCGGTCGCGCAGAACGGCGACGGCAACTCCGTCTCCAACGTCCAGTTCGGCAATGGCGATACCCTGACAGGTCAGCCGATCTCGGTGAACGGTCTCACCCTTGCCACCAGTGCGGTCCAGACGGGCAACGACAATACGGTGTCCAACAATCAGGCCGGCTCGAACGAGACGCTCACCTTCGCCCAAATCGGCAACAGCAACTACATCTACAATGGCCAGTCCACGGTCGGCGATCAGCTGACCGCGCTGCAGACCGGCAATAACAACTACATCAACTCGAACCAGTATGGCAGCGGCACGCAGACCGCTTCGCTCAGCCAGACTGGCAACAACGACACGATCTACGGAACGCAGTCCGGCAGCGGCGACGCCGCGACGGTCGCTCAGTCCGGCAACTTCAACTATGCCTATTATTCGCAGACGGGCGCGGGCAACCACGTCTCGATCACGCAGGGCAAGTAAGCTCAAGAGAGTGGGGCGCCTCGGCGCCCCGCTTTTTCTTCGTGGCGCATTGGTCCGCCGTCCGATATTGGGGCAATTGGCAAAGGAGAAGTCTGTGCGCGTTCTGCAATCGCCGATCCCGAAGCCTCACGTTTCGCGGCCCACATTGATCGGGGTCGCACTTGCGTTTATCGCCGCGCCGCTTGCGGCCGCGCCGACTGGCGGCGATGTGCTCGCGCAGGCGGCTTCGGGACCGCTGCATTGTGAAATTCAAAAAAGCCAGAGCGGCGATATGGTCAGACTTGTCGGGATCGCGACAGGCACGCAGGCAATTGCTGGAACGTCGCGTTTCGTCATGATCAAATCCGGCACCTCGGGATCATCGAATATGGCCCAAAGCCAGCATTTCGTGCTCAAGGCGCAGCAGCAGGCCGTGGTCGGCCAAACCACGACAAATCTCGATCCCGGCGGCCACATCGCCATCGATTTCGGCGTCAAGACGGACGGCGGACTCGTGTGCAACGTCCGGGCGTCATTGGAACGTTAAAAAACTGTGTTTGGAAGCTCGGGCTCCGCGTCGCGGACCAAATTTCAATCTCGTGAGAGTACCAAGCGTTGCAATTCGAACCCTTGCGAGCTGCCCGATCCGTCTTCGTTGCGCTCTCGATTTCCGCGCTGACGATTTTTATGAATGGCACGCCCGCGACTGCGCAGCAGCGAAGCGGAGCGAACGGGCAATTGATCTCGAACAATCAGGCGGCGCCACCGCAATGTGATGCCAATTGCGTGCGTGCCAATGCCGCCAAAGCGGCTGACGCCTGCGCGCCCCGCATCGAGTCGCAGGCGCCGAGCAGTTTCAACTGGATGTCCCGGCCTAACGCGGGGATTTTCCAGCAAGCGGACCCCTCTTCGCCGGGCGACACAATCGTCCGCTATCGCGGCGATTCGATCCGGTTTCTGACGGCGGACAAAAGCTGGCTACGAGTGAGTTACGAATGCGCCTACGATGTCCGCGCAGGTGTCGTGCAGTTCGTCAAGGTGCGCTCTGGCAGTCTCGACCAGCCTTTGGGGCCGGCGAATGTCCAAACAGCAAGCCAACATTCCGCGGTTCAGGCCGCGGCGCTCGCGGCCGCAATTCGCGCCGCGGTGCCGGGTGCGGCGATCACCAGTTCGGCGTTGGTCAAGCCGAAAAAACGGGTACATGTCTGGGAGCCGAGCCAAGTCGAAATTCAGCAACAGAACCCCAATCCGAGGCTGCCAGCGCATTCAACCTAGGCGCAGCGTCGGGTTATTCTAAGCCGTCGACGGATGAGCGAGCATGCGAGCCCGCTGCGCATTAGCGGGCGCGCATAACGATTTCGTGGATTGCCTCGCAATGGCGCACCAGAACTGGCCTCGCCGAAACAAATTCTTTCAAGGGCGTGTCGATGTCATAGAAATGGATGTTGGCAATGAAACCATAAATTGCGGCATCCACACTGGTTGGCTTGGCCCCATGCAAATAATCGTTGAGCTTTATTAGATTGGCCAACACACCGAGATCGGCGAGACCCCGGGCATAGGCCGCGTCCGGCTCATATCGACCGATGCCTTGGAAATAATACCTCTTCGAATTGAATTCGCGCGCCTTGAGGATGTCATCGTCGGTTAGCTGCGGATGTTCGCGCACAAGGGCCGCGCTGAATATCGGCCAGAGGCGATCGTCTTTCCAGCGCGAATAAGACATTACCCAATAGAGATCGTCTAACAGACGAACGACGAGAAGGTCCAAGTCCCGCTCACGGGCATTGAGTGCTGAATCGATCGTCAGGCGATATTTCGAAATAAGATGAGTTATAATGGTGTTGCTGTCGCCGATGGTCTCGCCATCATCGACAATGTAGGGCAGTTGCCCGCGCGGTGCCTGTGATGCATCGAAAACATGTTCATGCCTGAAGGGCAAACCTACAAGCCGCAAAAAGGCAAAGACCTTCAGCCCGTATCCGTTATTGTCGGCGACGCCGAACAATGTTGGATAGGAATAGAGAACGATCAAAATGCAGTGCCTCCGGTGAGCGCTTGTGGCGCTGCGGTGCAGTGAATCACCGCCTGAGCTTTGATGGCAAGTGGCAAACAAACGCATGGTCATCGCGCGAAACAACGCTGGCTCGGCCGAACGTGAGTTATCTGAATATCGCGATCAGACTCCAAATCATGATGCCCAGGCCAACACAGACGGTCGCGATCGAAATCGAGGAGTCGCCAGGCACGCTGATCGAGGTTGATTCATGCCACGTCTACCCCGCGCTGAAAGCCGCTGCCTAGCACCGACGCCAGCACCGGCCACCAACGAAAAGGCCCGCTTTGCGCGGGCTTTCACGGTATTCTAGGAATGTTGTGCACGCCTACTTGCACTCGTTGGTAGCGGCAATGCACATTGAGTGATCTAGCGATGCGCCCGGGTAACCCCGGCATCCATGACTGAAATTTGTCGCTGGGCGTGATCACCGTCTGTGAGGCCGGTCCGGCAATAACGATTGGATGCGTCGGACTCCACGAGCCATCCGCGTTCGAAAAGAAACTGTTGCAATTGGGTGCAGCAAGTGCGGGCGTGGTGACCCCGCATATGGTCATCGCAATACTCAAAAGCAGTCTGCTTGCCGACTTGCCGCGCATGAAGCCCCCTATAGTAATTTCGCATTTGAAGTTGGCTTGGCGGCGGCCACAATATTGTGACAGGCGAGAGAGTTGAACAGAATTTGATTGCAGTTTGCTAGTCAGTGTTTTCTGGCGGTGGCGCCTGGTGGCTGCACCAGCGGTGTCATTCAAAATCGGGGGCGCGCAGCTTTTAGGCTTCATGCGTGACTACAAAATCGAGTCGCGGCGCTGTGTCATCTCGCTGCCGGACGAGGGCGCCGCCGTTGAGATTTTTGAGGGGACGTTACACGGCTCAGTGACGGCCTTTGATGGTAGCCGAGCGCCAAATCACGCGATTAAGGCTCGCTTCGCGCGAGTCTTTTTTCAATCCGCACAATGCCAGACGTTTCTCTTAGCCGTGGCGATTCGGTGGCGATTCCTGCGAAAAATGAAAAAGGCGCCCTATGGCGCCTGCTTCCAAACCATTGTATTTTGGCAGGTTTCTGGCGCGCCCGGAGAGATTCGAACTCCCGACCCCTAGATTCGTAGTGTAAATTCATAAAAAGCCTTTTAAAATCAATAACTTAAATTGTGGCGACAGTTCGCCAAGTTTGGAAGGTTGAAGCCGCCCTTTTCCACCGACCTCGCCGCGACAGTCTAATGTGATCAAGACGGAGATCGTCCGTCTTACTGAGAAGTGATCTTACGGTCCGAATTTTGCCGACCACGTGAGAGCGGAGCCCTTAGCGAAATCGGCCCGGCGTGAGTTGGGTCACGAAAACTCGATCCGAATGTCAGTCCTCGAGAGCGACATTCTGATCACTCCGCTCAGGTAGGAAGACGGGCTTGAAATATCCGGCCAATGGCCGTACATCACGGCGAGGAGAAAGACCATGGCTGACCCAGCTTTGAAACCCAACCGCAGCCGCGTTCGTGGCGAACGCCTAGAAACGCGCGTCACGGCTGACCAGAAGAGCCTCATCGAGCATGCTGCCGCACTACAAGGCCGGACAGTGACAGATTTTGTGCTAACCAGCGTTCAGGAAGCGGCCCGCCGCGCGATCGACGAGCACCAACGCGTCAATCTGTCGGTTCGTGACAGCCGGGCTTTCGTGGAAGCTCTGATTGATCCGCAACCGGTCAACGATCGGCTACGCGATACAGTCCGCCGTTATCGCGAGAAGGCCGGTGTCTGACGCGTGGCGCATGAAACCAACGAGACGCTCCGGGTCGAAGCGCTCGCCTCGTATCATGACCGTTCGGGGTTTGAGAGTGGCGTAGAGCCACTGGACAGGTATTTTCGGGCCCAGGCTGGGCAGGATGCTCGGAAGAACTTGGCGGCGCCGTTTGTCCTGGTTTTGCCCGACGGCGCTATCGGGGGTTATTATACCTTGTCAGCAACTGGCGTCGCCCTCGCGGACCTGCCGGCACAGATCACCCGGAAGTTGCCGCGTTACCCCCTCATACCGGCGACCCTTTTGGGAAGACTTGCCGTTGACCGGCGGCATCAAGGCAACGGCTACGGGCGCTTTCTGCTGGCCGACGCGCTTTTCCGTTCAGTGCAGAGCGAGATCGCTTCGTTCGCCGTGATCGTCGATGCCAAAGACGAGAATGCCCGACGCTTTTATGAGCGTGAAAGCTTTTTACCGTTTCCCGACCAGCCGATGAAGCTGTTCCGGCCGACGGCGGACATCACGAAGCTGTTCGATTAGGACGCCGGAACTATACTCGGCATGTCGATGAGACGACGCTGCCTCGTCTTCGGGGTATTTCGAGCCGTCATTATGCGACCCGTTGCTCACGTATAAGTTCATGAATTCGTGCGTTTGGAACCATCCTGTTGATTTCCGCTGAGAACTGACCCCAGCGGGGATGCGGACGAAAACTTGGACCACCACGGAGGTAGTTCATGTATTCCTACGTAGACAGGATCCGGGCGGTTGAGCTGTATCTCAAGCTAGGCAAGCGGATTAGGGCGACCATTCGCCAGCTAGGTTATCCCACCAAGAATGCGCTGAAGGACTGGTACCGTGAGTACGAGCAGCAGCTAGATTTGCGAATGCGCTGTGCAGCTCGAGCGCCGAAGTATTCCGAGGCCGAAAAGCAGGCGGCGCTTGAGCACTACCGCACTCACGATCGCTGCATTGCGTCGACGATGAAGGCCTTGGGTTATCCTGGTCGTGGCACTTTAACGGCATGGGTTCGAGAGGCGTTCCCTGGTGCCAGGACATCCATGGTCGGTCGGTCCTGGCGTCCTACGTATCCTGAAGCCTTAAAACAGGCCGGCGTCATCGCGCTATTCAGTGGAGAAGAAAGGGCGCAAGAGGTAGCGGATCGTCTGGGCGTGTGCCGGCCGACATTGTACAACTGGAAAAGCCAGTTACTGGGTCATGAGGCTCCGTCAGCTATGAAGCATCGCAACACCTCTCCGCCAGCTCAGGAACGCGAGGCACTCGAGCGCCAACTCGAAGCCCTGCAGCGCGATATCCGTCAATTGCAACTCGAGCATGACCTCTTGAAGAAGGCCAACGAACTCGTAAAAAAAGGCCTGGGCGTCGATCTGCACCTCCTGAGCAACCGGGAGAAGACACAGCTGGTTGACGCCCTCAAAGATATCTATCGGTTGCCGGAGTTGCTTAGCCAGCTAGGGCTGGCGCGAAGCTCCTACTTCTACCACCACGCCCGGGTGAGCCTCGCAGACAAGTATGATGTCATGCGGCGTCGCATTACCGAAATCTTCGAAGCCAATCATCGCTGCTACGGCTATCGCAGACTACAGGCGTCGCTGGCCAAGCAGTGCGTGACAATCTCGGAAAAGGTCGTGCAGCGGTTGATGAAACAGGAAAGCCTAGTCGTCGCCAAGCCAAAGCGGCGGCGCTTTGGCTCGTACCTGGGCGAGATAAGTCCGGCGCCGGAGAACCTGATCAATCGCGACTTCCACGCGAAGGCGCCGAACGAAAAATGGCTCACCGACATTACCGAGTTCCAGATCCCAGCCGGCAAGGTATATCTATCACCCATTATCGATTGCTTCGATGGCATGGTCATCAGTTGGTCGATTGGCACGCAGCCAGATGCTGGGCTGGTCAATACAATGCTCGACGCCGCCATCGATACCGTAGCTGGCGGCGGGGAGCGCCCAATCATCCACTCTGATCGGGGAGCGCATTATCATTGGCCGGGGTGGCTGACGCGAGTCAGTGATGCAAACCTGGTTCGCTCAATGTCTCGTAAAGGCTGCTCGCAGGATAACGCAGCGTGTGAGGGATTCTTCGGTCGGCTGAAAACGGAACTATTTTACCCCCGCGATTGGAATGCCATCACAATCGATCAGTTCGTCAAAGAGGTTGATGCCTACATCCGATGGTACAACGAGAAGCGGATCAAAATATCCCTTGGCTCTCTCAGCCCCATCGAATATCGAGAAAGTCTGGGATTTTACACATAAATCAGTCCAACTTTTTATCCGCATCCCCTATCCCTCTGCGCTGGGTCATGTATGGATGCCCCCGTTCGTGCAAGGCTTTTTTCGAACGGCTCGAACGTGTGATCGGGTGCGGTCATGTATCAGGCCTTTTCGTGCGGCTCGATTTTGACCGCTGGCCGGTATGGAGCTACGCGGACCTGGTGCAAATCAGCTCTGCGAGCTCAAGGCTCTCTGACCCGGATGCATTCCCAGACCCACTGTCACCGATCTTTGTCCTTACCCTTCGTTGACCTCCTCACACGCCGACGGTCCGATCTCGCTGCCGGCTTTGCTTACGCGGCAACCAGACCGGAATCCTTGTAGCCTTCATTCTTCGTCATCATTGCCCAGATCGAACGTGCCATTTTGTTGGCGAGCGCGATCGCGACGAGCATGCGTGGCTTGCGCATCAACATGCGGGCTAGCCATGAGTTCTCGGCCGGCGCTTTGCGGCACGCCCAGCGGATCACGGTCATCGCGCCGATGATTAACAGCCGCCGGATATCGCGTTGTCCCATCTTCGAGGTTCGGCCGAGGACCTGCTTTCCACCGCTCGAATGCTGTCTAGGCACCAGCCCGAGCCATGCTGCAAAGTCTCGCCCTTTCCGGAACGTCGTCATAGCGGGGGCAAAGGCCTCGATCGCCATAGCGGTGATCGGCCCCACCCCTGGCATGGACATCAGCCGGGGTCGTGCTCTCCGATCGTTTGGCTTCCGACTTGAGCGTCTTCTCCAAGCTGGCAATACGAGACGACAGCATCTCGATCTGTTCAAGATAAAGCCGTGCGGTTTCCACGACGATCAGGTCGAGGCCAATATTGTCTTCGATAGCCTCTGTCAGCGATGCTAAGTTTGAAATGCCCTGCGGTGCAATGATGCCGTGCTCAGCTAAATGGGCTCGGACGGCATTGATGAGTTGCGTTCTTTGGCGCACGAAGAGATCGCGCGTCCGAAAGAGCATTGAGCAGGCTTGCTGGCTCTCGGTTTTAGGAACGACAAACCGCATCGAGGGCCGCATGGCGGCCTCGACAATCGCTTCGGCGTCTGCCGCGTCATTCTTCTGGCGTTTGACAAAGGGCTTCACATAAGCGGGCGGCAGCAAGCGAACTTCGTGGCCGAGCTTGCCGATCTCGCGAGCCCAATAATGCGCCGTTGCACATGCTTCCATGGCGACAACGCACTTCGGCAGCCCCATGAAGAAGGCCAGAACCTGGCTGCGGGACAGCTTTCTGCGGAAGATGACACCGCCATCGGCGCCGGCGCCATGTGCTTGAAAGACCCGCTTTGCAAGGTCCAGCCCGACAATGCTAACTTCCTTCATGGATGCTCTTTCCTCTGAGTGACGTGTTGCAACATCACTCTGGCACATCGCGATGCCGTCGGGAGGGGGCATCCACTCCATCAGCTCTCAGTGGAAATCAACAGTTTGCCATTTCTGGGTGGCATTTCGCCGCTCGATCGTCATCCGGTCGTGCGGGTCGTTATCCGCGCCGTTGGCCTCAACGCTTCGCCAATGTGAACGCAGGGCGGCAGTCGCTCGGGCATTCGGCGCAGGGGTAACGCGCCGTCTAGAAGCAAATTTCTTGTCGTAAAATTCCCCAGCATAAATCCCAGGATAATTCGAGTTCTATGCTGGGCTGATTTCTATAAGCTATTGATTTTATGGCGCGCCCGGAGAGATTCGAACTCCCGACCCCTAGATTCGTAGTCTAGTGCTCTATCCAGCTGAGCTACGGGCGCGCAAATCCGCAAGGGAAGCCGAAAACTTGCCGATGATCGGGAAGAGGTCGATCCCAAGGATGGACGGCTTCCTTAGCGGCTCGGGCGAAGGATGGCAACAGGCTGCTTTGATGTTCAGGCTGCGACGGCAGGGCGGCGGCGCTGCGGCAATGTGATCCGGAATGTCGCGCCGGTATTCTCGTCCGCATCGTCATCCACAGGCGCCAGTTCGATGCTGCCGCCGTGCGCGCGAACAAGATCGGCCGCGATGGCGAGTCCCAGCCCCGAGCCGCCTGGGCGCGACGAGCTCGAAAAAGGTGTGAAGAGCTGCGCGCGCACGCTCGGCGGCACGCCGGGGCCTGTATCGGCGACTTCAATGATCACGTCGTCGCCGGCGAAGTCTGCGGCGATCATGATTTGCGCCGACCGGCCACGCGCCGGACCGGCGCGGTCGAGCGCCTCCACGCCGTTGCGCATCAGATTCATAAGCACCCGGAACAATTGCTCCGAATCGGCCCAGAGCACGAAACCGACGTTGACGTTGTTCACAATTGCGACGCGGCTGCCGCAGCTCGGACAAACCGATTCGGCCGCCTCGGCGACGACATTGTGCAAATCGACAAACCGTGGACGGGGCGCCTCGTCTGTCGCGCGGCCATAGGTTAGTGTGGTCTGACAGAAGCGGATGGCGCGGTCGAGCGTCGCGACGAGCTTGGGCGCCAGCCGTTGCGCCAACGGATCGGTGACATTGCCGAGGCGATCGGAGAGAAGCTGCGCGGCGGCCAGCATGTTGCGCAGATCATGGTTGATCTTGGCGACGGCGAGACCGAGCGCGGCGAGATGCTTCTTTTGCGTCAATTCGCGGACAAGAGTGTCCTGCATCGTCGCCAGCGCCTCTTCGGCGCGGCCGATTTCATGCGTGGTGCCCGACGGCACGATAATTCGGCTGGCATTTTCCGGATCGGCGCCGAATTCGGTGATGTTGGTCGTGAGGCGGCGCATCGGGCCGAGGACGACGACATGGAGGATGATGACCGCGAGCGCCGAGACAAGCGCCGATATTGTCAACGAGACCATCAGAGCGCGGGCTGCGCTGCTGTGCAACGCCTCTTTCGCCGGTCCCTCGTCCATCGTCACTTCGATGCCGTCACCGCCCATCGGGGCGGCGCCAAGGACAGTGATGACGCGATTGTCGGCGGCAAAATAGGTCCGCCATGCCGAAGCAAGAGATTGCAGGAAGGACCAATGCCGCAGGTCGTAGATCTCGTCGACCGCCGGGGGCAGGGTGGTGGCCGCGAGAATGCGCCGCGTACCGTGCGCTTTCAGGACAATGATGCGTGCACCGACGCTGTCGAGCAGCTCGCGCGACAATTGCGGCGAGACCATCGCCCGCGGCGCCGCCTCGAGAACCAGGGTCGCGGTATAGGCTGCGCTTAAACGGTTGCGCAGCCAATTGTCGCGATAATGCGCGATCAGCGGCACATAGATCATAAATTCCGCCGTCAACACGAAAACGACGACGGAAATGACGATTCGCGTGGCGAGGCCAAAACGCGGGCGCCGTCCTTGCAGGCCCTGTATAATGCCGCCAGAACGATTCTTGGAATAAGGCTGCTGGTTGACGGTAACGAAGTCGCGCATTGCCTATCTCGTCCAGCGCGGAAAGAACCGCTGCCCCAGAGCTTTGCCGAGATAGGGCGTAGATGCAAGCGCAGCCTCGGAGATGGATTGCGTCAGTGCTGGCGCATTGACGACGACGCTGAGGTCCGAAGCTTTCATCCGTTTATCGATGGCCACGCTGAATATCCCCGCAAGTTCGCGCACGCCGGGCCCGACAAGCCCCGCACCCAGAATCATACCCGCCGAATTCGTCACGATCTTGACGTGACCCTGCGGCGTGCGGCTCAAACGCGCTCGTGCCGTATCGGCAAAGGTCGCCCGTAAGATACGGATAGAACTATGTTTTTTTCGCGCTTGTGCCTCGGTGACACCAACAATGGCCATCTCGGGATCGGTGCCGAGAACGCGAGCAATCGGTGCCGTTGAATGGCCGTGCCCAAACAGGTGTGCCGCCAGGCGTTCGGCCTGTCCAAGCGCCGAAAGGCGGGAGTCCGGCCCACCGGCCGCATCGCCGACGACGTGGATTTTGCGGTTGCTGGTGCGGCCCTGCGAGTCGCTCAGAATCCCGGAATTTGCATAGGTGACCCCAGCATTTTTCAGACCCAAACCTTCGACGAGCGGCAGCGGATTGGCCGCGAATGTGATTTGCTGACTTTCCAGCGGCGCGGCCTGCCCTTCAAAATAGAGGCGCACGCCGCCCGAGACCGGTTCGAGTCGGGTGATCTCGTGGTGCGTAAAGAGACGCAAGCCCTCGCGGGTCAGTTGGGTCAACACTGGCGCGACGAGTTCGGGATCTTCGTCGGGAAGAATGGCGCCAGCCTCGACAAGCGACACCCGCGTGCCAAGCCGCAGAAGCGCCTGTGCCAGGATGAGTGCCTGAAAATTCGCACCGACGATGATCAGATCTTCGGGCGGCCGATCGATCGTCAGCACATCTTCGAGCGCCAGCGGCCGTATCAATTCCTGTCCAGGCCATGAGGCATGCGCCGGCGTTGCACCGGTGGCGAGGATGAAATGCTTCGCCTCGATCAATTGACCGCCGGCTTCGACCCGTGTGGGGCTGCTGAAACTGCCAAGGGCGCGGATCAAATGGATGCCGGAGGCGCTGAGCGGCTCCGGCGCATAATCGTGTGCGAAATCCTTGACCGCAGCGAGGGCCTGGGTGCGAACGCGGACAAAATCGATTTTTGCGCCCTGTGCCCCGCCAGTGTGCAAAGCCGCTGTGCAGAAGGCCTGGAGCGGAATCGTCTGGGTGAGGTAGGCGCCCCCCCAACGCGCGCTTTTCTACGACAACAACCTTCGCGCCAAGCCGCGCCGCCGTCCGCGCCGCCGTCAGCCCCGCACCGCCGCCGCCGAGCACGCAGAGATCGTATTGCAATGCATTTGTCATAATCTATCTCGCGCCACTGCGGTGGTGGCGGGCTTGCCCCGTCTTCAGCCGCACCTTACGTTCTTTAGTCTCGACAATGACTTGCCGAAAGCACGGTCGGCGAACAGACCGTGCGGTTCTGGCCTCGGCCCACCAATTCGTGCGTCGGTTGCCTCTCGGTCACGAAAATGGCACTGGCTAGGTTTCGGCTGCAAGCCCTGCCGGGGTTGCGGCGCTTAAGGAGCGAAGAATGCAAATCGCTATGGTCGGCTCAGGATATGTGGGCCTGGTCTCGGGAGCCTGTTTCGCGGATTTCGGTCACAAGGTCTGTTGCATCGACAATGATCCCGCGAAGATCGAGGCCCTGAAGTACGGCAAGATGCCGATCTATGAGCCCGGCCTGGCCGAACTGGTGATGACCAACGTCCGTCAGAACCGTCTGACATTTGCTGACGATCTCTCGGCTGTGCGTGAGGCGCAGGCGGTGTTCATCGCCGTCGGCACGCCGTCGCGACGCGGCGACGGCCATGCCGATCTCACCTATGTCTATCAGGCGGCGCGCGACATTGCCGCGGCGATCAATGGCTTCACGGTCATCGTGACGAAATCCACTGTCCCGGTGGGCACCGGCGACGAGGTCGAGCGCATCATTCGCGAAGTGCGGCCGGACGCCGAATTTGCCGTCGTCTCCAATCCGGAGTTCCTGCGCGAAGGCGCTGCGATCGCCGACTTCAAGCGGCCGGATCGCATCGTCATCGGCGTCGAGGACCCGCGTGCCGAAGCCGTGATGCGTGAGGTCTATCGGCCGCTCTATCTCAACCAGGCGCCGATCCTCGTCACCAGCCGCCGCACGTCGGAACTGACCAAATATGCGGCGAACGCCTTCCTCGCGACCAAGATCACATTCATCAACGAGATTGCGAGCCTCTGCGAGGAAGTGGGCGCGAATGTGCAGGAGGTCGCGCGCGGCATCGGCCTCGACAATCGCATCGGCTCAAAATTTCTGCATGCCGGGCCCGGCTATGGTGGCTCCTGCTTCCCCAAGGACACGCAGGCCCTGATCAAGACGGCGCAGGATTATGGCGCGCCGATCCGCATCGTTGAGACGGTCGCGGCGGTGAACGACCAACGCAAGCGTGCGATGGCGCGCAAGGTGCTCGCGGCGTGCGGCGGCAACGTACGCAACAAGACGATTGCTGTGCTCGGCCTTACCTTCAAGCCCAACACCGACGACATGCGCGATTCGCCGTCGATCGCGATCATCACGGCGCTTCAAGATGCCGGCGCCAAGGTCAATGCTTTCGATCCTGAGGGTATGGACCAGGCGCGTCACTATCTGGACAAGCTGAATTATTGCAGCGACCCCTATAGCTGCTGCAAGGATGCCTCGGCGCTCGTCATCGTCACCGAATGGGATGCCTTCCGCGCGCTCGATCTCGACCGCGTCAAGTCGCTGTTGATCGAGCCAATTCTCGTCGATCTGCGCAATATCTATTCGCCGGACGAGTTGCGCCGCAAGGGGTTCAAATATCTCTCGATCGGGCGCCCCTAGCGCGCTTTCCAGCCGGATGGCATCATCCGGCTGATCAGAAATCGCGCCGATTCATAATATTGGAGTATGTTCTTGTCGAAAAAGTCGCGCAACTTTTTCGGAACATACTCTAAAGCCCCCTATTCAGCTGCTTCCGCAAGGACGCTCGGGCGCGCATATTCGCGCACATTGCCGATTAGCACGTTGCGCTGGGCGAGTTCCGGCGCGTCGAGCACTTTCAGGAAATCCTCATATTCCGGGTGATCCGGGCTACCGATGAAAGCTTCGACATATTCGTCCTTGGCGAAGACGTCGCGCTGACGGATCATATTGAACGAGATGGTGTCGGCAGCGTAATCCTCCGACATGCGCACGAAGGCCGGCATTTGCTTGTAGTTCAGCGCCTGGACGACCATTGAATATGTCAATTGCGCAATCTCGCCCGAGCGGCGCATGTCGCGCAGGAAGGCGAGATTTTTGAGGAGACGCGCGAACGTGCCGCCGCGCCGCACGATCGCATAAGTATCGGCCTCGGCCGCGTCGATTGAAATCTCGACATTGCGCACGCGGTTCTTGAGCCCGAGTTCTTCCCAGGCGCGCGGATCGAGAAGCTGGCCGTTGCTGATAAGATCGATTTTCAAATCAGGGAATTCGCCGCCGTTGAGGCGCTTGAGCAGATTGCGGAAGTGCTTGCTGCCGAACGGATCGCCGGAGCCGGTGACGAGCACGGACTTCGCTTCGCGCAGCAGCGGCACGAGCGTCTTTTCGGTCAGATCGTCGAGCTTCGCCTGTCTGGTGGAATTGGCGAGGTAAGTGCTTGAGCGGCACGACGGACAGGAGAGGTTGCAGGATTTGTCGTGCGAGAGTTTCACATGCTCCGGCAGGCTTGTCGTGCCGGATTCATGTCGCACGATAATCGCCTGCGCCCGGGTCGCGTCGCGGGGCATCAGTGTGCGGCTGGTGATTGCGGCGCAATGCACATGATTGCAATAACGATAAGAGCCGTCGATGATCGACTCGCGGAGCTTCTTTGCGATGTCGCCATTCCAGAGCTTTTGCGGATCGGTGTCGAGCGTCCCGATCGGCGTTGGCAGCCAGACCGGACAGCAGACATAGGCGAGGCCGGTGGGCGTCGTTTCGAGTTGCTCAAACGGGCTGGCACAAAAATGCGTGCGTAAATAATCTTGCGTGCTGATGCTCGTCTGCTGCTTGGCGGTGATCTTCTGCCGCCGCTTCAGCATGAATTTATTGTCGATCCAGACGCCGACGGCGTCGATCCGGTCGAGACCGATGAATTCATGAAATTTCGGATGCACCAGGAGCTTGAGCGCGCTTTTCGGTACGAGTCTATCAACGAGCTCGACCGCCGTACCACGGAGCCAAACGACCGATTTCGCTAAAGACATTTGCAAGCCCCGCGGAACCTCGTCCGCTTTCGATGAACAATTCCGGCGACGTCCGCACGAGAAGCCGCCAGCATTCAGCAAGAGGCGCATTCTCGTTCAAATTGCGGGCTTTACAAGGCGACGGACCTTGATGCCGCTCTGCGCCTCTCTACCCACTCTAGCGTGACGCCACGTTGGCTGAAAGTCCAATTGTTCCGCAGCGCAGAAGACGCGATGACCGGCCCGGCTCAAATGTTGGTTGATCCCAAAGATTTGCAATCGGAGGCCACTGCGATGAATGTGATGACGCGAGGCGCGGAGGCAAGCCCCGCCGCGTTGGCCGGGACGGGTTTGTCCGGCGCACTTTCCGTTCACCCCAATCTCCAGACTGCGCCCCTCGTCGAGCTCGCGCTTCAGCGTGCCGAGGGCAAGCTCTCGGCCGACGGCGCACTCGTGGTCACCACGGGGACGCATACCGGCCGCTCGGCAAAAGATAAATTCATCGTCGATGAGCCCGAGACGAGCGGCGACATCTGGTGGGGCAGCGTCAACCAGAAACTGTCTCAAGCTGATTTTGCGGCGCTCGCCAATCAAGTCCGCGACTATCTGCAAGGGCAGGTCCTGTTCACGCAGGATCTTTATGCCGGCGCCGCGCCCGAGCATTGCATCAGGGTCCGGCTTGTCACGACCAATGCCTGGCACGCGCTTTTTGCCCGCAACATGTTCATCCGGCCGCCCGCAAACGAACTCGACGCCTTCGTGCCGGACTATATCATTTTGCACGCGCCTGGCCTCTCGGTGGAGCCCACGAGCCTCGGGCTGCGCTCGCCGACCGCGATTGCGCTGTCCTTCGCGCAAAAGCTGATCGTCATTTCCGGCACTCAATATGCAGGGGAAGTGAAGAAGGCGATCTTCACCGTCATGAATTGGCTGCTGCCCGCGAAAGGCGTGTTGCCGATGCATTGTTCTGCGAATATCGGTCCGGATGGCGATAGTGCGCTTTTTTTCGGCCTATCCGGCACAGGCAAAACGACTTTATCGTCGGATCCCGAGCGTTGGCTCATCGGCGATGATGAGCACGCATGGTCACCGACCGGCGTCTTCAATTTCGAGGGCGGCTGCTACGCCAAGGTCATTAACCTGCGGCAGGAGGCTGAGCCTGAAATTTGGGCAGCCGCGCATCGTTTCGGGACGGTGCTGGAAAATGTTGTCCTCGATGCCAACGGCCATGTCGACCTCGACGACGATTCGCTGACACCCAACACGCGCGCCTGCTATCCGCTCCACTTCATTGCCAATGCCGAGCCGAGCGGCGCGGGTGGCGTTCCGCGCAATGTCGTGATGCTGACCGCGGATGCCTTTGGCGTCATGCCGCCATTGTCGCGACTGACGCCGGAGCAGGCGATGTATCATTTCCTCTCTGGCTATACAGCGCGGGTTGCCGGGACGGAGAAGGAGCTGGGCAAGGAGCCGGTCGCAACCTTCAGCGCCTGTTTCGGCGCGCCGTTCATGCCGCGGCCGCCCGGGGTCTATGGCCGCCTCCTGATGCACTATCTGTCGAAGCAGAAGACCAATGTCTGGCTGGTCAACACTGGCTGGACGCGTGGCCCTTACGGAATCGGCACGCGCATTTCGATTGCCCATACGCGGGCGCTGCTACGCGCGGCGCTCACTGGCACACTCGATGAAGCGCCGTTTCGTGAGGAGCCCTATTTCGGCCTGCACGTGCCGTTGCATGTCGCGGGCGTGCCGCAAGACATGCTCGATCCCTCGCGCGCCTGGCCCGATCCGCAAGCCTATGCGGCGAAGGCACGTCACCTCGTCCGCCTGTTTAAAGAGAATTTCGCCAAATTCGTCGACACGGCGGCGGACCTTGATATGCAGGAGAAAGCCGTCCATGCGTGACCATCAAGACGTTGGCGGTCTTAAGATCGCCGGTACGCTTTATGACTTCATCACCGAAGAAGCGTTACCGGGCACCGGCATTACAGCGGCGTCGTTTTGGGCCGGGTTTGAAAAACTCATCGACGAATTTGCACCGCAGATTCAAGCGCACATGCGGCTTCGCGACGCGTTGCAGGCGAAGATCGACGATTATCACGTCAGCCATCGCGGCCTGCCGTTCGACCCAGTCGATTATGAGAAATTTCTGCGCGAGATCGGCTATCTCGTGCCCGAGCCGCCGGATTTTTCTATCGCGACCGAAAATGTCGACGATGAGATTGCACTTGTGCCAGGTCCCCAATTGGTCGTGCCGGTGTCGAATGCGCGCTACGTCTTGAACGCGGCCAATGCGCGGTGGGGGTCGCTTTACGAGGCGCTTTACGGCACCGATGCAATTTCTTCAGCGGATGGCGGCGAACGCGGCAAGGGCTACAACAAAATCCGCGGAGATCGGGTTGTCGCTTGGGGCAAAGAGTTTCTCGATGCCTCGGTGCCGCTCGTCGGCGCGAGCCATCTCGATGTGGCAGGCCTTCGCGTCGGCAACGGCAAACTCATCGCAGCGCTCGCCGACGGTTCCGAGACCGGATTGAAAAACCCGGCGCAATTGCGCGCCTATCGTGGCGCAGCCGACGCGCCGACAGCGATCCTGTTGCGCAACAACGGGTTGCATATTGAACTCGTCATTGATCGTGCAAGCCGGATCGGTGGCGACGATCCCGCCGGCATTGCGGATATTCTCATCGAGGCGGCACTGACGGCGATCATGGACCTCGAAGATAGTGTCGCGGCCGTTGATGCTGCCGATAAGGTCGGGCTCTATCGCAATGTGCTCGGCTTGATGCAGGGAACATTCTCCGCCAATGTGGAAAAGAACGGCAAAATCATCGAACGCCGCCTCGCCGACGATCGCAGCTATACGCAACTCGACGGCGCGCCGCTCTCGGTTTCCGGCCGCAGCGTAACGCTCATCCGCAATGTCGGCCATCACATGATGACGGACGCCGTGCTCGATGCCGACGGAGCGCAAATCCCCGAGACATTACTCGATGCCGTGGTGACTGCGCTGATCGCGATTCACGATCTGCGCGCAGCGGGCCGGCGTAACAGCGCCAAGGGTTCTGTCTATATCGTCAAACCGAAAATGCACGGGCCGGACGAAGTCGCGCTTGCCGATCGTCTCTTTGGCGCGGTCGAGGATTTTCTCGGCCTCAAGCGTTACACGCTCAAGATGGGCATCATGGACGAGGAGCGGCGCACCAGCGCCAATCTGAAGGCCGTCATCAAGGCAGCCGCGAATCGCGTCTTCTTCATCAATACGGGTTTCCTCGATCGCACCGGCGATGAAATTCATACGTCGATGGAAGCCGGGCCGATGATCCGCAAGGAAGATATGAAGAAGACGAAGTGGATCGCCGCCTATGAGGATTCGAATGTCGATGTCGGCCTGCGGTGCGGCTTGCCGGGCCGGGCGCAGATCGGCAAGGGCATGTGGGCGATGCCCGACAGCATGTCCGCCATGCTTGCCGATAAAATTCCGCACCTGACCTCTGGCGCCAACACGGCCTGGGTGCCGTCGCCGACGGCCGCGGTCCTCCACGCGACGCATTATCATCGCGTCGATGTCCTCAAGCGGCAGAAGGAACTGCGCGGCCGCGCGCCGGCGAAGCTCGCCGATCTGCTGACGATCCCCATTTCGCGCGGCAATTTCGCGCCGGATGCGGTGCAGGAAGAACTCGACAACAATTGCCAGGGCATTCTGGGCTATGTCGTGCGCTGGGTCGATCAGGGGATCGGCTGTTCGAAAGTGCTCGATATCCACGATGTCGGGCGCATGGAAGATCGTGCCACGTTGCGCATTTCGAGCCAGCACATCGCCAATTGGCTGCAGCACGGCATCGTTAACGAGACGCAGGTCGCGAACACGCTCAAGCGCATGGCCAAAATCGTCGATCGTCAAAACGATGACGATGGCGCGTACCGGCCGATGGCGCCGACCTTCAACGGCCCGGCCTTCAAGGCGGCGGAGGATTTGATCTTCAAGGGGCGCGTGCAGCCGAACGGCTATACCGAATGGATTTTGCACGACCGCCGCCGCGAGGCGAAGGAGCAGGCGGCTTAGCCTCCGGGATTGCTTCGCTTCGCTCGCAATGACGCTGCTGCCTATTCCGCCGGGTCTTCGATGAGTTTCGGATCGCCCTCGATGCGGCTGTCGATCACGACAGACAGCAACCAGATGACAAGGCCGCCGAGCGCCAGCGCAAAGCCGACCCAGCCGGTCGATGTCCAACCAAAACCCGCGCCGATCGCGATGCCGCCAAGCCAGGGACCGATGGCATTCGCCGTGTTGAAGGCGGAATGGTTGAGGGCCGCCGGCAGGGCTTGCGCCTCGCCGGAAACATCCATCAGTCGCGCCTGCAAGACCGTGCCAAGTGCGCCGCCGCAGCCGATGAGGAAGACATCGAACGTGACCAGCCAGATGTTGTGCGCCGCGAACGCGTATAGGGCGAGCGTCGCCGCCGTCCAGATGAGGAGCGCGCCCGCCGTCGGCATCAGCGCGCGATCGGCGAAAAGCGGGATGATGAGATTGCCAGCCGTGAGGCCGAGGCCGAAGGCGCAGAGCACGAGCGGCAGATAGAGGCTCGACACATGCGTCACGTCGGTCAGTGTCGAGGCGAGATAGGTGTAAACGGCGAACATGCCGCCGAAGCCGATGGCGCCGATGGCGAGCGTCAGCCAGACCTGCGGCCGCTTGAGCGCCGCAAGCTCGCGCAGCGGGCTCGCCTCCTTGTCGGGGGTGTCGCGCGGCGTGAGCAGGGCAACAAGGGCTAACGCGGCGAGGCCGAGCAAGGCGACAACACCGAAGCTCCAGCGCCAGCCGACTTGCTGACCGAGCCAGTTGGCGGCAGGGACGCCGATCACGGTTGCCCCTGTCAGGCCGAGGAAAATCTGGCCGATCGCCTGCGTGCGTTTGTTCGTCGGGACGAGGGACGAGGCGACCATCGCGGCGATGCCGAAATAGGCGCCGTGCGGCAGGCCGCTGAGAAACCGGAAGGCGACGAGCCAATGATAGGTTGGTGACAGCGCCGCGAGGCCGTTGCCGAACGCGAAGACGCCCATCAGGGCCATCAGAAGCGTTCGCCGCGACGTGCGCGCGGCAAGCACCGCGATGATCGGCGCACCGACGACAACGCCTAAGGCATAGGCGCTGATCGCGTGTCCTGCGGTCGGTGCATCGACATGGAGATCTTTGGCAAAATAGGGCAGCAGGCTCATCGTCGCGAATTCGGTGACCCCGATGGCGAATCCGCCCATGGCCAGGGCGAAAATGACGAGGCTCGGCCAGGGCTGAATGGCGTCCTGCGGCGCGTCGTTCGATGTCACGGACTCACTCCATCTGCGATGTCTGCTGGCTCCTCCCTTCGTGGCGCGTTCGCGTCTTTATGATTTGCCCGGAACATGGCGGCTGATCACGGCACGAGCAAGGTTCGGCGACGGCTTTTTTGACCCCACAGCATCACCGAAACGTGACGCTGCCTGCTGCAGAAGCGACAGCTAGAGCATCGAACCGAAAAAGTGCGAAGCGGTTTTCGGACAAATCCGATGCTTTAAACGTCCTTCGCGTTAAGCACGCAATCAGAGACATTTCCAGACGAGACTGAGAATGAGAAGCGCGGCAAGAAGACCTGAAAGGACCTTCCAGAAGAGCAGCGGGTTTCGTTCAATCAGTGGCCGGCGATAACGCGGGCGTGGGTGAAGATTTCCGTGCTCCAAGGCATAAATGAACTCATGCAAATCACCGAAGCGATCGTCCCGGCGCATTGAAATGGCGCGCAGGACCGCAGCATTAAGCCAGGCAGGGACATCCCTGCGATATCCGCTTAGCGGCGTCGCGGGACCGAAAAGGGGGCGCTCGCCGGGCAGCGTTTCACCGTAAGGATAATGGTTCGAAAGAATACGGTACAAGGTAACGCCCAAGGCAAATTGGTCCGATAAAGCGTCGCCTCTCTCCTCCTGGAAGAGTTCAGGCGCCATGAAATCGAGCGTGCCGGGACTCGCAGCTTCGTCAATGTCGTCGAGACGCGGCAGACGCGCGACGCCGAAATCGAAAATCTTCACATCGCCGTTTTCCAGCAGCATGATATTTCCCGGTTTGATGTCGCGATGTGTGATGCCGGCTTTATGGAGCGCGATGAGTCCGCGTCCAATCTTGATCGCGATGGCAACGGCCTCGTCGATTTTCATCGGACCGTCGCGCCCGAGCCGATCTTCCAGGGTCTCGCCGCGATAATAGGGCATCGCGACATAGAGCTGGCTTTGGCGTCCTTCCGGGATTTTCAGAGATGCGCCGACGTTCAGATGATTGATACGTTGGCCGAGAAATACTTCTCGCATAAAATGCGTGCGATCGACTTTATCAGCCTCGGGCTTGGGGAATTTCAACACCACCCATTCATTGTGATCGCGTGCCAGAAAGAGACGCGACGTCTTGCTCTCAGTGAGAACGCGGGCAAGCTTGAATCCGTCGATTGTCTCGCCAACCGCCGGCAAGTTCTTGATCGGCAAATTCTCCATCTCGGCGACGACAGCGCTATAGTCAGGGGCAGGCACCGTGATGATGTCGATGACAAGCGCTGTCGCGTTATCTTCGCCGCCAGCTTGCAGGGCAGCCTCGACAATCGCATTGGCGTCGGCCTGCGGGGTTTGTCGCGCGCTGAGAAGTTTTAGAAGTGCATTTGCCGAAAGGACAGAATGGACGCCTTTCGTCGTGAGCAAAAGGCGATCATACGCCTCAAGCGGCTGCGCTTTCACGTCCAGCCGGAGCGCCGGCTCGAGGCCGATCGCGCGCAGCAGTCGCCGGCTGCCATCCGCTTGCGGGGCGGAATGATCGTCTGTCAGTAGCGTCAGATGGTCGGCGCGCAGATGCCACGCCCGGCTATCGCCGACATGCAGGATTGTCGCGATTCGGCCCAATAGAACCGCGGCGGTAAAGGTCGTCGCGGCCCCGAGCAGCGCCGGGTCGGATCGCGACTGGCCATGAAGCCAAAGATTGTAGGCGTTGAGCGATTTCATCGCGGCGGTGGCGACGCCGACAGGCTCTCTTTGTGAGCGATAACCGTCGATAAAAGCGCGGACGGCAAGTTCCGACGCCACCCGGCCGCTTTTTGCGCCAAAGCCATCCGCTAGGGCTGCGATCGAGCCTTGTGTGGCTCTCTGGGAGGCGGTGCCGATATCGATAAGACCGAAGTCTTGATTATCCGACCCCCGTCCAACTTGGGTGGCAAATCCCGCTGTGATCTGAAGCTGATCCAAGAACGTAACCTGAGGGCACCATCAGACTTGTTCAAAGCATATGGCGCGCCACATCGCCCCAGGACATTCCATCTTATCGTGGGGGGTAAGAGCGCTCGCGGAACGGCCCATCGGTGGCCGGCCACGCAAACCGCGGGACAATGCAACGTATGTATTTGATTCTATTGGTGGAGCTGATGAGATTCGAACTCACGACCTCTGCAGTGCGATTGCAGCGCTCTCCCATCTGAGCTACAGCCCCGGCCAGCGGGGTGTTTACGTCTCCTGCGGCGCAACTGTCAATGTGGGCCGCTGCTTGCCGGGCCGCCTTTCGCCAGCTAAACGAGAGGCCCTTGCCGGGTTCCGGAGCGCCTATGCGTGCAATTCTCGACGTTCTTCTGCTGATCCTGCAAATTTACACGTACATCATTATCATAGTGGCGATCATGTCCTGGCTGATCGCCTTCAACGTGATCAATGTTTACAACAACGTCGTCCGCTCGATCTGGAACGCGCTCAACGCTGTCACCGAGCCGCTGCTGAAACCCATCCGCAGCATCCTGCCGGCGTTTGGCGGCCTCGATATCTCACCTGTGATCCTGCTTTTGCTGATCTTTCTGCTTCAGGACATTATCGAGCGCTACGTTTATCCAAACGTCTTCTAGCCCGGCATCGGGGCTGTGTCGCAGCCGTGGGTCCTGCGCGAGGATGGCGTTGTCGTCATCGTGCGGCTCACGCCCAAATCGTCCCGCGATGAGATCGCCGGGGTCGAGCATCTGTCGGACGGCCGCGCCGTTTTGAAAGCGCGTGTCCGTGCTGTGCCGGAGGCGGGTGCGGCGAATGAGGCGCTGATTCGCCTGCTAGCTAAATCCCTATCGATCGCGCGAAGCAACGTAAGCCTCGAATCTGGCCAGACGAGCCGGGTGAAAACGATCCGTGTTGCCGGCGATTCCGCCGCGCTTGCCGCGAAATTGGCCGCGCTGACGGCTTAGACTTTGAGCGGTTGCCTCGCGATTTTATCGTGGACGCGCACCATCAGCGCCGCGCCGAAAAGCGGCGTCAGCAGATTGGCGATCGGCACCGCCGCCAGCGCCGCGATAAACATTCCCGCGAGAAAAATCTGAAATTCGTGCGCTCGGCGCACCCGGCCGACGTCCTCGACGGACCGATAGCGCAGCGCCGCAAGCTCGAAATAGCCGCGGCCGAGCAGGTAGGCGTTGACGATTAGGAAGATCAACGCATTGACGCCTGGCACCAGTAGGAGCCCCAGCGCCACGATGTTGAGCGCCAGCGCCAGCAACGCAAACACGATCGCGACGCGGATTTGCTCGCCAAGAGGCGCCGTGCGGCCCGGACGCTGCGGATCGATGTCCGCTTCAACGATGCCGGCAAGCTCATCGAAAAAGAAGCCGGCGACAAGAAACGACACCGGCGTGATCGCGAAGGCGAAGCCGACAAGGAGAGCCAGTCCGGCGAGCAACGTCAGGCTCGTCGCGAGCCAGTGATAGGGGAGCACAAGGAAATGCGCCAAGGCCGTCTCGGCAGTGGCAAAGACCAGCACGAGCAGCAGCAGGGTCAGGCCCAAAGTCTTCCAGAAAACGCGGCGGAACGGCGGCGTGAAGATCTGGGCGAGGGCGGCGAAGGCGGCGGAGAGGATCATCTGGGTTTGTTGGCCTTGGCGGTCGGGGTTGTCAAAGATCAATACCTATGTAACGTCGCAGGCCCTGACGAGAGCGCCGCCGCCGCATCCTTGTCTTGGCGGTAATTTCCTTTTAAATCGAGGGTGATGAACATTTCTTCGCCGCGGGATATTCGCCACGATTGGACGGCTGACGAAATCGTCGCCGTGCATGATCGTCCCCTTATCGAATTGATCGGCGAGGCGAACCGGCTGCATCGCGCCTATCAGCCCGCGAATTACGTCCAGAAGGCGAGCCTTCTGAGCGTCAAAACCGGCGGCTGCCCGGAAGATTGCGCCTATTGCCCGCAATCGGCGCATCATGAGGTCAATCTCGGCAAATCATCGCTGATGCCGGTCGGCGAGGTGCTCGCCGCCGCCAAAAAAGCGCGCAACGCGGGCGCTGATCGGTTCTGCATGGGCGCCGCTTGGCGGCAGGTGCGCGACGGTGCCGAATTCGACGCGGTGCTCGACATGGTGCGCGGCGTTCGCGCGCTCGGCATGGAGGCGTGCGTCACGCTTGGCATGTTGACGGAACCGCAGGCGCAGCGGCTCAAGGAAGCGGGCCTTACCGCCTATAACCACAACCTCGATACGGGCCCGGATTATTACGCGCGGATCATCTCGACGCGGACCTATAATGACCGGCTGGAAACCTTGAAGGCTGTGCGCGCCGCCGGTATTGAAATGTGCTGCGGCGGCATCGTCGGGATGGGCGAAAGCGTGCATGACCGTGCTGCCATGCTGGCGGTTCTGGCGGCCTTCGATCCACACCCTGAAAGCGTGCCGATCAATGCGCTTGTCGCGGTGGACGGGACGCCGCTTGCCGGCCGCGAGAAGATCGATCCGCTGGTTTTCGTGCGCATGGTTGCAACAGCGCGAATTGTATTGCCGCGCAGCATTGTGCGTCTTTCGGCTGGCCGGGCGAGCTTCAGCCGCGAGGCCCAAGTCCTCTGTATGATTGCTGGCGCCAATTCGATTTTCTATGGCGATACCCTTTTGACGACGCCGAATGCTGATGTGCCGGAAGACAACGCGCTGTTCGCCGCGCTGGCGCCGATTCTGCGCGACGCGGCTAAGCACGAGCCTGATAACGCCGCGCTCTCGCTCGCGTGAATCATTTGTAATCTCACAAGAAATCCGGCCCGCGGAACTATTCTTATCCTGTGCCGTTCCTCGCTCCGAAGTTACCAAGGAGTGGAAGACATGAGCAGCACGACTGATAAGATCAAAGGTGTCGCGAACGAGGCCGCTGGTTCCGTCAAGCAGGGCGTCGGCAAGGCTGTTGGCTCCGATAAGCTTCGTGCCGAAGGCGCGGCGCAGGAGCTGAAGGGCCATGCGCAGAAGGCCGTCGGCGATGCCAAGGACGCGGTGAAGACCGCCGTCAATAAGTCGGCCGAGCACGTCAACAAGAACATCTGATCGGGCACTTCGCCGACAGAAAATAGGGCGCCCACACGGGCGCCCTATTTATTTGGGGGCGCTAAACCTTACTACGGGACGACGTCAGCGCGCCAAGACAGCGCACCAAGGTATTGTCCAAAGACCAGCGTCCTGTGCCGCCGAGAGTCAATGCCGCGAGACTCGCAAGGTAGAGCAAGTCTGTTTCATAGCCCGGCTGGCCAAAATGCGCGCCATGAGGTGACACGGCCTCAAGCTTTATCGAACTGAACCCATTCGGCAGATGCACTGTGAATATCGCGACCAAAAGCACGATGGCCATGGGTACGCTCGCCAACGGAACCAACGCGCCCGCCAACACCGCAAGGCCGCCGAAGAGTTCCGTGTGAATCGTCAACCACGCCAGGAGGCCGGGAAAAGGCATGTGGAGCGCTGCGAGAATATTGGTAAAATTTTCAGGGCCGCGCGCCAGCTTCGCCCAGCCATGCTCCATGAATCCGTAGCCGATCATCAAGCGGAGCGGGAGCGGCCACCACATTTGCATGGATGACGAATCTCGAGACAACAAAGCTGTAAACATGCGGCGACCCTTGTTTTGGCTATGCCGCTTCTTCGTCGCCCCGGTGCAGATCGTTACGCCGCGATTCTCACAAGTTTGGCATCGTGCCAACGGGAGCGTGCGTCATTTTCCGGCGATCGATGTGTTGACTTTGACGGGATAGGCGAGCGCCGGACTTGCGTTCATGCCGGACACGAAAATGAGATCGTTGGGATAGGAAATCCAGAGCTTGCGCCGTTTCCAATAATCCAATCCGAGGTTTGCCGAAGCGCCCGGCAATTGAACCTGGATGACCTTCATATATTCGTTTTGATAAACGTCCTCGCCAATACGGATTTCGTCGAATTGATACCGCTGGTTCGGCAATGATGTGCCGCCGTTGAAAGGGCTCATCGAGTGCAAATGCGTTTTTTTCATCTCGTGTGCGAGAGCGCCCCAAAGGGCTGGTGCCATGCGCGAAACAAAAGAGCTGTTGTTCCCCGTATCGACGATCGCCGGCGTGCGCTCGCCATTGAGAAAAATATCGACCATGATCTTGGTGTCGCGATGCTCAAACGGCAGGGCGAAATAGGCGCCTGTCCAAGGCACGAAAGCATCCGAACAAGCGAATTCGTCGTAGAGCGTCAGCTTGTCGTCCACAAAATCGAACTCGACATCGTAGTCCGACAAAATGTCGTCGCCCAATATGCCGACGGCGTCGGCTTCTGGCATCGACCCGAAGTCAAGGCTCGCGACGACCGTGCTGCGATTGTGGAAAACCAGATCTCCGAATCCGAGAATGGGGGCGATGACGTTGAGGTAGACCACCGCCGCGGAGGTCTGGCCGATCCCGAGGACGGGCTTGGGCAGCGGCGCAGAGTAATCGACCTTCAGATTGAGATCGTCTACCGCTTTTGCGCCCAATAATGTCGTGGCCGCGCCAGTATCGACCATCATCGGCCGGGACTGCCCGGCAACATTGGCCATCACCGCATAGTGATTGCCAAGCTCGATCAAGGGAAGTTCGGCGACTTTCACCAAACTGCAGGCGCCAGCATTGTCCCGAAGCAACGCCCAGGCACAAAGATAAAGAGCTATGCGAAGCGACCGCTTCATCGCTGACTCCGCGGAGAAAAGGCCGCGGCGACTCTAACGGACGTAGCTGGCTTCGGGCTGGCCGCAGAATCGCTTCCGTTACAGATGCGCTATCTGGTTGATTTAATTGACAGAGCCAGATGCAATTGAATTACAGGGTATCGGCGACAGCCGACTATCGGGAGATGTGCCCGCTCGCAATCTGGGTATGTCAGCCGAATCGCCAGGGCATTTCGTGGCAAATTTCGTTGGTACTTGATGCCGGTTCGCCGAAAGCCGGTGATATATTCTTCGGCGAACCGAAGCCGGACGAGTCTAACGGCTTCCAAATGGCCACTTCCAGCCAGAGTCTGACCGATGTTGGCAAATTCCTTCCCAATGAGTGTCATCAGATTATTTGTCATGGCCATCATTTTAGCGGTGATGCCTCGATCGCTGTTCGCGCAACAGGCATCGGAAATTCCGGTCTGGCTAAGGTCTCATGTCGGCGAAGGCGAAGGGCAAATCGCTGAGGTGGTTTTGCAACGAGCACGTTCCCTTTACCGACAAAAGCTGAGCGACGGTTCAGTGAGAAACCAGTGCTATCTGGCCATGGACGCGACACGTCCCAATGACCTCAGCAATGGCAGGTTGGGGCATCGCTTTTATGTGATCTGCGAGGCCAGCCACTCGTTTCGTGCAGTTCCGGCAGGTCACGGCAGCGGTCTCGATTTGCCAGGCGTCGGAGATTTCGGAAACGGCAGACAATGCGCCAGGAATTTCGGCAATGCGACGGGTTCGGATCTGACGGCGGGCGGAGCCTATGTGACAGGCGAAACGAAAACGTCTTTCAAAGGGTATTATCGCGCATCGGGCGCGCGCAAAGCTGTCTTGACCCGCTCGTTTGTTCAGTTCGATGGCGAAGGTGAAACCGCAAACGCGCGAGCGCGCGAGATCGGCGGCCACGCGACAGTCAAATTGAGTGGCATGTGCCTGCTCAAAGATTCCAGCAGCCCCTATGCGAACCGTGACGGTTACGTCCCGCTTGGAACGCTTGTGGATTATTCCGGCGGCCGCAGCAACGGTTGCACGAGTTGGTCGCCCTCTGATGCTTCGCAAATCATCGCATTGGTCAGAAATAATCCAACGACTTTGTATATCTATCCCGATGCCGCCGACGTTCGTGGCGTCGCGCGAGCCGTGCTCGCGGGGCGGCCGCCATCGAGTTCAGGATTGTATTGGAACGCGTCCTGTTTGAGGGAAATACGCGCTCCAAAATTCTGGTCGGACGATCAGCTCGGTCCGATGATCGCTCGCTATAAAGAGGAGCATCCGGCCCCGCCGCCGCGACCGATTCCAATTTGTCGAGAACAATGAAATCTGGGAAAAAGCTCGCGCCAGGCGAACTGGCTGTTGCCTCTCGGTGCCGCTAATCTGTAGCTGGCGTCGAAAAGCCCATGATTAGCTACGATCTAAGTCATTGATTTAATTGGTGGAGCCAGACGGAATCGAACCGACGACCTCTTCAATGCCATTGAAGCGCTCTCCCAACTGAGCTATGACCCCGAACCTTTCGCGCCGCTCAAATCTTGGGTGGATTTGAGTGCCAACTCCAGCTGACGCGGAGCGGCTATATAGACGCAATAATCTGCCGCCACAAGCAGCCATGCGGAGCGTTTTCGAGCGAAGTGGGAACCGGTTCGCGTAAAGAAAACGCGTCACAACAAAAACCTAGGCCCTCGGATCGCTCGAAAACCTTCCCACTTTCACGCCCGATGCCTCACGGCTCCTCGTCGGGCGCGATATCGCCGTCGATCAGGCCGGTGACGTCATCGCTGTCCTCTTCCTCTTCTTCAAGGAAGGTATCGTCGTCGTCGCCACCCTCGTCCTCAAGTTCAACATCGTCATCCGCTGTTGCCTCGAGGCTCGTTTCGGCCGCTTCGACCTCATCGAGCGAGACGATCTCGACGCCCTGATCGCTCGTCTCCTCGTCCTTTTCCACCACAACCGTGCGCGCGGTGCGGGTCGTGGCCTGCTGGACTGTCCCGCACTTGGGGCAGACGACCGGGCTCTTGTTCAAGTCGAAAAATTTGGTGCCACAGTTCTGGCAGGTATGCTTGTTGCCGAGATCGGGTTTCGCCACGGTTTGGCCTCTGGAAAGTCGTTGAACGCCGCGGGGCGGACCGCGGCTACCGCCTGTCGGCGCGCTTAAGGCTCCCGTTAGTAAGCCTAAAGGCCCCTGTCAATTGGAACTTCACGTCCGGTTCCGGCAAGCCGCAGGCCACCCGCGTCATGGGATTTCCGTGTGCGGGCGGGGTGAATTGGCCCATGACTTTTCCCCAAGCCACATGTTACCAGCGGGGAAAGCACTTGCCCGGCCTGGAGGGATTTTGACTGTTTCGATGCATGTTTCGCCGTCAGCCACTGCCGCAAGCGCGGCGCCCGGCGCCCCGCTCAAGGGCCGTTTGAGGCCACCCGGCGATAAATCCATTTCGCACCGTGCTTTCATCCTCGGGCTGCTGAGCGTCGGGCGGACGCAGATCGAAGGCCTGCTCGAAGGCGAGGATGTCCTCCACACGGGCGCCGCGTGCCGTGCGCTGGGCGCGCGAATCGAGCGGCGTAGCGAGGGCGCCTGGCAGGTGGACGGCGTCGGCATTGGCGCGCTCCTGGAGCCGCGAGGGCCGCTCGATTTCGGCAACGCGGGCACCGGCGCGAGGCTGATGATGGGCGTCGTCGGTGGTCATGGGATCACTGCCGAATTCAATGGCGACGCCTCGCTGCGCAAGCGACCGATGCGCCGCGTGCTCGATCCTTTGACCCGGATGGGCGCTGAAGTTCTGTCGCAAGGCGACGGCGGCCGCTGCCCGGTGCATCTCAAAGGGACACCGGAGCCCCTGCCGATCGAATACCGCACTGACGTCGCCTCGGCACAGATCAAATCTGCCGTGCTGCTGGCGGGGCTTAATTCGCCCGGCCGTACTGTGCTGATCGAGCCGCAGGCGAGCCGCGACCATACCGAGAAGATGCTGGCGCATTTTGGCGCGCTGATCGCGAGCGAGCCGTTTGGGGCCGAGGGCCGCAAGATCACGCTTGAGGGGCGGCCCGAACTTAAGCCGACGCCCGTGGTCGTGCCGGCCGATCCTTCCTCGGCGGCCTTTCCGCTTGTGGCGGCGCTCATCGTGCCGGGCTCGGACATCGTCATCGAGGGCATGATGATGAATCCGCTGCGCACGGGGCTTCTTCAGACGCTTCTGGAAATGGACGCGCGTATCGATGTCCTCGATGAGCGCGATGAAGGCGGCGAGCGCGTCGCGGATTTGCGCGTGCGCGGCTCGGAATTGCGCGGCGTCGATGTGCCGGCAGCGCGGGCACCGTCGATGATCGATGAATATCCGATCCTCGCCGTGGCCGCCGCGTTCGCTTCAGGCGCAACACGAATGCGTGGCTTGTCGGAATTGCGGGTGAAGGAATCCGATCGCCTTGCGGCGGTCGCAGATGGGCTTACGGCCGCTGGCGTCGAGAGCATTATCGAGGGCGACGACCTCATCGTCGTCGGCGGCGATGGCGAGGTGTCGGGCGGCGGCGTCGCGGCGACGCATCTCGATCATCGCATTGCAATGAGTTTCCTGTGCCTTGGGCTTGCGGCCAAGCGGGGCATGGCGATCGACGATTCGGCGATGATTGCAACGAGTTTCCCGACCTTCCAGACTTCGCTTACAAGCCTCGGGGCGCGCTTTTCATGATTGTCGCGATTGATGGACCGGCGGCGTCCGGCAAAGGCACTTTGGCGCGCCGTCTGGCCGAGCGACTCGGCTTGCCGCATCTCGATACGGGTCTGCTTTATCGGGCGACCGCCCGCATGCTCATGGATCATGGGCAAAATCTTGCTGACGTACGCGCCGCCGTCGCCGCGGCGCGCGGTTTGTCGCTGACTGACTTCAACGCCAAAATATTGCGCGGTCGCGACATGGGTGAAGCCGCCTCGATCGTCGCCGCGATTCCGGAAGTGCGTCAGGCGCTCATCGATTTGCAGCGCGATTTTGCAACGCGGCCGGGCGGTGCGGTTCTCGACGGGCGCGACATCGGCACTGTGATCTGCCCGCAAGCACAGGTCAAAATCTTCGTGACCGCAACGCCGGAGACGCGCGCGAGCCGCCGCGCGCTTGAGCTTAAGGGGCAGGGCGAAACGGTCGATTATCTGGCGATCCTGGAAGAAATCCGCCGCCGCGATGCGCGCGATGCCTCGCGCGCCACGGCGCCATTGCGAGCCGCCGCCGATTCGGTCGAACTCGATACGACCGATCTCGATATCGAAGCCGCGTTCAACCGGGCGCTGGCCATCGTGCAGGCGCAGATGCAAAGCGCGCCTCACTCCTTGAGCAATTGACCTGAATAAACGATCGGCCCGGTCGGCGCGCCAGACGGTGAGCCGCCCTGAGGCTCGACGGTCACGGCAAAATTTGCCTTCTCGATCGGCGCGCCTTGCGGCAGCGCAATGCTGCGGTCGGTCTTATCGACAAGACCCATCGACTTCGGCGCCAGATGATTGCCAATATACCAGAGTTCGAGACTGCGGCCTTGCGGGACGCTTGTTGCGACAGGCCGCACAAAAACGGTGCGCGTGGCGAGGTCGACGCGAATGATGAGCGCAGGCTGATCGCCGGTGCGATTGACGACGGCGACATAGCTGCCTGCGGCTTCGCGCGGCGTCTTCAAGAGATGATCGATGCTGACTGCCGCGAACCCGGCGGCTAAAGCACCCGCGATGATCGCCGCAGTGCGCCAGCGGTTGCGCGACCGGCGCAGCAGCAGAAGCGAAGGGGGCGTCGCAGCCCCTGATTCCGGCAGCGCCGCCTCGATCGCTTGCCAAACGTTTTCTGAGGGCTCGACATCGTTCAGCGCATCGTTGAGGGGCGCAAGGTGGTGCTCCCAGTTCTCTACATCCAGCCGCGTCGCGGGATCGCGCGCAAGCAATGCCTCGAACGCGCGGCGCTCATCCGCCGGGAGCGTGCCGAGAACATATTCGGCGGCTTGCATGTCAGGTTCGTCGCTCATGTTGCGCCTTCCAGGCAAGACTTGAGCAACGCAAGGCTACGGTGCAGCCATGTCTTGATCGTGCCGACAGGGCGGCCGAAGCGGCTCGCCAGTTCCTCGCGCGAATAGCCGTTGTAATAGGCGAGCAGAATGCAATTGCGCGCCGATTCTTCGAGCGTTCCAAGACAATGCCGTAAAGTGGCGAGTTCCATCATCTGCTCCTCGCCGCCGGAAAGATCGACGATATTTGCGAGAAAATTCGTGTTCTCGGTTTCGGCAGGTTTGGCCGGATTTTTCGCGCGGATGATATCGATCGCGCGGTTGCGCGTAATTGATACCAGCCACCCCATCGCAGGGCCGGCTTCGGGCGAAAAACTTCCCGCATTCTGCCAAATTTTCAAAAATACGTCCTGGAGCGCCTCTTCCGCCACGCTCTTGCTCGGAAGAATACGCAAGAGAATCGCAAAAAGTTTCGGTGCGGTGCGCCGATAAAGTTCAGCGAAAGCTGCGCGGTCGCCACGCGCCGTTGCAACCAGGAAGCTGACGAGTTCGCTGTTGTCCAATCGCGTCAATGCGGCAACCCCGTCTTCGCACTCAATCTCCTTAACGACGGATACGAAACAAAGTCTAGGCGCGTGCCACGCGTGCGAAATTCTTTTCAAATCGCGAAACCCGTTTCGATCGCCTTCCGTAGATGGTTGTGACGCGCATGGCGGCGCCAGTTGAGTTTCCGCCGGCGATGTCCGCTTAAGGAGACGAATTATGAAGTTCTCGAAACTTAATGCTCTCGTCCTCGCCGCAACGCTGACCGGATTTTCCGGCCCCGCGGCGCAGGCGACGATGATGTCCTCAGACCCGATGGTCGGCGGCGCGGCGATGTATCCATCGCGCAATATCGTTCAAAATGCCGTTCACTCGAAAGATCACACGACCTTGGTCGCGGCCGTGAAGACCGCTGGCCTCGTCGAAACGCTCGAAGGCGCGGGCCCGTTCACCGTCTTCGCCCCGACGAACGAAGCTTTCGCCAAATTGCCGCCGGGCACTGTTGCCACCCTGCTCAAGCCCGAGAACAAATCCACCCTCGTCTCAGTTTTGACCTATCATGTCGTCGCTGGCCGCTATTCGGCCCGCCAGCTCAAGGAAATGGTCAAGCTGGGCGGTGGCCAGGCGATGCTGAAGACCGTTGAGGGCGCGCAACTGACGGTCAAGGAATATGACGGCAAGCTCGAACTCATCGACGCCAAGGGCGACAAAGCCTGGATCACCATCTCCAACGTTAACCAGAGCAATGGCGTCATTCATGTGATCAACACGGTGCTTCTGCCGGGCTGATCGCCTCGGCGAAGCCGGTTCAAGGTCCATTTTGCAGTTCCCGCACGTCTCTTGCCGCGCGCCCCTTGCCCGGGGGGCGCGCGCTTGCTACATAGCCGCCCGAACCTAGCTTTTTCCCGTCGTCCGACGCCGGTCCGCCTTTTTGATGCGGGTGATCCTGTCCTTGGGCAGGCCACGGTGGGGAAAAGCTCCGTCAACCTTTAACCGCCGGCGTTTTGCCCGATTGGGCATTTCAGGAGAACGAATGACATCTACCAGCACCTACGCGCCGTCGCGCGAGGATTTTACCGCGCTTCTCGATGAGAGCTATGGCCACAACGAAGCTCTCGAAGGCGCGGTCATCAAGGGCATTGTCGTCGCCATCGAAAAGGATGTCGCCGTCATCGACGTCGGCCTCAAGACCGAAGGCCGTGTCGCCCTCAAGGAATTCCAGGGTCCGGGCCGCGAAGGCACGCTGAGCGTCGGCGATGAAGTCGAAGTTTACCTTGAGCGCATCGAGAATGCACTGGGCGAGGCGGTGATCTCGCGCGACAAGGCCCGTCGCGAAGAGAGTTGGGTGCGCCTTGAGCGTGCCTTCGAGAAGCAGGAAAAGGTCGAAGGCGTCATCTTCAATCAGGTCAAGGGCGGCTTCACCGTCGATCTCGACGGCGCCGTAGCCTTCCTGCCGCGCAGCCAGGTCGATATCCGGCCGATCCGCGACGTCACGCCTCTGATGCATGTCACGCAGCCGTTCCAGATTCTCAAGATGGATCGCCGCCGCGGCAATATCGTCGTCTCCCGCCGCACCGTGCTTGAAGAGAGCCGCGCGGAACAGCGCCATGAGATCGTCGCCAACCTTGAAGAAGGTCAGGTCATCGACGGCGTGGTCAAGAACATCACCGATTACGGCGCGTTCGTGGATCTCGGCGGTATCGACGGTCTGTTGCATGTCACCGACATTGCCTGGCGCCGCGTCAATCATCCGAGCGAGGTTCTGACCATCGGCCAGACGGTCAAGGTCAAGATCATCAAGATCAATCACGAGACGCACCGCATCTCGCTCGGCATGAAGCAATTGCTCGACGATCCGTGGCAGGGCATCGACGCCAAATATCCGGTCAATGCCCGCATCCATGGCCGCGTGACCAACATCACCGACTACGGCGCGTTCGTCGAGCTGGAGCCGGGCATCGAAGGCCTGATCCACGTTTCCGAAATGTCGTGGACCAAGAAGAACGTCCACCCCGGCAAAATCGTCGCGACGAGCCAGGAAGTCGACGTTCAGGTTCTCGAAGTCGATCCGGTCAAGCGTCGTATTTCGCTCGGCCTCAAGCAGACTCTCGCCAATCCGTGGGAAGATTTTGCCGAGAAGCATCCGGTCGGCAGCATTGTCGAGGGCGAGGTCAAGAACAAGACCGAGTTCGGTCTGTTCGTCGGCCTCGAAGGCGATGTGGACGGTATGGTCCATCTCTCCGATCTCGACTGGAACAAGCCCGGCGAGCAGGTGATCGACGACTACAAGAAGGGCGATATCGTTCGCGCCAAGGTGCTCGATGTCGATCAGGAGAAGGAGCGCATTTCGCTCGGCGTGAAGCAGCTCGGCACTGACCCGTTCGACGCGCCTGCGACGGAAGAAGGCGGCCCCGACTTCAAGAAGGGCTCGATCGTCACCTGCGAAGTGATCGACGTGAAAGAGGGTGGGATCGACGTCAAGATCACCGGTACCGATCTCGTCGCATTCATCAAGCGTAGCGAATTGGCCCGCGACCGCGCCGATCAGCGGCCCGACCGTTTCGCCGTCGGCGAAAAGGTCGATGTCCGCATCACGCAGCTCGATCGCCGCGCGCGCAAGGTTGCGGTTTCGATCAAGGCGCTCGAAGTCGCCGAAGAAAAGGAAGCGATCGCCCAGTTCGGTTCGGCCGATTCGGGCGCCGTGCTTGGCGATATTCTTGGCGCCGCGCTGAAAGCGCGCGACACGGACACCAAGAAGGGTGCCAAGAAGAAGGAAGACGACGAATAATTTCGTCGAATTCTCGGAATTAAAAGCCCGCGCGGTGCAAGCCGTGCGGGCTTTTCTGTCAGTTCCCTTGATGAATGGTCCTATGAATATCGCAGACGGCGTCGCGATCGGCGTGGATTTTGGGACGACGAATTCCGTCGTCGCCATCGCGGGGCGGGACGGCGAGGTCGAGACCCTGACTTGGCCGAGCGCCGCCGGCCCGACGCAGACGTTTCGCACAGCCCTGATGTTCTGGCGTGAAGGCCGCGCGGTGAAGCACGTCGCGGGGCCCGAGGCGCTTCAACGCGCCATTGCGGCCGAGGGCGAGCAGCGCTTCATCCAATCGATCAAGACCCATCTGGCGAGCCCGCTCTTCAGCGAGACGCGGCTCTATGGCGAGCGTTTCACGATCGAGCGCCTGGTTTCGACCTTTCTCGGCCATTTGCTCGGCGACACGCGCGATCTCACCCAGAATTTGCCGGTGGTCAGCGGCCGCCCCGTGGTCTTTGCCGGCGAGCGGCCGGACGAAGATCTTGCGGTCGCACGTTTGAAGCAAGCCTATCATGATGCCGGGCTGCCGCGGGTGAAGCTTGCTTATGAGCCACTCGGCGCAGCCTATTGGTATGCGCGCCGGCTGCAACGCGACGAGACGGTGCTGGTCGCGGATTTCGGCGGCGGCACCAGCGATTTCTCCGTCCTGCGTTTTGAGCGCCGGGGCGCGAGTTTCGTCGCCCATCCGCTGGCGCATACGGGTGTCGGCGTCGCCGGCGATACGTTCGACTACCGGATCATCACGAACGTCGTGGCGCCGCAGCTTGGCAAGGGAACAGCTTATCGTTCGTTCGACAAGCTTCTGCCGATGCCGGCCTATTTCTACGCTGCCTTCGCGCAATGGCACCAATTATCCTGGTTGAAGTCAGGCGCGACACTTGCCGAATTGAGAAAGCTGATCCTGGTGGCCGAAGAGCCACGGATGCTGGAGAATTTGCAAACCCTGATCGAGATGGATCTTGGATTTGAGCTTTATCGCAGCGTCAGCGAGGTGAAGGCCGCGCTTTCGAGCGCCGATATCGTGCCGTTCCGCTTCGATCGCGAAGGCGTGAAAATCGAGGCCGAGGTGACGCGTCACGATTTCGAACAATGGATCGCGCCGGATCTTGCCAAATTAGTGGAGGCGCTGGAGCGCGCAATCATCCAGGCTGGGTTGCAGTTCGACGATATCGATGCCGTCTTCCTCACTGGGGGAACATCCTTTGTCCCGGCCGTCCGCGCGCTCTTTCAGAGCCGGTTCGGCGAGGCGCGCGTTCATATCGGCGATGCGTTTCAATCGGTCGCAGCCGGCCTCGCTCTGATGGCACTCGATCAAATGTAAAATAACGTGGTGACGCACGGGCTTGCCTCATCAAGCACTGGGGCTTAGGTTCCGCCCCGGCTTTCCACCGCCAAGGGAACAGGCATGTCGAATACATCTCCCGCCGATTACATCGTCGACCGGCGGCTGCTGCAGCGGAAATTGTCCTTTTGGCGGGTCGTTTCGATTTTGCTGCTGATTGCCGGCCTGGTGTTCATCGGTCTGCGCGTTTCCGGCCGCTCCAGCTTGGGGCTTGCGTCGTCGCATATCGCGCGCATCACGATCTCTGGCGTCATCACCGGGGACCGGGCGACGCTGAAGCTGATCAACGATGTCGCGGAGTCCAAAAATACCGCCGGTGTGATCCTTGCGATCGACAGCCCCGGGGGCACGACGACGGGTGCGGAGAAGCTCTTCATCGCATTGCGGCGTCTGGCGGCGAAAAAGCCGATGGTTGCCGTCGTCGGCACAATGGCGGCGTCCGGTGCCTATATCGCGGCGATCGGCGCCGATCACATCGTGGCGCCCGGCAACGCGCTCGTCGGTTCGATTGGGGTTTTGTTTGAATATCCCGATCTCTCGGGTCTCCTCGGCAAAGTCGGGGTGAAGATGGATTCGGTGAAATCCTCGCCGCTCAAGGCGGAGCCGAGCGGGTACGAGCCGACGAGCCCGGAGGTGCGCGCCGCGCTGGCCTCACTCGTGGCCGACAGCTTCACATGGTTCAAAGGCCTGGTGAAAGACCGCCGCGGCATGACGGATGCGCAATTGGCGGCGGTTGATGATGGCCGCGTGTTCACCGGCCGACAGGGCATCGGGCTGAAGCTCATCGATGAAGTCGGCGAGGAGCGCGAAGGCGTCGCCTGGCTCGAGCGCGTCAGGAAAGTGCCGCATGGGCTGCCGGTGCGTGATTGGACCACGACAGACCGGTTTCAGCGATTTGGCATTTTCAGCAGTGCCGCAAAAATCGCAGAAGTTTTGGGCTTCCCGGCGCTGGCAAATGTGCTGGGCGGCACCGAGACTTATGCCCAGGGACAATTACTTGACGGTCTTGTGGCGATTTGGCAGGCTGGCCCTGCTAATTGAAGCCAAACGTGTTTCGGGCGTTGGCGGTCACCTTAGAACATGATTTGATGACACGAGGCGCGCTCTCCGGGGACTGGAGTGCGCCGGGCAGGTTTCGCGTGAGGGCGAAGTCGGCAGAGAATGACGGCAGGGGGCGCAACATGATCAAGTCGGAACTCGTGCAGCGGATCGCAGACCGCAATCCGCATCTTTATCTGCGCGACGTTGAGAAGATCGTGAACGCCATCCTCGACGAGATTGTCAAAGCGTTGGCACGCGGCGACCGGGTGGAATTGCGCGGCTTTGGCGCTTTTTCAGTCAAGCATCGCGACGCGCGTCTTGGCCGCAATCCGCGCACTGGCGCGCATGTGTCCGTTGATGAAAAGGCCGTGCCGTTCTTCAAGACCGGCAAGGAAATGCGCGAACGCCTCAACGACGGCTATTTGAGCTGATCGCAGCCGCGGGTCTTGTAGATGAAGTCTTGCAGATGAAACGCCTTCTGGAAGTGCTGATTCTGCTGCCGCTCGCGCTCATCGGCCTTGCCTTGGCGGTCGCGAACCGGCACGCGGTCCTCGTGTCTTTCGACCCATTCACCTCGACCACGGCCGGCGCGGTCGAAGCGCCGCTGTTCATTGTCCTGATCGCCGCGATTATCATCGGCGTGATTCTGGGCGGCTTTTTCACATGGCTGTCGCAGGGCAAACATCGCCGTGCCCTGCGTGAGAGCCGCGCCGAAGCCAATCGGCTGCGCAGCCAGACCACGCATTCATAAAACTCGTTTTTGCCGCTGCGAGCGTGTAAAAGCCCGGCATGATCGTCAAAATCTGCGGGCTTTCGACCTCCGAGACGCTTGCTGCCGCCCTCGACGCTGGCGCCGATATGGTCGGCTTCGTGCATTATGCGCGCAGCCCCCGTCACGTGCCGCTCGCGGCCGCGCCGGCACTTGTCGCTCAAGTCGCAGGCCGGGCGCCGAAAACATTGCTTACTGTCCATGCGGACGACGAGCTTCTCAGTGCGGCGATCAAGGCTTTCGCACCTGATATTTTGCAATTGCATGGTGCGGAGACCCCGGCGCGGGTCGCCGCGATCCGCGAAAAATTCGGGCGCCCGGTGATGAAGGCGATTGGCCTCGGAACAGTCGCTGATCTCGACAAGATCGGCGCCTATGAAGCATTTGCCGACATGCTGCTTTTCGATGCCCAGCCCACTGACGCGGCGGCGCTGCCGGGTGGCAATGGCCGCGCCTTCGATTGGACGTTGCTCGCGGGGCGCAGCTTCGCCAAGCCCTGGCTGCTGGGCGGCGGCTTGACGGCGGATAATGTCGGGGCGGCGATTGCCGCAACAGGTGCGCCCGGCGTCGATGTCTCGTCAGGCGTCGAAAGTGCCCGCGGCGTCAAGGATATCGGCAAAATCGTCCGTTTCATCGCGGCGGCGCGAGCGACGGAAAAGCTTGGTTCGCTGGCTAAGAGCGGATAGAGCATCGGACCGAAAAGTGCGAAGCGGTTTTCGGATAAATCCGATGCGACGAAACAATTAAGAGCAGGCGCGATTCTCGAACACGAGACGACATTGAACGAGCAGACTCCCAACTCCTTCCGCACTGGCCCCGACGATCGCGGGCATTTCGGCATTTTCGGCGGACGTTTCGTCGCCGAGACCTTGATGCCGCTCATCCTCGATCTCGAACGCCATTATGAGCTGGCGAAGAAGGACCCGGCGTTTCACGCCGAACTCAACAATCTTCTCACTCATTACGTCGGTCGCCCAAGCCCACTCTATTTCGCCGAACGGCTGACGGACTATCTGCGCGGCAAGGCCACCGACGCTGAACATGGCGCGAAAATCTATTTCAAGCGCGAGGAGTTGAATCACACCGGCGCGCACAAAATCAACAATGTGCTTGGGCAGATTCTGCTCGCGCGGCGCATGGGCAAGACCCGCATCATTGCCGAGACCGGCGCCGGCCAGCATGGCGTCGCGACGGCGACGGCCTGCGCCCGCTTCGGCCTCGAATGTATCGTCTATATGGGCGAGGTCGATGTCGAACGGCAGAAGCCGAACGTCTTTCGTATGCACATGCTCGGCGCGAAAGTGGTGCCGGTGCAATCCGGTGCGCGCACGTTGAAGGATGCGATGAACGAGGCGTTGCGGGATTGGGTCACCAATGTCGAGAACACGTTCTATTGCATCGGCACGGCGGCTGGGCCGCATCCTTATCCGGCGATGGTGCGCGATTTTCAGTGCGTGATCGGCGAAGAGACGCGCACGCAGATGCAGGCGGCAGAGGGACGGCTGCCGGATTCGCTCTTTGCCTGCATCGGCGGCGGCTCAAATGCGATCGGCCTGTTTCATCCGTTCCTCGACGATCGGCAGATCGAAATCTACGGCGTCGAAGCCGCCGGCTATGGCCTCGACAAGGCGCATGCGGCGTCGCTCGCCGGCGGCCGGCCGGGCGTCCTGCATGGCAATCGCACGTATCTTTTGATGGATGCTGACGGGCAGATTGAAGAGGGCCACTCGATCTCCGCCGGTCTCGATTATCCGGGCATCGGGCCGGAACATTCCTGGCTCAAGGAGACGGGCCGAGTCACGTATCTTTCGACAACCGATTCCGAGGCGCTTGCCGCCTTCCAGCTTTGCGCGCAGCAGGAAGGGATCATTCCGGCGCTCGAACCCGCACATGCGCTCGCGAAAGTGATCGACATCGCGCCGCAGAAGCCGCGCGATCATCTTATGGTGGTGAACATTTCCGGCCGCGGTGACAAGGACATCTTCACCGTCGCCGATCACCTCGGCGGGATGTAATCGCTTCACTGTTCTCGGGAGTTCACGGGTGTCGTCGCAACCGATCATGTCCGATATTGAAGGTTTGACCAAGTTCGCGCCCCTGTCGCGGCGGGGTTTTATGACGGCTGCTGGCGCGACTGCCGCGGGATACACGCTTGCCGCAGGTTCGGTGCGTGCCGATGCGATTCACACGTCGGCCGAAGGTCTCGATGCGGGCATGGCCAAGGTCGCCCTCGCGGGCGGCGACATGCCGCTTTATTTCGCCAAGCCTGACGGCGCAAAGAAGCCGCCGATCATCCTCGTCGCGATGGAGGTCTTCGGCCTGCACGAATACATCAAGGATGTCACGCGCCGCCTCGGCAAGCTCGGGGCGCTGGCGGTTGCGCCGGATTATTACTTCCGGCTTGGCGACGTCTCGAAAATTTCCGAACTTCCGAAGCTGCTGCCGATCGTCAACAGCAAGTCGGATAAGGAATTGTTCGCCGATCTTGATGCGACGCTCGCCTGGGCCGTGGAACAGGGCGGCGATCCGGCGCGCGTGGGCATCATCGGCTTCTGCCGTGGCGGCCGCACCGTCTGGCTCTATTCGACGCATAATCCGCATCTGAAGGCGGGCGTCGCCTTCTATGGCAGCCTCATGGACCCGCCGAGCGCCGCCATGCCGAATAATGCCTATCAGCTCGCGGGCGAGGTCAAGGAGCCGGTGCTCGGGCTTTTTGGCGCGCAGGATCAGGGCATCACGCCGGATCAGGTCGAGAAGATGAAGGCCGCGCTGGCGGCGGATCACAAGACGGCCGAGTTCCATATCTATCCGGGCGCTCCGCATGGCTTCCATGCCGATTACCGCCCGAGCTATCGCAAAGATGCGGCGGAAGACGGCTGGAAGCGAATGAAGGCCTGGTTCGAAAAGTACGGCGTTCTGCCGTAGGAATTTTCGCCCGCTAGGCTTCGCGAAAGGGATTGCGGATTGTGAGCGTCTCGATGACATGCCCGTCCTGCATGTCTTCCGAATAGAGCAACGTACAATGCGCTTGCAGTGCCGCGGCAACGATCATCGAATCATAAAGCGCAAAATCATAACGGGCGCAGAGCTCGAGTCCGGCTTCATGCATTGCCAAGGTCAGAGGTTCGACGCGCGTGACAGCGCGGATGGTCGCTAATATCTCGCGGATTTCTGGCCACGCGAGCCGCAGTTTACGGCGGCTAACGGCGGCGAATTCGTTGAGAACTTGCACGCTGACAATGCCGCCACCCGAAAGCAGGGTTTCGGCCCGGTCCGCTTTGTGTGCATCGTCCGAGAGCAGGTAGACGAGGACGTTCGTATCGAAGAAGGGCCGATCAGTTGCGCTCATTGGCCTCGAGCCGGTCGAAGCGGAAATCGGCGGGCAGGCGGCCTCGATACTTTCTCAGTCGCGACAGCAATTCCTGGGGCGATACCGTTTTTTCGACTGCCAGGCTGCGCGCACCCAGGACTTCGATCCCGATGTCATCGCCTTCCTTCAAATCCAAAGCCTCGACGACGGATTTGGGCAGCCGTACCGCGAGGCTGTTGCCCCATTTCGCAATCTGCATCGCCAGCCTCCATGATATACTTCATGAGCATGTATATCTTCGGCGGAGCGTTGTCGAGACTTTCGCAGGCCGTTGCTTCGTGTTAGCCACCGCCGCCATGACCCGTATCGACACCCGTTTTGCCGAGACCGCCCGCGAGGGCCGCGCCGCGCTTGTGACCTTCGTCATGGGCGGCGACCCCGATCTCGAAACCTCGCTCGCTTTGCTGAAAGCCCTGCCTGAAGCGGGCGCCGATCTGATCGAATTGGGCATGCCCTTCACCGATCCTATGGCCGATGGCCCCGCCATCCAGGCGGCAGGCTTGCGGGCGCTGGCGGCGAAGACGACGCTCACCAAAGTGCTCGCGCTCGTCGCGGATTTCCGCAAATCCGCTGCGGCGACGCCGGTTATTCTGATGGGCTATTACAATCCGATCTACGTCTATGGCGTCGCGCGTTTTCTCGACGACGCGAAGGCGGCGGGTGTCGATGGTCTGATCGTGGTCGATCTGCCACCGGAAGAAGACAGCGAACTCTGCCTGCCGGCGCTCGACGCAGGGCTCGATTTCATCCGTCTCGCAACGCCGACGACCGACGATGCACGCCTGCCAGCCGTGCTCGCCCATACCGCGGGCTTTGTCTATTACGTCTCGATCACCGGCATCACCGGCGCCGCGACGCCCGATTACGGCAAGGTCGGCGCCGCCGTCGCGCGGCTCAAGCAGCATACGGCGCTGCCGGTTGCGGTCGGCTTCGGCGTCAAGAACGCCGAAAGCGCCACCGCTATCGCCAAGGTGGCCGACGGCGTCGTCGTTGGCTCGGCGCTTGTTGATGCATTGCGCAAATCTCTCGATGAAGAGGGCCACGCGACTTCTGCCAGCGTCGCCGCGGTGACCGATCTCGTCCGTGACCTTGCCGCCGGCATCCGCAAGGCCGCGCGCGAGCCCGTCTAAGGCTTTGCCTCGGCGCCCCAAACGAATAAACTGCCTGATCTCGGCGCCGCGCGCCGCCCCTGTAAAGGACTGGCATGAACTGGATTTCCAACGTCGTTCCGCCGAGAATCCGCTCGCTTTTGCGCCGCGAGACGCCGGAAAACCTGTGGGTCAAATGCCCCGACAGCGGCGAACTGATTTTCCATAAGGACCTTGAGTCCAATCTCTATGTCGTACCGGGCTCCGGCTACCACATGAAGATGCCGGTCAAGGCACGGCTCGACACGCTCTTCGACAATGGCGCCTATGAGACGATACCGACGCCGGACGTGCCGCATGATCCGCTGAAATTTCGCGACGTGAAACGCTATGTCGACCGGCTGAAGGAAAACCGGCTGAAAACCGGCGCACCCGATTCAGTGAAAATCTGCACTGGCCGGGTCGAGAGCATCGACGTCACCGTTGGCGTGCAGGATTTCGAATTTCTTGGCGGTTCGCTTGGCATGGCGGCGGGCGAAGCCATCGTGACCGGCATGTTGCATGCGGTTGCCAACCATACGCCTTTCATCATGTTCACCGCGTCCGGCGGCGCTCGGATGCAGGAGGGTATGTTCTCGCTCATGCAGATGCCGCGCACGACGGTCGCCGTGCAAAAGCTGCGCGCGGCGAAGCTGCCCTATATCGTCGTTCTGACCAATCCGACGACCGGCGGCGTCACGGCGTCTTATGCCATGCTGGGCGATGTCCATATCGCCGAACCCGGTGCCGTCATCGGTTTTGCCGGTGCACGGGTGATCGAACAGACGATCCGCGAGCGTCTGCCGGAAGGATTCCAGCGCGCCGAATATCTGCAGACGCATGGCATGATCGATATGGTCGTGCGGCGGCACGAGATACGCGCCACGCTGGCGCGGCTTTGCGCGCTGCTGACGCATCGTCCCGCCTTGCAGGATGCTGCATGAGCGCGCCGTCGTTTGAGCGGGACGCCGGGCAATCGGATCCGATTCTCGAACGCCTGCTCGATCTGCACCCGAAGAAAATCGATCTGTCGCTCGGCCGCATCGAGCGGCTGCTGAAGGATTTGGGCTCGCCGCAGGATCGCCTGCCGCCGGTGATCCATGTCGCCGGCACGAATGGGAAAGGTTCGAGCATTGCCTTCATGCGCGCGATTCTCGAGGCCGCGGGGAAGACCGTGCATGTCTATACCTCGCCGCATCTCGTGCGGTTTCACGAGCGCATCAGGCTTGGCGATAAGGCTGGCGGCCGGCTTGTCGAAGATAGCGAACTCGCCGAGGCGTTGGCGCTCTGCGAAAAGGTGAATGACGGCGCGCCGATCACGTTCTTCGAAGTGACGACCGCCGCGGCCTTCGTCCTCTTCAATCGTCACCCGGCGGATTATCTTTTGCTTGAAGTCGGTCTCGGCGGCCGCGTCGATGCGACCAATGTCATTGCGCGTCCGGCCGCGACACTCATCACGCCTGTGTCGATGGATCACCCCGAATTCCTCGGCAATAGTGTCGCCGAAATCGCTGGTGAGAAAGCCGGAATCCTGAAGCCTGGCGTACCTGCTGTCCTCGGCTTTCAGCAACCGGAAGCGCTCGCGGTGCTGGAAGCGCAGGCCGCGAAGGTCGGCGCGCCGCTTCAGATCGCAGGGCAGGATTTTCACGTACGCGAAGAACACGGGCGTCTCATTTATGAAGACGAAGCTGGACTGATCGATCTGCCGCTGCCGAAATTGGCCGGCCGGCATCAACATCAGAATGCGGCGGGTGCGATCGCGACGTTGCGCCTTGTCGAGCCCGCGCTTTCGCCGCACGCCCTCGAAATCGGCCTCGCGACGGCGGAATGGCCAGCGCGCCTGCAACGCCTGAGCAAAGGCAATCTCGTCGCTCTGGCGCCGGCCGGTTCGGAAGTCTGGCTCGACGGCGCCCATAATGAGGATGGCGCACGCGTCCTCTCTCAGGCCATGGCCGATCGCGAGGAAAAGGCGCCGCGCCCGCTCGTCATCGTGACCGGGACGCTGGCGACGAAGGATACCGCGGCCTTTCTGCGCGCTTTCAAAGGGCTGGCGCAGGAGGTGCTCGCCGTGCCGGTTCATGGCGAACATGCGGCGCGGACGCCGGCCGATATCGCGGCGTTGGCCAATGCAGCCGGTCTGCCGGCGGTCGCCTGCGAGAGCATCGAGTCGGCGTTGCGGTTTTTGACAGCGCGCAAATGGGCGGTGCCGCCACGCGTGCTGATTGCCGGTTCGCTCTATCTTGCGGGCGAAGTTTTGCGGCTCAACGGGACGCCGCCGCGATAGGTTTCGCCGTCACAAAAGCTTGCGTATCTGGCCGGAAAAAGCCGCGTAAAGGCTTGATTGTAATACATCTGTAAGAAAGAGATTGCTGCTCTAACTTCCCGTGGCCTGGCGCATTATTTTGTGTCACATCCGATTTGGATGGGAATACCTGTCCAAAACGGAAAAGCTAATGGAGGAAATCATGGCTTGGACTGCTCCGGTTGCCGTCGAAGTTTGCGTCGGTATGGAAGTCACCAGCTACGAGTCGGCTGAGATCTAATCGGCCGAAACCAGTGCTGGTTTCCCAACGATAAAGCTGAGGGCGCTATCTTGCAGATCATCGTCCTCGGCTCGGCGGCCGGGGGAGGCTTCCCGCAATGGAATTGCCTTTGCCCCGTCTGCCAACTCGCTTGGAAAGGCGACAAACGTGTCAAACCGCGGACGCAATCAAGTCTCGCGGTGAGCGCGGGCGGCGAACATTGGCTGTTACTTAACGCCTCACCCGATCTTCGTCAGCAGATCATCGCCACACCGCAATTGCATCCGCGCGGCGCCAAACGCCAATCGCCGATCTCCGCGGTCTTCGTCACAAACGGCGACGTCGATCATCTGACCGGACTTCTGACTCTGCGCGAGCAACAGAGCTTCACCGTCTACGGTAGCAAGACGACATTGGGCGAAGTCACCGGGGGCAATATTTTCGGCGTGTTGAATCGCGAGCTGGTGAAATTCAACGAGGTTGATCTCAACGAGACAATTGATACCGGGTTCGGCCTGCGCATCATACCGTTTGCTGTACCAGGCAAGGTACCGCTCTATCTTGAAGGCGGATCGGTCGAGATTGGCGCCGAGGGTGAGACGACAATTGGCCTCGAAATCACCGGCGGCGGTAAGACATTTTATTACATCCCCGGCTGCGCCGAAGTGAATGCGAAGTTGCAAGACAGATTGCGCAACGCCGACCTGCTGCTCTACGACGGTACGACATTCACCGACGATGAAATGGTCAAGCTCGGACTGTCGCAGAAGACAGCCTGGCGCATGGGCCATACGGCGATGACGGGCGAGAAAGGTTCTCTCGCGCGGTTGAGCGACCTCAATATACACCGCAAGATCTTCGTGCATATCAATAATACCAACCCCGTCCTCATTGAGGATTCGCCCGAGCGCAGTAAGGCCGAGGCGGCGGGGTGGGAAATATCTTATGACGGGATGGAGATCGCACTATGAGCCAGAGACTTTTGAGCCCGGACGAATTGGAAGCCGCGCTGCGTGCAGTCGGCGCCGAGCGCTATCATAACAAGCATCGCTTTCACGCGCGCCAGTACGGCGGCAAATGCACGTATGAAGAAGTTCAGGCCTGGGCGCTCAATCGCTATTATTATCAGGCGACGATCCCCATCAAGGATGCGATCGTGCTGACGCGCCTGACCGATGCCGAGGATCGCCGCCAGTGGCGCAAGCGTATCGAGGATCATGATGGGCTTAAACCCGGCGATGGTGGGATCGAGCGCTGGTTGAAGCTCACTGACAGCCTCGGTTTTCCGCGCGATTATGTTGAATCGACCGCGGGCATTCTGCCGGCGACGCGATTTGCTGTTGAAGCCTATGCCACCTTTGTTCGCGAGCGGAGCCCGGTCGAGGCTGTGGCCTCGTCGCTCACCGAATTATTCTCGCCGACCATCATCGGCGAACGCATGTCGGGCATGCTGGCGAATTACGATTATGTCAGCAAGGACACGCTGGCCTATTTCTCCTATCGGCCGACACAGGCGAAGCGCGATGCCGATTGGGCGCTCGATTTCGTCAAGACGCACGCCAAGACGCCCGAGCAGCAGCAAGCCGTCATCAAGGCGCTCGAGTTCAAGTGCGATGTGCTCTGGACGCAGCTCGATGCTTTGTGGACAGGCTATGTCGAGAACTATCGTTCGCCGGGCGTTTGGGAGCCGGGCACGGTCGCGACGCCGCGCAGTAGGGCGGCGTGAACGATTCCGCAGCGATCAGCGCGGATGCGAAGCCGCATTTGCCGCGTGGTATGCATCTGAAACATGATGCAACACGCGACGAATGGCTGCTCATGGCACCGGAGCGCATCTTAAAGCTTAATGGCGTTGCCGTCGAAATCTTGAAGCGGTGCGATGGCAAGGCCACATTAGGTGAGATCGTCGATCAGCTCGCCGCCGCGTTTGCCGCGGATCGCACCCAGATCGACACCGATGTGCGGGCGCTCCTCGCGGAGCTCGCCGCCAAACGGATGGTGGATCTATGAATGCGCCGCAGAAAGTCTCGGAGGCGATTCCAGCGCCGGTCGGCATTCTCGCCGAGCTGACGCACCGTTGCCCGCTCTCATGTCCGTATTGCTCGAACCCGGTGGAGCTTGACTCGCGCGCGGGGGAACTCGATACGGAAACCTGGAAGCGCGTCTTCTCCGAAGCGGCGGCCGCCGGCATTCTGCATGTGCATCTCTCCGGCGGCGAGCCGGCGTCGCGTCCCGATCTGGTCGAACTTGTCAAGCATTGCCACGACGTCGGTCTCTATACCAATCTCATTACCTCGGGCGTTGGTATCTCGGAAAAACGGATGCGCGAGCTGGCCGACGCGGGGCTCGATCATGTCCAGCTTTCGATTCAGGATGCCGAGGCCGAGTCGGCCGACAGGATCGGCGGCTACAAGGGCGGCTTCGCCCGCAAGATGGATGTCGCCAAATGGGTCAATGAGGTTGGCATTCCGCTGACCGTCAATGCCGTCATCCATCGCGCCAATATCGCCCGTGCCGGACGGATGGTGGAATTCGCCGTCGAGCTTGGCGCGCGGCGTGTCGAGATCGCGCACACGCAATATTATGCCTGGGCCTATCTTAATCGGCAGGCTCTGATGCCGTCGCGGGAGCAGGTCGAAAAGGCTGTGACCGAGGTCGAGGCATTGCGCAAATTCTATGCGGGCAAGATCGTCATCGATCATGTCGCGCCGGATTATTATGCCAAATATCCCAAAGCCTGCATGGGCGGTTGGGCCAAGCGCACATTGAACATCACGCCGCACGGCAAAGTTTTGCCCTGTCACGCTGCCGAAACCATTCCCGGCCTCGAATTCTGGAATGTGCGCGATCATTCGATCGCCGACATCTGGTTCAATGCGCCGGCGTTCAACGCTTACCGGGGTGACGACTGGATGGTCGAGCCTTGTCGCTCGTGCCCGCGCAAACATCAGGATTACGGTGGGTGCCGCTGCCAGGCGATGGCGCTGACCGGCGATGCCCGGAATACCGATCCGATCTGCCACCTCTCGCCAAACCACGATAAAGTCGCCGCGATTGCCGCGACTTTCGAAGAAGTCGATGGAAATGTGCCGGCGGCGGACTATGTCTATCGCACCCTGAAGGCTCAGGCCCCGGTAGCGTGACCGCCCGGGCGTTACCCGAGGTGCGATCATGCGAGGTAAAACTGTTGTAATCACCGGTGCCACGTCCGGCATCGGCGAAGTTGCCGCGCTCGAACTCGCCGGCAAAGGTGCACGGATCGTTTTCATAGCCCGGGATCGCAATCGTGGCGAGGCGACACTGGCGAAGCTCGATGCCAAGGCGCCAGGGTTGCCGCATAAGGTTCATTACGCCGACCTCTCGCTCGTCGCGGAGATGAAGCGTGTCGCGGCGGAAATTGCCGCAAGCGAGCCGCGTATTGATGTGCTCATCAACAATGCCGGCGCGGCTTTCGCGCAGCGCCAGGTGACGGCGGAAGGTTTTGAGCTGACCTTCGCGCTCAATCATCTTTCCTATTTCGTGATTACGGCGGGGTTGCGTGAGAGGCTGCTGGGCTCGACCCCCGCGCGCATCGTCAGCACATCGTCCACCGCACATAGCGGCATGAAGATCGATCTTGGCGATTTGCAGACAAAGAACGGCTATTCGAGCCTCAAGGCGTATGGCCGCTCGAAGCTCGAAAATATCCTCTTCACGCGTGAACTCGCGCGGCGGCTGCGCGGCACGGGCCTCACCGCGAATTGCCTGCATCCCGGCGTCGTCGCAACCCGTTTCGGGCATGAGAGCGGCGGCATCATTCAGCCGGTCATAAAGGCGCTTCAGCTATTCGCTATTTCGCCTGAGAAGGGCGCGGAAACGATTGTTTATCTCGCTTCGTCGCCGGACGTCGCGAATGTCACCGGCGAATATTTCGTCAAGAACAAGATCGCCAAGACGTCGGCCGCGGCGCAGGACATGGGTGTCGCCGCCGCGCTCTGGGCGGAGACGGTCGAACTCACCGGCGTCGATTGGGCCTGATGGTTACGGGTACGGCGGGAAAGGGTTTTCCGCCGCCTCCACAGCGACCCGCGTCGCGCGTGATTGGAGACGGAGGGTTCCGCTGATGCAATCGTTGTTGACGAGAGAAACGTCGTCAAACCCGTAACCGGGATAATGCTGGACGATGACGGCTTGCGCCCAATTGTCCATGTGCTGGCCAAGGTTGAAATTCAAAAAGGCCAGGAATCGCTCCGCCTTCTCGTCCGTCAAGAAAATCGTGCCTCTCGGTGCCGATGCCGCTGCAACGGCCACGCGCATTCTATCCACCATACCCGGCTCACAGCGCAAAGCGCCAGCCTGCGATGTGCCAACGAGGCCGGCGAAACAAGCCGTAGCGAGCAGGCTTCTGAAGAGATGCGGTTTCATTTTCGCCCCGGCATTGGATGAGTGTATGGCGAGGCAGAGATGCAGGCACGACTCGCCGCCGAATCTGCGCTCATTCTAGAGGCAGATCGGCGGCTTATCCAGAGCCGGGCTGCGCGCCGGGGCGTGCAGCCCGAGCGGTGCTTTGTCATTATCAATACGAGTCTTGGTCTGCGTGCTGCAGCGCTGCGGCGGTATCTGCTGGATCAAGGCGGATCGCCTTGCTCTCGTCGACACAGCCGTCATCGACGATCGCCATGGCGTCATAGCCAAGAGCCGGGAAACGGGTCACAAGAACGCCGTCGCCCCAATATTCTGTGTGCTGACCGATATTGTCGTTGATGTAATCGAGGAACCGCTCGGCTTGGTCGCCAGACAAAGCGATCGCGGTACCGCCGGCCTGCTGGGTCGCCATCTCGAATTGCACCTGCGCCGCAGCAACGGGCACACAGGCACGCTGCGCGTAAGCCATTGGGCCGCTGCCAATCGCGGCCGTGGCCGCGAACAGACTCGTGAAGAGAAAACGTCTCATCTTGCATCTCCTGCTTAGTAGCAGATATGCCCCATGCGGGTTGGTGGCGCATCACCCCGCCGAAACGTGGCGTCGCAGCGATGGTTCCGCGATCTCCATGAGCCATTTGCAAACGCCAATTTGGCCGCAGTTGCATAGGTTGGCCGAACCGCCTAAGCAAAGGGCCGTTTTTCCCAATGGCTCAGGTTAAAAATTTGATGCGTCCTTCTCAGCGTGCGGCGAATGAAATGCGGCAAGTGGTCATCGAGCGCAATGTTGCGCGCTATGCCGAGGGCTCCTGTCTCATAAAATTCGGCGAGACGCATGTGCTTTGCACAGCCTCGCTTGAGGACAAGCCGCCGCAATGGTTGCGCGGACAAGGCCGCGGCTGGGTGACGGCGGAATATGCCATGCTGCCACGTGCTACACACACACGCACGCGTCGCGAAAGCGCTGCGGGCCGACCCTCCGGCCGAACGCAGGAAATCCAGCGTCTCATCGGCCGCAGTCTGCGCGCCGTTACCGATCTTCAAATGCTCGGCGAACGCCAGATCACCATCGATTGTGATGTGTTGCAAGCCGACGGGGGCACGCGCACTGCTTCGATTACTGGCGGCTGGGTGGCGCTGCGCGAATGCCTCAAATGGATGCATTCGCGTTCGATCCTGAAAGAGACTCCATTGCGCGATCATGTCGCTGCGATCTCATGCGGCATCTCGAATGGCGAAGCGGTACTTGATCTCGATTACGCCGAAGACAGTGCTGCACAGACCGATGCGAATTTCGTTATCACCGGGACGGGCGCGCTCGTCGAGATTCAGGCGACGGCGGAGGCGGCGGTCTTCAGCGAGGCCGACTTTGGCGCGATGCTGGGCCTCGCCCGCAAGGGCATCACCGAACTCGTCGCCTTGCAGAAGCTGGCGATCGCCTAAGATGTCGAAGCGCTTGAGCGGACGGCTCGTTATTGCCACGCATAATCGCGGCAAGCTGTGGGAAATGCAGGCGCTGCTAAAGCCCTATGGTATCGAGGCGGTATCGGCGGCCGAACTTGGCTTGCCAGAGCCGGAAGAAACCGGCGCGACCTTTGCCGCAAACGCGGAATTGAAGGCGCGCGCCGCGGCCGATGCCGCGCGGCTTCCGGCGCTTGCTGATGATTCAGGCCTTTGCATCGATGCGCTTGGCGGCGCACCGGGTCTGCTTTCAGCGCGCTGGGCCGAGATCGAGCCGGGCGGCGCGCGCGATTTCGCAAATGCGATCAAAAAGGTCGAAGCGGCGGTCGCGGAAACCGGCGCCGCGCCGCCATACCGGGCGCATTTCATCTCCGTTCTGGCGCTTGCCTGGCCGCACGGCGCTTGCGATGTGTTTGAAGGCAAGGTGCATGGCACGCTCGTCTTCCCGCCACGCGGGACGAAAGGCTTTGGCTATGACCCGATATTCCTGTCCGATGGACTGACGCGGACCTTCGGCGAAATGATGATGGATGAGAAGCAAGCCATTCCCGCCGATGGCTCGCCGGCGCTCTCGCATCGCGCACGCGCCTTTCAGGCTTTTTCGCGCGCTTGTCTTTAAACATTCAAAACTATGATGTGCGATTGATCACGAAATGTCGCGGGCCAATGTCTTGCTGCGATGTGGCGACGGGGCTAATAAAAGCCTAGCCGGGCTGCGAAGTACCTGTCCGCCGGCATTTTTGGAATAACGGAAGACATGTCTGAGATTTGGGCAACGAAATATGGTTCGCGCCGTGTAAGGCGTGACCCGCCAACGCTTGAAGAGGCGATGGTGGCGGCGCAAGGGCTTTCCGACGAACTGGACGAGCAGATCGAAATTGCGGCGGGTTTCATGGACTTGCCGATCGATGCCGTGCGCACTGAGGTTCTCAAGGCGCCAAAGAACGCCAGGGCGGCACGCGTCGTCGTGGCGCCGAGCCGCGAAGGCGTGACGCGGACCGTCATTGTCGAACGCAAACCCTCGCGCCGTCTGCGTCCGACGGCTGTCTAAATCCATTCTTGAAAACAGGTCTGTCGCGCTGGCGACAGGGCTCAGGTGTCGAATGAGTCGATTGCAAATCCTGCCGCATTAAGAGCTTTGACGATTGTATCGTCCGGTTCGCCTGCGGCGAGCCAGACCATTCGTTTGCCTTTGCGCGCTTCGGCAAGAATTAACGCGGCGACGTCGTCGCGCGCGTCGCGGCGGATTCTGGCGGATTCGCGCCGTGCCATTCCGACGATTTGCGGCGCAATGCCGGCATCGTAGAAAACAACTTCTCCGGATTGTAGAAGCCTTAGCGCTTTCAGCGTCAGAAGCTCCGGGTCGCCGGAGGTGATTGCGAGACAGGCGATTGTGGTCTTTTGCGTTTCCGTTTCACGCTGAGCCGCTTCAATCAATTCGTCAAAATCATGCGGCTTCGGCGCACGCGAACCCAATGCGCGCGTCACGAAATGCTCCCAGAAGCGCCGCCGCGATTCGGCATCGCCCAGCTTGGGCCGCCACGTCTGCGCGGCTTGCGCCCAGGTCTTGAGACTTTGCGGCAGCAGCGCTTCGATGCGGCCGCGCAGCGCCAGCGCAAAAACCGGCGCCGCGCCAGCCGTTGAAATCGCGACGACGAGCGGCGATCGATCGATGATCGTGCCAAATTGGAAATCGCAATAGTTCGGCTTGTCGACGACATTGATGGGCACACGCGCGCGCCGGGCCGCGTCACGAAAACGCGCAGCTTCGCCTTCTGTCGCGAAATCGCCGATGGCCAAGGCGACATCAGCGAAATCGCTCTCGGTCCAATCGCGCGTGACAAGCGTTATCGTTGAAGTTCGTGCCGCCAGCACACGCATGTCTTCGCCCGGCGCGGCGCTGACAACGGCAACATGCGCGCCCGTGGCCTGCAACAGCTCCGCCTTCCAGGCCGCGCCAGCACTGCCGCCCGCAACGAGAACGCGGCGGCCGGCAAGCTTGAAGAAAACCGGCAGGCTCACCAGCCCGTGCATTGGCGCATCTTCGGCTTTTTCGGACGTCACTGGCGTGCCTCGAACAAATTGCGTTCATCCTCTATAGCGCGGGGCGACAAGAGCGCCTAAATCGGGCTCGAAACCCAACGTCCGACGGAGAAGAGAATTGCTGATCGATCTAACTGGCAAGAGCGCGATTGTGACCGGCTCGACGCGCGGCATCGGCTTCGCCGTCGCCAAGGGCTTGGCCCTCTCCGGCGCGCGTGTCGTCGTCAACGGGCGGGGCCAGAAGGCGGTGGACGAGGCTTTGGGCGAGTTGAAAAAGGCAGCGCCGAAGGCTGAGCTTCAAGGCGTTGTGGCCGATCTCGGCACTGTCGCGGGCTGCGACGCGCTGGTTAAGGCTGTCTCGTCGGCGGATATTCTCGTCAACAATGTCGGTATCTTCAATCCGCAGGATTTCTTCGAGATTCCCGATTCCGAATGGCAACGCTTTTTTGACGTGAATGTCATGTCAGGTGTGCGGCTGACGCGCGCCTATCTGCCGGCCATGATCGCGCGCAATTGGGGGCGCGTGATTTTCATCTCCTCGGAATCTGGCCTGAACATTCCCGTCGAGATGATCCATTACGGCTTCACCAAAACGGCGCAGCTTTCCATCGCGCGCGGCATCGCCAAGCGCGCCGCCGGCACGGGCGTGACGGTGAATTCTGTGCTGCCGGGACCGACCCTGTCGGAAGGCGTCGTCGATTTCCTTGAAAAGATGTCGAGCGACGGCGGATCGGTCGAAGAGACGGCGGCCGCCTTCGTCAAAAAGCATCGGCCGAGTTCGATCATCCAGCGCGCCGCCAGCGTCGAGGAAGTCGCCAATCTGGTTGTTTATGTCGCCTCGCCGCAAGCGTCGGCGACAACGGGCGCGGCGCTGCGCGTCGATGGCGGCGTGGTCGATACGATTGCGTAAAAGAATGTGGGGCTAATGCCCCTCATATTCCGCGCAGCAATCCTTCGTCTCGAAGACGATGACGGCGGAGAGTTCGGGGAAGGTCGGCTTGATTTGCTCGTAAATCCAGATCGCGATATTTTCCGCGGTCGGATTTTCGAGGCCGGGGATCTCGTTCAGGCAATGATGATCGAGCTGCGCATGCAGCGGCGCGAAGACCTTTTCGATGGCGAAGAAATCGACGACGAAGCCGCTCTCCGCATCGACCGGCCCTTCGAGCCTGAGTTCGACGCGATAGGAATGGCCGTGCAGGTTGCGGCAGCGATGCGTCGGCGCGACCTTGGGCAGGAAATGCGCCGCCTCGAATGAAAAAGCCTGTGTGATCTTCATGGTCTCAAATCAGGGTAGGCCGATGAGCTTGTGGGTTTGCAGGCTCAGGCGCCAGCGTGGATGCGCCAGACAATAGGCCGCCGCCTGCTGGATGTTGGCGTCCTGCGCCGGCCCATCCATCGGTTGCAGGAAGAAATGCCGGAAGGCAAGCCCCGCGAAGCTTTCCGGGTCGAGGCCGTCTTGGGGGAAAACCAGTTTCAATTCGTCGCCGGTTTTGAGTTCCAGAGGCGCATCTGCCTTGGGGCTGACGCAAATCCAGTCGAGGCCGGGCGGCGGCGCGAGCGTGCCATTCGTCTCGACCGCACAGGAAAATCCCCTTGCATGCATGGCTGCGATCAAGGATTCGTCGAGCTGCAAAAACGGCTCGCCGCCGGTGAAGACAACGAGGGCGTTGGCTTTCTCACCCCGCCATTCGGCCGCGATGGCAGCAGCCAGCGATTCGGCATCCGCAAATTTACCGCCGCCGGGGCCGTCTGTGCCGACGAAATCCGTATCGCAGAAGCGGCATTGCGCCTCGGCGCGGTCAACCTCGCGGCCGGACCAGAGATTGCAGCCGGCAAGGCGGCAGAAGACGGCGGCGCGGCCCGCCTGCGCGCCCTCGCCCTGCAGCGTGTAATAGATTTCCTTGACCGCATAGGTCATCGGCGTTCGCTCGGAAATACTCTGAACCCGCAAGCAAAAAGGACCTCTCGCGAGGTCCTTTGGCTAGCCCGGGACAGAAGCGGCGGGATCAGATGGCCGCAGCAATCCATTTCTTCAACTCGCCCTTCGGCGCGGCGCCAACCTTCTGCTGCGCGAGCTTGCCGTCCTTGAAGAGAAGCAGGGTCGGGATGCTGCGAATGCCGAAAGCACCGGCGACGCCCGGGTTTTCATCGACATTGAGCTTCACGATCTTGACCTGGCCCTTCATTTCCTCGGCGATTTCCTCGAGCGAGGGACCAATCATCTTACAGGGGCCGCACCATTCCGCCCAGAAATCGACCACGACGGGCTCGGACGCGCCCTCGACCTCGGTTTTGAACGTGGCATCGGTAACTTTAACGGTGGCCATAGGGGCGCCTCTTGAACGCTGGCTGCGAGACCAAATTCGCGCAGTTTTCGTCAATTGAAAGTAGGAAGCAGGGCCCAAGCCGTCAAGCCGAGGCGCCTTTTCGTCAGGCCAGCCCTGCCAATGCCGCATCCAGTTGCAGCGCGGAAAGCTCGACGATCGCCGGCCCCTCCGTCCAGATCATCAGCATCCGTAGACGCTTGCCCGGCCAGAGGGGCGCGAGCACGGCGCGATAGAGTGCCATTTGCGTGAGATAGTTTTCCGGCGTCGCCTCGGCCGCAAGGGGCGTGCCGGTCTTGTAGTCCGCGACGATCACCTCTGCCTCTGATTCGGCGATCCGGTCGATCTGGCCCAAAATTTCGCGGGTCTTTCCGTCGGGCAAGCTCGCCGTCCCGGCAATCCCGACCTCGGCGCGGGTGCGCGGGCCGAACAGCGCCGCGAGTGACGGCATTTCGAGGACGTCCAATACCTGATCGATAAGGGTGCCGCGCGCCGTTTCGTCGAAGTCCGGCGCCCGCGCCTGCAAGAAAGCCTCCGCTGCCGTCCGCCGCCGCCCTGCTTCAACATCCGGGAGATATTGCAAGAGCGTATGTACGAGGCGGCCGCGGGCCAAGGCCGCGTGTCGCTCGGCGCTCGGCGGCGGCAGGTCGGGTTCGCCAGCCGCCAAGGCGCTCGATGGCCGCAATGGTGGTGCGGGCGAGGTCTCAGCCGGCGCGCGCGTCAACAGCCAGGGGGGCAGCGGTGCTTCCGTTCGGGAGGCCGCTGCCGCGATATCGATAAAAGGTCCGTCTTCGCCGGGCGCCTCGTAACGCCAGATCGTCTCGTCCTTGTCCCAGAAGGCTGGCATGTCGACAAAAGCATCGCTGCGCGTCGCTGTGATCATCGCGCCCCAGCAAAGCGCGCTCGGCTCGTTCCTGCGATAGAAGCCGCTGATGTAGAGCCGCTCCTCAGCCCGCGTCATCGCGACGTAAAGCAGACGGCGATGTTCGTTCTCGGCCTCGTCGCGCGCCGTCTGCCGCGCCTCGACAACGGCATCAGGATCGTCATCCTTGCGCGGCGACCAGGCGAGAATTTTGCCGTCCGATTCGCGCAGCGGAAGCAGGTGAATTTTCGCGTCATGCCGGGCACTCGGCGCGCCGCACGTGTCCGGCAAAAAGACGATTTTCGCCTCAAGTCCTTTGGCGGCATGAACGGTCATCACCCGCACCGCGTCAACGGCGGCTTCCATATCGCGCTTGATCGAGAGTTCGAGGCTTTCAATCTCGGCGAGGAACGCGGGCAGCGACCGGGTGCCATCCTTTTCCGCGCGCAGGGCAAGGCGCACGAATTCATCCATGGCATCGCAGGCTTCCGGGCCAAGCCTTGCTTCCATCGCGCGGCGGCCGCCGTCCTCGGAGAGCAGACGCGCGTAGAAGTCGAAAGCCGTCCCTGCTGTCCGCGCACGCCAACGCGCAATGGTCTGGTAGGCCGCTTTATCCCTGGCCTCGCCGGATTGGCCAAGCGCCGCAAACAGCGAGCCTTTCCGATTCGGCGCAAGGCGCAACAGGTCGTCATCGTCGAAGCCGATCAGCGGCGACTTCAACACGGCGGCGAGCGTGAGATCGTCCTGCGGCAGCAAGGCTGCATGACCGGCAGCGATCAGATCCATCACCGCGATGTGGGCAAGGAGATCGAGCCGGTCGGCACCGGCCACCGGCACGCGCGCCTGTTTCAGCGCGCGGATCATGGCATCAAAGAGCGCATTGCGCGTGCGCACGAGGATCAGCACGTCGCCCGCCGTGATGGGGCGGAAGTGCTCCAGCTTCGTGTCATAGACGCGCTCACCGGAGTTCGGCGCGATCAGCGCGGCGATCTTTTTCGCGACACGGCCCGCAAGTACATTCGCGGGATCGCTCTCGTCGAGAAGATCGAGCGGCAATTTCCAATCTTCCCGCTCCTCGCGCTCCTCGCCCTTCACCGGCTCCCAGATTTCGATCAGGCCGGGCAATGATTGTTTCAGCGATTCATGTCCCATCCACACATCGGCCGAGACAAGGCCACGCTGATGGGCTTCTGCCGCGAATACGCGGTCGACGGCGTCGATAACAGCAGGGACGGAGCGGAACGAGGTTTTCAGTTGCACGTTCTCGAACGTCTGCTCCGCATCCTGGAATTTCTTTGCAAAGCTTTCACGCATCGCGTGGAACATATCCGGCGCCGCGCCTTGAAAAGAAAAGATCGACTGTTTCTCGTCGCCGACGGCGAAGAAGGTCCGTGTCTGGCTGCGGCTGCCCGCACCGGCGAAGAATTCGCTCGCGAGATGTTCGAGAATGCGCCATTGCGCCGGGCTCGTATCCTGCGCTTCGTCAACGAGAATATGGTCGATGCCAGAATCGAGCTTGTAGAGAACCCAGCGCGCATCGGAGCGCTCGAAAAGCGCCAGCGTGCGATCGATCAGATCGTCGAAATCCAATTTTCCGCGCTGCGCCTTCGCGGCTTCGTAGCGGGCGAAGATCGCCGCGACGAGTGCCGTCAGTGCGACTGACTTTTCGAGACACGCAGCGGCTTTGCGCAGCGCGCGGAGGCGATCCAGCCTTTCCCGTTCTTGCAAAAGTGCATCGGCGAGGTCGGGGCGCTTGACGGCCGGCGTCTTCGTCAGCAATGTTTTTCGCGGCTCTCCCTTTTGCGTGAAGAAAATTTCCAAAAAAGCTTCAAGGCAATCCGAGAGTTTGCCGTGCTGATGTGCGGCTAACGCCGCAAGCAACAGATCAGCTTTCTCTTGGTCGGTCGGAAGACCCTCACGAAGAAATTCCGCGAATTCGCGCCAGCGCGCCGGGCCGATGCCGCCTTCGATCATTTCGGTTTCGATCGTCGTGACGCTTGTACCGTCGGACACACCGAGCGCACCGGCGAGTTCGCGCGCGGCACGGTCCGAATCGTGATGCCGCAATAGTTCGCGATATTTCATCGCTTCCCTGAGCAGGACGCTGAATTCGTCTTCAGAGGTCTCTGTGGCGAGCGTCTTCAGCGCCGCGCCGAGCGCGCCGCCGTCGCGTTCCGCTCGCGTCAGGGCCTCGCGCCGCGCCAATACCAGCAATTCGGCTTCGCCAAGATCGTCCAGCACCTCAAAGCGCCCCGGCACGTTGGCCTCGAACGGGAAGAGATGCAGCAGCCGTTCGCAAAAGCCGTGGATCGTATGAATCTTCAGGCCGCCCGGCGTCTCGACGGTGCGGGCGAAGAGACGGCGCGCGAAAATCAGCGCGCCAGCATCGATCTTCGGTGCACCGATCTCGGCGAGCGCCTTGGCGAGCCCAACATCGTCGAGGGCTGTCCAGTCGGAGAGCGCCTTGAAGACGCGCTCAGCCATATTGGCCGCCGCCGCTTTGGTGAAGGTGAGACACAGGATTTTCGCTGGCGGCACGCCGTCGAGCAGAAGCCGCAGCACACGCTGCGCCAGCACATGCGTCTTGCCCGACCCGGCATTGGCCGAAACCCAGACGGAGGCCGCAGGATCGGATGCTTTCCGCTGCAAATCGGTGACGTGTTTCGGAACCGCCCTCACGCGCCGTCCTCGCGGCTTGCGGCCCATTCCTTGACGCGCGCGAGATGATCGTAAGCATTGTAGCGTGCGGCGAATTTCGGGTAGGGCCGCGCCGGATAGCCCGTCGCCGGATCGCGAAACTGATTCAACAGCGCGAGAAGCTCGTTGAAATGCCTTTCCGAAATTTCGGCCAGGGATTCGGGCGGGTTCTTGAATATGAGCGGCCGCTCGGCGCCACCATCGCGCGAAAAGAGCTTCACATATATCGCTTCGGCGACCTCAATCCCATGCGCCAGTTCAAAAGCGCCGCGCCGCGCCATCGCCGCTTCGAGCGTCAATTGCGGCGCGAAGCCAACACGCACTTCACTCACGCTGGGCGGCGTGCCGGTCTTGTAATCGATGAGGCTGACGCTGCCGTCGCCATGATGCTCGATCCGATCGGCCGTGGCCGACAAAGTGAACGATGTGCCATCGCCGAGCACGATATTGATCGTACTTTTGTTTTCGACATCGATCTTCGTCAGCATCGGGCGGCGGCGAGATTCGAAGTCGAGATAGAAGGCGGCGGCCGCCTGCAAGCGCGGCCAGGCGAAAGCGGCGAAGTCAGGATCGGCCCGTTCGTCCTTGAATTTCGCATCAAGTATTTCGGTGAAGATTGTCGCCGCGTCCTCAGGCAACGCACCAATCGCATAAAGCCGCCCGAAGTCTTCCAAAGCCGAATGTAAAAAGTTGCCGATGCTGCGCCGGTCGCCGATCTCCGCCGGTTGCGGCAGTTCGCGCAGCTTCAGGCAAAATTCGGCATAGATCGCGTAAGGATCGCGCCGCAATGTCTCGATCCGCGTCACACTGAGACGCTGTGGGCGCAGATCGAGGGCCGGTTTCGGCGCCGGGCGTTTGATCGGCGGTACTTCAGCGTGCGGGCGATCGAGCGCGCGGGCGAGATCGAGATAATGTTCGCCTTTGTTGCGGCAGACTTTGAAAGCATCGCCCGCCAAAGCCGCGAGCCGCTGCACGAAGCGCGATTCGACCATCGGCGTCCCGTCGCGTTTTTTGGCGCGGCTGAGGATGACGCGCTCGTGCCCCATCGCCATGACGAAATCATGCGCCGTCTGGCCGATGCGCCGCTCTGGCGGCGTCAGGCCGAGCGCTTGCCGCATCGGGCGGTTGAGGAACGCATCGCTTTGCGCCTGCGGCGGCCAGACTGTCTCGTCGAGCCCGCCAAGCAGGATCACATCCGCCGGCATCAACCGGGCTTCGAGCAGGCCGAAAATCTTGAGCCGCGGATGCGTGCGCCGGGCGCGACGCAACACACGTTCGCCCATCACCTGTGCTAGAAAGATGCCGTAGCTCTGCGCATCGAAGCGCAGTTCCGGCGCCTGCGCCTGGATCAACTCGTCGAAAAGGTCTTCGAGCGCCATCGCATCGTCGCCCCGCAGGCCGCCTTCACCCGCGATGGCGGTGAGCGCGGCACGGTGCGCGCCGATCCATGTCTGCAAGTCTTGCGTGCCTGTCACGGCCTTGAGCGGCGCCAGTGCCGCTTCGAGCCGGTCAAGCAGGTCGGCGATTTTCGTCCAATCAATGTCGTCGAGCGCCTTTTGCGCCGGATGTGCGAAGGGGCTTTGCGAGTCTTTGCGATAGGCCGCGATGGCCGCTGCTTGCGTTGGAAATGTCGCGGCATGGCGCTCCTGCCGCAGGACGCCGATCTCGAACAGCGGCGCGCGTTCGAGAATTTCTTCCCGCGCGAGTCCAAGCCGTGTCATCGGATGGCCGAGCAGGGCGACAAGATCGGCGCCTTCGCCGCGCACAGCGGTGTCGATCGCCCGGAGTGCAAGGCTGCCGGTGGCGCTGGCGTTCAGGGGTTCGCCCGCCGAATCATCGATCTCGATTCCGAAACGCGTCAGTTCCGCACCGACCCGGCGGGCGAGATCCCGATCGGGCGTCACCAGCGCCGCGGTCGCGCCTGGTGTCTCCAGCACTTCGCGTAGAACGATGGCGAGCGCCAAGGCTTCCTCGCGCTCGTCCGCTGCCTCGATGAGACTGAGGCCTTCGAGCGCCGCATCTATCTGCGAAAAGGCCGGCGACGCGCGAAAGCGCGTCCATTCTTCGGTCGTGTCGGCAGGGCGTAGGGCTTCGGAGACGACTCGCGCGCGGGCGGCGGCCAACGGTGTTGGTTCGCCAAGCTCCGTCACCTCGGCGCGCGACACGCCGAGCATCGATAGCAAACGGCGCAACGCTGCTTGCGGATGACCAAAGCCGGGATCGCCGACATCTGTCGAACCGATCTGTCGCCAGGCCGTCTCATCAAGATTTTGATCGAGGCCCGGCAGGACGACGGCGCCATTGGGCGCGGCGGCCAGCGCGGCCAGCAAGCGCGCGGTGGCGCGATTGGTGCCGGTCGAGCCGATCGCGATGATCGGGCCTTTGGTCTGCCTGGCCTGGATTTGCGCGATTTGCGCCTCGACCAGCAGAACCTGCCTCTGTGCCGCGTCAATCAGATAGTGGCTGGCTAAAATCTTCGGCCATTCGCCGATCGCGATGTTCAGAAAGTCGAGCGTGATGCGCCAATATTGATCGAAGTCGGGCAGGACGAGCGGATCGAGCTGCGCCCAGGCGACATCCTCGATGATCATCTCGTCGATCAGCGCGGCAAGCTCGCCGCCGAGATGCCAAGCGTCTGCGGCGGAGGTGCCGACGAGGCATGGTTCGCGCGGGTCTGCGTCGCGCCGGCCATCTGCGTCGATCGAGATGACGGCGCCCTGAAGCGCTTTCGCCCAGATATGGACGAGATGCGCAAGCTGCATCCGACGCCAGATGTCGTTGGCGGCCTGAGGCAGGCTCGTATCCGGCGCGGCAAAGCCGGGCATTGCGAAGATTAAATCGTTCTCCGTCGCCTCAAGGCCGCCGAGCGGCAGGATGCGGGGCAGGAGGGTGGCGGGGCGGCCGAGCGCGCGAGCGAATTCGTCGGCAAGTGCGCGTGCCGCACGTTGTGTCGGCACATAGATCGTCGCATCGGCGAGTTCAAGAGCGCTCAGGGCGCGGGAAAAACCCGCGACGATTCGGCCGTCGAGCAGCGCACCGACAAAACATTCAAGAAACGGCGCGCCCGGCGCGATGGTGAAGACTTTTTTTTGAGGCATGATGTCAGGCACCGCCGCTCCGGCGCCACGACTCGCGGCGCCGTCGATCATTCTGCCTGAAAAACCGCCTAGCTGCGACTGAGCGTGTTGAGATTCTGCGCCACGCGCTCAACCCGCGCGGCCGTCTCGCCGATCGAATCGGCCAGCCGATCCGCCCATTCGTCGCGCTCACTCGTCCGGTCAGTCTCTTTCGACGTGAGATTGAGAATTTCGACGTCGAGTTCAGTGATCCGGCGCTTGGCTTCGACGAGTTCGTCGGCGATCGTAATGGCGGCCATGATGGTCAGCCGCTGATCGCCGATTTCGCCGAAATCCTTTTTGAGCTTTTCGATCCGCTGGTCAATTTGCCGGGCAAGACCTTGCAGATGTGCTTCTTCGCCCTCGCCACAGGCGACCCTGTAAACGTGCTTGGCGATGGTAACCGTTACTTGAGCCATGACGCATACCCCCACAGACGCTTACATCACGACGTGCGATATCATCTCTTCGATCGTCTCACGCGCCTTCGCAAGCCGGCGCGCGACCTCGTTATTGGCCAGTTCCAGAGATTGCGAGCGCGCGACAGCGCCGTCAAGCTCAACGGCGAGCCGCGCACGGTCATCCTGCAGGACCGCAAACTCTTCTTCGATATCGGTGCGCTGGGCGGCCGTTTTCAAACGGCGTTCGGTCGCCGCCTCAAGTTGATCCAATGCAACTGTAAGGCGCTTCAGCGCATGGTCTAGTCGATTGGCACTCGTCATCGAATTCTAATCCACGAATTGCTGATTAGGCGCCGGTTCATTTACCGCGTCAACGCTGGCGCGAACCTATTCACAGTCAATTCACGTGGACGAACCGATACTTAAACGATATGCGACGGGCTTTCTACGCGGCGGCGTTGCGTGCGGTGCAGCAATTTGGTTTCGACCAATTGCCAATAACTTGGGCGTGGCAGTTTAGGCGAAACAAAACCCACCTTGGCATGTTTAGGGGCGGCGCGGCTCTGCCCGCGCGTTGATACGGAGGAAGATTGATGAAACCCGCGGCAGTTCACAATGCACGAAATCTTCCTGATCCGCGACTGCCCTCGATCTTAACTATCTGAAAAATTTTCATATTTATCTCACAACGGCCCATTTTGTCGGCGGTGAGTACGGCGAATCACAATCGATTGGACAATTTGCAGACGAATTGACTTCCAAACCGGCGCTCATCTGCATAACAAGATGGCGCCAACCTAGGCCTGCGCTTTATGCGCCCAAAAGGAGCGGACGTTTATGGTGGTGAATGTTGCAATCAACGGCTTTGGACGCATCGGCCGCAATGTTCTGCGGGCCATTGCCGAGTCCGGACGCCGGGATATTAACGTCGTCGCCATCAACGATCTGGGTCCGGTCGAAACCAATGCGCATCTTTTGCGTTTCGACTCTGTGCATGGGCGTTTCCCGGGCGAGGTGAAAGTCGATGGCGACACCATCGACATTGGCCGCGGCCCGATCAAGGTAACGGCAGTGCGCGACCCGGCTGGACTCCCGCATAGCGCGCTCGGCGTCGACATTGTGCTCGAATGTTCCGGCGTGTTCACGTCGAAGGCGAAAGCCTCGGCGCATTTGAAGGCGGGAGCCAAGCGCGTTCTTATTTCGGCACCAGCCGATGAAGCGGATCTGACAGTCGTGTATGGCGTAAACCACGATAAGCTTTTGCCCGAGCATCGCGTCGTTTCGAATGCCTCCTGCACCACAAACTGCTTGGCGCCGGTCGCCAAAGTGCTCAACGACGCCATTGGCATCGAGCACGGTTTCATGACGACGATCCATTCCTATACTGGCGATCAGCCGACGCTCGACACGCTGCACAAGGATCTCTACCGAGCGCGTGCGGCATCTCTTTCGATGATTCCGACGACGACCGGCGCGGCGAAGGCCGTCGGTCTCGTCCTGCCCGAGCTCAAGGGCAAGCTCGATGGTTCGTCAATTCGCGTGCCGACGCCGAACGTGTCGATGATCGATTTCAAATTCGTCGCCAAGCGCACGACAACGCCCGGCGAAATCACCGATGCGATCAAACGCGCGGCGGAGCAGCAGCTCAAGGGCATCCTCAGCTTCACGGACAGCCCGAACGTTTCAATCGATTTCAATCACGATCCGCACTCATCCATATTCCATGTCGATCAGACCAAGGTCATCGACGGCACGTTCGTCCGTGTCCTCTCGTGGTATGATAACGAATGGGGTTTTTCCAACCGGATGGCGGATACGGCAGTGGCGATGGGGAAACTTGGATGACACGGACTGCACCGCTTTCACCTTTTCCGATTTTGGACGATGCCGAGCTGGCTGGGAAAAGGGTCCTGATCCGCGTTGATCTCAACGTACCGATGGATGGCGACAAGATCGCGGACGCGACCCGCATCGATCGCATTCTGCCCAACCTGCAGGAGATCTCGGCGAAAGGGGCGAAAGTCATCATCCTTTCGCATCTCGGCCGCCCGAAGGGCCGGGAAGAAAGATATTCGCTGCGGCCGGTCGTCGGGGAACTGTCGGCGCGGCTCGGCAGGCCCGTCGCCTTCGCCGCGGATTGCGTGGGCCCGGAAGCCGAGAAGGCCGTCGAAGCGCTGAAGAACGGCGAATATCTCTTGCTCGAAAACACGCGCTTTCATGCCGGCGAGGAGAAAAACGACGAAGCGTTCCTCGACAGACTCGCCGCGCTGGGTGATGTTTATGTCAACGACGCGTTCTCCTGCGCCCACCGCGCCCATGCCTCGACGGAAGGTCTGGCGCGCCGGTTGCCGTCCTTTGCGGGCCGCTCGATGCAGGTCGAACTTGAAATCCTCACCAATCTGCTCTCGCATCCGGTTCGTCCGGTCATGGCGATTGTCGGCGGCGCCAAGGTTTCGACCAAGCTTGAATTGCTCGGCAATCTGATGCGCCGCGTCGATATTCTCGTCATCGGCGGCGGCATGGCCAACACCTTCCTTGCCGCACAAGGCAAGAAGATCGGCAAGTCGCTCTGTGAGATGGATCTGGCCGACGTCGCGCGCAAAATCATGGCGGACGCAGCAACGGAAGATTGTGAGATCGTCCTGCCCGTCGATGCTGTCGTCGCGCAGAAGTTTGCTGCCGGTGCGCCATCGCGTGTCGTCCCGATCGATGAGGTTGGCGACGAAGACATGATTCTCGATATTGGGCCGACGTCTGCGGCGCGGGTCGAAATGCTGATCGAGAAAGCCCGTACGCTCGTCTGGAATGGCCCCTTCGGCGCTTTCGAGATTTCGCCCTTCGATGCCGGCACGAATGCTATCGCGAAGGTCGCGGCGCGTTTCACCAAGTCCGGCCAGCTTGAAAGCATCGCCGGTGGCGGTGATACGATCGCGGCGCTGAACAAGTCGGACGCGGCCAAGGATTTCACTTATATTTCGACGGCCGGGGGTGCCTTCCTCGAATGGCTGGAGGGCAAGGAGCTTCCGGGCGTCGAGGCATTGCGGGTTAATTCGCGGCGGCGTTAAATCGGCCGCCGAATTTTTGTCACGAACGATAGGGAAGAGCGGTGAACGAGCAGCAACTCGCGCAGACGGCGCAGGCTTTGGTTGCCCCGGGGCGGGGTATTCTGGCGGCGGATGAGAGTTCTTCGACGATTGCCAAAAGGTTTTCCGCAATCGGCGTCGAATCGACCGCCGACTCGCGGCGCGATTATCGTGAATTGCTGTTCCGTTCGACCCAGGCGATGCAGAAATATATTTCCGGCGTCATTCTCTACGACGAGACGATCCGGCAAAAAGCCGTGGATGGCACGCCGCTCGTCACCCTGATCGAAAAGGCTGGCTCCCTCCCGGGCATCAAGGTCGATGCCGGTGCGAAACCGCTGCCGGGTTTTCCGCGCGAGACGATCACCGAGGGACTCGATGGGCTCGCTGGCCGGTTGAAGGAATATTACGATCTCGGCGCGCGCTTCGCGAAATGGCGCGCGGTGATCGACATCGCCGACGGCATTCCGACGCGGGGCGCGATCCTCACCAATGCCGACGCGCTCGCGCGTTACGCGGCGCTCTGCCAGGAGGCCAATATCGTGCCGATCGTCGAGCCGGAAGTGCTGATGGACGGCAATCATTCACTGCATCGCTGTTACGAGGTCACTGAGACCGTGCTGCGCGCGGTCTTCACAGCACTCTATGAGCAGCGCGTTTTCCTCGAAGGCATCGTGTTGAAGCCGAACATGGTCGTCCCGGGCATGAAATCCGGTCATCGGGCAAGCCCCGACGAGGTCGCCGCGGCGACGATCCGGCTGTTCAAGAACAGCGTGCCGGTCGCTGTGCCGGGCATTGCCTTCCTTTCGGGTGGCCAGTCGGATTTTGACGCGACAGCCAATCTGGACGCGCTCGTGCGCGCCGCACCGCCGTGGCCGATGACCTTTTCCTATGGCCGCGCCTTGCAGGCCGCGCCGCAAAAGGCTTGGTCGGGCAAGCCGGCGAATGTCGGCGCCGCGCAGGCGGCGTTTAACCATCGGGCTCACATGAACAGTCTCGCCGCGCTCGGGCAGTGGTCAGAATCGGCCGAGAAAGCTGCGGCCTGAGCATCGGACCGAAAAGTGCGAAACGGTTTTCGGATAAATCCGACACGTCCTGAGCCCACCGCGCTTTCGCCCTATTTCTTGGCGAGGAGTTTTGCCGCGTCTCTTTTGGCGCCACATTGAAGCAAGATTCCCGATGTCCGAGGACGCGTCGCGCCTATACTTGATTACGCCGCCGCTGGTTGATGCGGCGGCTTTTGCCGTGTCGTTCGAGGCGGCTCTCGCGGCAGCCGATGTCGCCTGCGTTTTGCTGCGCTTCGATCCGCAGGCGGATGCCCAAGCCATCGCAAAAAAGCTTTTGGCGCTCGCGCAGCCGCGCGGCGTCGCTTGTCTCGTCGGCGATGCGCGATTGGCTGCTGCGATCGACGCTGATGGCGTGCATATTTCTGCGCCGGGTGAGGCGCTGGATGCTGCGTTGAAAGCGCTGAAGCCCAATCATATCGTCGGCGTCGGCGGCCTCGTCAGTCGTGATGATGCAATGGTCGCGGGCGAATCGGGCGCGGATTATCTGATGTTCGGCGGCCCCGACTCGCCGCAGACCTTTGGCGAAACTCGCGAGCGCATCGCCTGGTGGGCGGAGATCTTCAATCTTCCTTGCGTCGCCTATGCCAACCTGATCGCCGAGGTCGCCGGGTTCGTCGATTTGGGCGCGGACTTCATCGCGCTTGAAACGGCGGTATGGGACGATCCGCGCGGCCCCGGCGCAGCGGTCGCAGACGTAAATCATTTGCTGGCGCGCGGGCGATCTCGCGCATGAACAGGCTGATGCTTTCGGTCTGCTGTGTGCTGCTCGCATTTTCGGCAGAGCCGGTTTACGCGGTGCAGCCCGCCTCAGCGCCTGCCGCGCCGCCTGCAATCGCGAAACCGGCACCGGCGTTGCCTCAACCGAATCCCAATGCCAACCCCAACCTCGATCTCGCCTACGGCGCCTATCAGCGTGGCTATTACATCACGGCGTTGGGCGAAGCGCGCAAACGTCTGGCCGCCAATCCAAACGACGGCCCCGCGATGACCCTGATCGGTCAGCTTTTCGACCAGGGTATGGGTGTGGTGACAAATGCGCGGGAGGCGGCCGCTTGGTACAAGGCGGCGGCGGAGCATGGCGACCGGGAAGGGATCTTTCTTTACGGACTCGCCAAGCTGACCGGCAACGGCGTTCCGCAAGACCGTGACGGCGCGGCGGCGCTCTTCACCAAAGCTGCGGCAATGGACGATCCGGGCGCGCTGTATAATCTCGGCGTGCTCGCGCTCGAAACGCCGAAAAAAAAACCGGATTTTCCCAAGGCGGCAGATTATTTCCGCCGCGCTGCGGTGCTTGGATCGCCTGACGCCGCTTATTCGCTGGCGCTCTTCTATCGCGAGGGTAAGGGCGCGCCGCAAGACGATGTCATGGCGGCAGAATGGATGAAGCAGGCTGCTGATGAAGGGCAAGTTTCAGCCGAAGTCGAATATGCAATCATGTTGTTCAATGGAATTGGCGTCGCCAAAGACGAGGCGGCCGCGGCGAAGCTTTTCCTCAAAGCGGCGGCGCGAAACAACGTCGTCGCGCAAGATCGCGCGGCGCGGCTGCTTGCGCTGGGGCGCGGCATTCAAAAAGATGTGGTCGAAGCGATGAAATGGCATTTGCTGGCGAGCGCGGCAGGCGAAAAGGATGCCTGGCTCGATGGCATTCTCAATTCGCTGACCCCCGAGCAGAAGATCGAGGTTGAAGTCGCCGTCAAGCGAGCGCTGGCGCGCTAGAGCATTTTCACGCGAAGTGGATACCGGTTCGCGTTATGAAAACGTTCAAATTCAAATATTCAGACTAGACCGCTTTCGGGCGGAAAACCGGTGTCCACTTTTCCTGAAAGCGGTCTGGCAGCGCCTACACGGTATCGAGTTTCGGCACGTCCTCACCCAACGCGGTCGCAAGATCGATCTGATGATCCTGCTCCTGCACGAGAATTTGGCGAATCTGCTCGGCCATGGCGTATTCACCAAGCTGTTCGCATTGGCGGACGCGCTGGCGGTAATTCCTGATCGTTTCGTTCTCATTGTCGAGGTCGAAACGTAACATCTCCTTCGCTTTTTCGGATGTCCGCACGGGCTTCGGTGTTACGCTCGGCATCGCGCCGAGATAATCGATGAGCCGCGAAAGCGTGAGCGCGTGATCGAGTTCCTGCTTGGCGTGCAGTTCGAGTTGATCGGCGATGTTCATATATTCGGCGCCTTTCAACACCTGCGAATAAACGACATAGGCGATAATCGCCTGATATTCGCGCGACAGGTCCTCGTTCAGCAGTTGCGCCAGACGATCGCGGGAAATCTCTTCGTTACGCGGTTTCGACTCGGCCGATTTCGGACTGGCTTTCGCTTTCGATTCGCTCATCGCTGACTCCCCTTCGAGGTTTCCGGACTCCTCGAACAAAAACGGACTAACGAAACCGTCGGGATATAGTTCCGCTTGCGCCGGTTAGCGGGCGCGGGGGTGTGCGCCGCGATAAGCTTCGAGCAGCCGAGCCGAATCGATCGCCGTATAAATCTGCGTCGTTGAAAGCGACGCGTGGCCGAGCAATTCCTGTATGGTGCGCAGATCGCCGCCCTTGCCGAGAAGATGCGTCGCGAAGGAATGGCGCAATGCGTGCGGCGTCGCCGTCTCCGGCAGGCCGAGCGCGCCGCGCAGTTCGGCAACGGCAAGTTGGATGATGCGCGGCGACAGCGCGCCGCCCTTCGCGCCGATGAACAGCGGGCCGTTTGCCGGCAAAGTCCACGGACAGAGCGAAAGATAGCGCGCAATGGCGCGCTGCACCGGCGCGATCACCGGCACGCTGCGGACCTTCCCGCCCTTTCCGGCGACTGTCACGATATCCGTTTCGCCGGTCGGCGCGTCCTGGCGTTTGATCGACAAGGCCTCGGAAATACGCAGGCCCGCGCCATAGAGCAGGCCGAGAACGGCGGAATCGCGCGCCAAAATCCAATCCGGCCGCGTGTCGCCAGCGCGGGAGTCGACATCGACCAGCGCGCGCGCCGATTGGGCCGGGAGAGCCTTCGGCAGACGGCGAGGTGCTTTCGGACTGCGCAAGGAAGAAAACGCCGCGACTTCGCCGAGGCCTTTGCGTTCGAGATGACGTGCGAAGGAGCGCAGGCCGGAGAGCTGGCGCAGCAGCGAGCGGCTGCCGGTGCCGGCGGCACGGCGACTCGCGAGAAAACTGCGCAGGTCGGTGGGCTTGATGGCGCGGAGCGCGGCAAGATTCGGCGGCTCGCCGTGATGTTCGCGCAAGAAACCGAGGAATTGGCCGAGGTCGCGCGCGTAGGCGTCGAGCGTATGCCGGGAGACGCGGCGCTCACCGGCAAGTTCCGCCGACCATTCCCGCGCCATCGCGGCGAGTTCGTCTTCGGCACCGCCGAAGGCGAGGGCAGGGGCTGTCTTGGGTGCGGCCTGAGGCATGTTCGATCATGCCCTGCGGCGGCTGAAAGAAAGGTTAGTGAGCCGGCGTTCCGCGCGAACTGATCTCGCGGATCGCCTGGGCGAGCGTCTCGGTCATTTCCCGGCGGATCTGGTGTTCCGAATCTGACAGGCCCGCGGCGGCGAAATCGGCACGCAATTTAGCGAAAACGCTGTCATCGCCGTCGCCATCAAGGTGGGTCTTGATCAGTGTCGCCGCATAAGCCTCGGCGACTTCGCCGGATTTGCCAAGCCGCTCGGCCGCCCATAGCCCGAGGTTTTTATTGCGCCGCACATAGGCCCGGAATCTCAGGTCCTCGTCGTGAGCAAGCTGGGCTTCATAACCTTTTTCGCGTTCGTCGAATGTCGTCATCGCCGCCTCGCCAATCCGTATCGCAATAAGGGCTCGAACCTAGCCCGGAACGGGGCGTTCGGCCATAGGACTTGGCGCCGGGCGCCACCGCTCGGGCGGGGCGCCATGTGACAGGTCTTTTTTCGGCTCCGGGACTAACCATATAATGAGTCGAGGACCGGGATCGTTCATGCCGATCTTTGCATTCGCGCCTTAAGTTGTTGAAATCTACGACAGAAATAAGACAGTCTAGGTCAAGGTGAGATTTACGAGTGCGATGCTTTAGCCCGCTATTTGCTTGTCTTGAACGGCCGAAAAAGCTACGACCGTCTAGGACCCGCGGCGCCGCACCGCCTGAATCGCCTGCCCGGCCTTGATCGCCTTACGGCCAGGCCGGGACATTCCTGAAAGGAGCCAGGGCCTCCCATGGACCACCTCAAGCCACGGTTAATTCCCATGAATCGCCGCCGCCGCATTTACGAGGGCAAGGCAAAGGTCCTTTATGAGGGACCCGAACCGGGCACGCTTATCCAGCACTTCAAGGACGACGCCACCGCCTTCAATGCCAAAAAGCATGAGGTCATCGACGGCAAGGGCGTCCTGAACAATCGGATTTCCGAGTTCGTCTTTCAGAATCTGAACGATATCGGCGTTCCGACGCATTTTATCCGGCGGCTCAATATGCGCGAGCAATTGATCCGCGAAGTCGAGATCGTGCCGCTTGAGGTCGTCGTGCGCAATGTCGCGGCAGGCTCGCTTTCGACCCGCCTCGGTCTCGAGGAAGGCACGCAACTGCCGCGTTCGATCATCGAGTTCTACTACAAGAACGACGAACTCAACGATCCGATGGTGTCGGAAGAGCACATCACCGCTTTCGGCTGGGCGACGCCGCAAGAAATCGATGACATCATGGCGCTCGCTATCCGCGTCAACGATTTCCTGACCGGGCTTTTCCTCGGCGTCGGCATCCGGCTCGTCGATTTCAAGATGGAAACCGGGCGCCTGTGGGAAGGCGATACGATGCGCATCGTTGTCGCCGACGAAATCTCCCCCGATTCCTGCCGGCTTTGGGACATCAAGTCGAACGACAAGCTCGACAAGGATCGTTTCCGGCGCGACATGGGCGGTCTCGTCGAAGCTTATACGGAAGTGGCGCGCCGGCTCGGTATTCTGCAGGATAACGAGCAACCACGCGCGTCGGGTCCGAAGCTCGTTCAATCTTGAGCTTCACCTTGGTTTAAATCAAAACCCCGCCGCCGACGCGGCGGGGTTTTATTATGTCTGCCAGCCGATATAGTATGGCCGCGCATACACGAGGCATCGATCTTGAAAGCCAATATCATCGTCACGCTGAAAAACGGGCTTCTCGATCCGCAAGGCAAAGCGATCGAAGGCGCGCTGAAGTCGCTCGATATTCCCGGCGTCGAAAGCGTGCGGCAGGGCAAGATTTTCGAGGTCGAAATTGCGGAAGCGGACCGCGCAAAGGCGCAGGCGCTGCTGCAGATGGCGTGCGAGAAATTGCTCGCCAACACGATCGTCGAGAACTATCGCATCGAACTCGCCTGAGGTCTTCATTGCACGCTGCGATCATTCTCTTTCCCGGGTCCAATCGCGAAGGCGATGTGTTTCGCGCGCTCGCCAGCGTAACCGGGCAAAAGCCGTCGATCGTCTGGCATGGCGAGCCTGAACTTCCGGCCGGCACCGATCTTGTGGTTCTGCCCGGCGGCTTTTCCTACGGCGATTATCTGCGCTGCGGCGCTATCGCGGCGCGCTCGCCGGTGATGGATGCGGTGCGCACGCACGCAAAGCGCGGCGGCCGTGTTCTTGGCATCTGCAATGGCTTCCAGATCGCCTGCGAGGCGGGTCTGTTGCCGGGCGTTCTCATGCGCAACACGAATTTGCGCTTCGCCTGCCATATGCAGCATTTACGCGTCGAACGCGCCGACACGGGTTTCACGGCGCAATATCAAACGGGCCAGGTGATCAAGGTCGCCATCGCGCATGGCGAAGGCAATTACACGGCCGATAGTGAGACCTTGGCGCGGCTCGAAGGCGAAGGGCGCGTTGCCTTCCGCTATTGTGATGCTGCCGGCACTCTCGGCGGCGCGGCCAATCCGAATGGCTCGGTGCATGACATCGCCGGCATCTATTCCGAGACTTTGAACGTGCTCGGGCTGATGCCGCATCCGGAAAATCTGATCGACCCCCTCGTCGGTGGCACCGACGGACGGGCGCTTTTCGAAAGCCTGCTCGCGGCATAAGCCGCTTGTCTCGACTCGAACCCGCGGAGCCACATGACAACGCACGAGCGCAAAATCGCTGCCGCAATTGACGAAGCAAAACTCGACAAGCTTGCCGAGGTCGTCGTCAAGGTCGGGCTGAATCTGCAAGAAGGTCAGGACGTGTTTCTGACGGCGCCGGTTACGGCGCTTGCCTTCGTGCGGCGCATCGTCGAACACGCCTATAAAGCCGGCGCTGGCCTCGTGACGCCGATGCTCGCCGACGAACAGATGACATTGGCGCGCTTTCGCTTTGCGCACGACGCAAGTTTCGATCGCGCGCCGGGTTGGCTGTACGAAGGCATCGGCAAAGCCTTTGCCGCGAACACCGCACGGCTCGCCATCGTCGGCGACAATCCGATGCTGCTTGCGGGCGAAGACCCGGCCAAGGTCGCGCGGGCCAACAAGGCCAATTCCATTGCCTACAAGCCGGCCCTCGAAAAGATCGCGGGCTTTGACATCAACTGGAACATCGCTGCTTTTCCGGGCGCGGCCTGGGCGCATCAGGTTTTTCCGCAGGACGAGCCGGATGTCGCGGTCGCGAAATTGAGCGACGCGATTTTCGCCGCCTCGCGCGTCGATAAGGCCGATCCCATCGCGGCCTGGGCCGCGCATAATGCCGCCCTGCGCAGCCGCACCCAATGGCTCAACGGCCAGCGCTTTGCCGCCCTGCATTATACTGGGCCGGGCACCAATCTGACGATCGGGCTTGCGGATGGCCACGAATGGGAAGGCGGCGCGTCGGTCGCCAAGAACGGCGTTGTCTGCAATCCGAATATCCCGACCGAAGAAGTCTTCACGACACCACATGCACATCGCGTCGAAGGCACTGTCGTCAGCACCAAGCCGCTCTCTTATCAGGGCACGCTGATCGACCGGATCGCGGTGCGTTTCGAGGCGGGCCGCATCGTCGAGGCGACAGCCGCGCATGGTCAGGATGTGCTGCGCAAGGTTCTCGAAACCGATGATGGCGCCCGGCGGCTTGGCGAAGTTGCGCTGGTGCCGCATTCGTCACCAATCTCGGCGAGCGGCCTTCTGTTCTTCAATACTTTGTTCGATGAGAATGCTGCCAGCCACATCGCGCTTGGCCAATGCTATGCGAAATGTTTCATCGATGGCGACAAACTGACGCCCGAACAGATCGCAGCGCAAGGCGGCAATACGAGCCTTATCCACATCGACTGGATGATCGGCTCCGACAAGATCGACATCGACGGCATTAAGCCCGATGGTTCGCGCGTGCCGGTCTTCCGCAAGGGCGAATGGGCGTAGCCGCCTCGTTGACGCCCCCGCCTGAGGGGATTATCTAAGATTGTGCCTAGGGGATCCCCGTCAGGGGGCTGAGAGGCTGGCAGCGCTTCGGTGAGAAGCGGCCCGGCGACCCTTCGAACCTGATCCAGTTTGTACTGGCGTAGGGATGGTCATCATGGTTTCTCAAAAAAAAATCCGCATCCTCGGTGCTGGCGTTGCCGGCCTCACGGCAGCCTATGAATTCGCCGCTGCCGGCCAGACAGTCGAAATCGTCGAGCGCGAGGCCGTGCCCGGCCACGGCTGCTCCTATTTTGCCGGCGGCATGTTGGCGCCCTGGTGCGAGGCCGAGAGCGCGCCGCCGCTTGTCATTGAATGGGGACTCGAAGGTCTGGCCTTCTGGGCCGAGACGCTCAAGCTCGCGACGGTCAACGGCAGCCTGCTTGTCGCCTCCGCGCGCGACAGTGCCGATCTCGTTCGTTTCTCGCGGCGAACATCCGGGCATGAATGGCTCGACGCCAATCAGCTTGCGATGCGCGAGCCGCATCTGGGTGGACGCTTTGACCGCGCACTGTTCTTTCCCGGCGAAGCGCACCTCGATCCGCGCTTGGCGATCGAAAAGCTTGTCGCTCGCCTGCGGGAATTCGAGCACGTAACATTTCGTTTCGATACGCCTGCCGAGGTGATCGCCGACGAAGCCGATTGGACAATCGATTGCCGCGGCTTTGCCGCGCGCGACGCCTTGCCTGATTTGCGCGGCGTGAAGGGCGAGATGCTCGTCGTCAAAACCGACGAGATCGTGTTTCAGCGGCCGGTGCAATTGCTGCATCCGCGCCATCCCGTCTATGTCGTGCCGCGCGGCGATGGGCGCTTCATGGTCGGTGCGACAGCGGTCGAGAATGAGGAACGTCCGCGCATTACGGCGCGTTCGATGCTCGAGCTTTTAAGCGCGGTTTATGCGCTGCATCCGGCCTTCGGAGAGGCGGAGATTGTCGAGACCGGCGCCGATCTGCGTCCGACATTTCCGGATAACATGCCGCGCATCAGGCGTGAGGGCCGCACGATCTATATCAATGGGCTTTATCGACATGGCTTTCTTCTGGCGCCGGCATTGGCGCGCCGCGCCGTCGCCGTGGCGCTCAGGGATGAAACTTTTCCGGAGGTGATGGATGCAAATCCGCGTCAACGGCAAAGAGCATGATGTTGCCGCGACGACGCTCGCGGCCCTGCTTGCTGAACTTGACTATCAGAATAGACTCGTTGCGACAGCGGTGAACCAAACCTTTGTCCGCGCGATTGATCGCCCGGCCACGCCGCTTCGCGCCGGTGATGCCGTCGAAATCCTCGTGCCGCGGCAAGGGGGCTGATCAGGATTGCCCATGCAGAATGCGCCCTTTGAAGTTTATGGTGTGACGCTTGGCTCGCGTTTGTTGATCGGCACGGCGCAATATCCGTCGCCGGCCGTTCTTGCCGACGCGGTCAAAGCGTCCGGCGCCGAAGTCGTCACGGTCTCGCTGCGGCGCGAGGCGGGCAAGGGCCGCGCTGGCGAGAGTTTCTGGAGTTTGATCCGCGACCTTGGCGTCAAGGTTCTGCCGAATACGGCCGGTTGCCGCAGTGTCAAGGAAGCCGTGACGACGGCCGAGATGGCGCGCGAGGTTTTCGCCACCGACTGGATCAAGCTCGAAGTGATCGGCGACGATGATCTCTTGCAGCCCGATGTCTTCGGACTTGTCGAGGCGGCAGGGATCCTTTCGCGCGCGGGTTTCAAGGTGTTTCCCTACACGACGGAAGATTTGCTCGTCGCCGAAAGACTCGTCGGCGCTGGCTGTGAAGTGCTTATGCCCTGGGGCGCGCCGATCGGCTCGGGCCGTGGCCTCAACAATGTTTTCGGGCTCCAGGCGTTACGAAAGAATTTCCCATCGACGCCGCTCATCATCGATGCTGGCATCGGAACGCCGGCTCATGCCGCCGCGGCCATGGAACTTGGTTATGACGCGGTCTTGTTGAATACCGCCATCGCCAAAGCCGGCGATCCTGTCGCGATGGCCCGCGCCCTCGCGCTTGGCATCGAAGCTGGGCGTCTCGGCTATTGTGCCGATCCGATTTTGTCGCGTGATATGGCCGAGCCATCGACGCCGCAGATCGGCCGCGCCTTCTCGGATTTGCCCAAACGTGCTTGACCGCTTCTACCCCATTGTCGATAGCGCGGACTGGGTCGCGCGACTCCTGACATGCGGCGTCAGGCTCGTGCAATTGCGCGTCAAGGATCAGCCGATCGAGGACGTCCGGCGTGAGATCAGGACAGCACGAACTCTCTGTCTCGCCGCGGGTGCTGAGCTGATCGTCAACGATTATTGGCAGGAGGCGATTGACCTCAGTTGCACGCATGTGCATCTCGGGCAGGGTGATCTCGACATTGCCGATGTGGCGATGATCCGCGGCGCGAATATCAAGATCGGTATTTCGACACACGACGAGGCCGAGCTCACGCGCGCGCTCGCACTCAAGCCGGATTATATCGCGCTGGGGCCGATTTATCCCACGATCCTGAAAGCGATGACTTTCGCGCCGCAGGGTCTCGATCGCATCGGCGAATGGAAGAAAAAAATCGGCGCCATTCCGCTTGTGGCCATCGGTGGCATCACGCTGGAGCGCGCGCCGGGCGTCTTTGCAGCGGGCGCCGACAGCGCCGCCGCTGTCACCGATATCACCCTTAATGCTGATCCGGAGACGCGCGCGCGCGCCTGGGTCGCGGCGACGCGGCTAGAAGAGGGCTAAGCTTCTTCTGGCTGTGTGTCCTCGTATTCTTCTTGTGTCATGATGGCGCGCAGAGTCCAGGCGACAGACGCAGGCTGCTCGACATTGCTGTAGATCACCAATTGCCGGGTCGCGTGCGATCCGTCTGGCGCGGCGAAGAAGATGCTTTCTTCAATCGCAATCGGCATGTCCTCAGCACTGAACATCCAGCGCGTACCGTCGGGCAGGTCGAGAAGCACAGCGCGGCCTTCAACGGCGCTATAGGGCTCGACGCTGGGATGGACGTGAAAGCGGATGGCGAAAGGAGTGGCCTTCGGCTTTTTTAACACCGATCTGAGTCTGTCCTCGCCATCGAGCCGCATTCCATCGGCGCTAAGCGTGAGCCGTCGCTCATGGATGAGGCCGAAGCGCGTGCGGTAGCCGTCATGCGAGGTCTTCAGGCTCGTCGTGTCCGGCTGAGTTTGGCGCTCGACGGTAACATTGCGTGGGCCCGAAATGATTTCATCGCGCAGCCATTTTTCAGTCCCTTCCGCCGCCGCGAAACGGCAGGACGATGTATCATCGACGACGAGTGTGGAATGCGCTGCGGTTGTCCGCGCTGCGCTTCGCGCCGCCGAAAGCTCGTCGTTCGGCGCACCGCAATTGACGATCAGCCGTTGTTGCCCGATCGAAAACTCAAATGATAAAGCGCCGGCATGGGCGCGCGTCGAAAATTCCGGCGGCGGTGGCCGTCCCGTGTCGACGATCAGGATGCTGTCGGCCGCCTCAACCCGCTGATAGCCGCTATAGGGCGCGTTGAAGAGCGGCTTCGCGCGCGGGTCCTCATAGGCAAGGACGGTGGCAATGACGTCTACCGGCGTTACGCCCATGCCGTTGAAGAGAGCGAGCGCGCCATCGCCATGGCGCAGCAGCCGTAACATTGGCACCATTCGGTCGATTGCGTTCAAAAGCTCCGGGGGTGGCGGCACAGCGCGCGCCGCATAGGCCTGCCGCAAGGGCAGAAGATCAAGCAGCAGGCGGATGAGCGTATCGGCGTTGCGGCTGATGTGGCCGCCATCTGGATAGATTTGGCGGGCGAGCTCGGTCGCGAGCAGATGCGTGCTGCGCCGTTGGAAATTTACACTGACCTGCGCGCAAATGCCCAGCTCGGCCAGACCGATTGCGGCGAGCAGGCGGTCTTCGCCGCTGACGAGATGCGCCGCAATCTGCCGTTCGAGAAAATATTGCAAGCGCATCAACGCCCGCATAAAGCGGCGGTAAAAGGCGCGATCGGCGTTTTCGAGAATGATCGGCGATTGCGAGAGAAATGACAGGGTCCGCCGCACCGCGACGCCCGTCTCCCAGGCGGGGGAACGATCCGGCTTTTCGTTGCGCGCCAAAAAATCGCTCACCAAAGCACGCGCGTTGGCACGTGCGAGGGCCGTATCGGCAGCGCGCAAGTGCCGTAGCCAGCCGAAACTCGCAAGCGCGCGCGCCCAGTTCTGCGAGGGCGCGACAGCTTCGAACGGCGAGAGACCGCGAAGATTGACCACTTTGCCGGCAAGCGCGAAATAACCGGAATAGATTTCACCGGCGATGGTCGCATCTGTCGTGCGCAAATCCTGAGGCGCGATTAGCAAACGTTCGGGCGCCTTCGCGCGCAGAGTCGCGAGCGTGGCAAAAGGCGCCGTCGCGCCGCGCCGCGTGAAAAGGCCCGCGCGCCTTGCGACACGGCGCCCGATATGCAGCTTCTCTCCTACGTTCACGTGCGTGCAGCAACCCCGTCTGCCGGCGATGGCTCCAGCCGGCGGTGCGCCAATTTCGGTCAAAATATCAGCTTGGTCCAGCAAAGCGTGCGGAATGTCAGGATTGACGCACAAGTCTTGCTGCAAAGAAGCCGTCGATGCCCGAGAGACGGGGCTCCTCGGCCGGCAAATAAGGCTGGAGTGTGCGCAGTTCACCTAACGCATTGATAAAGTCCGTTTGTCCGCCGACTTCCTCCGCGCTGATCGGCACACGCGATACGTCGGGATTACGGCGCAAAAGATTGGCGATCTGCTGCTCGCCCTCTTCAGGTTCGATCGAGCACACGCAATAAATGATCGTGCCGCCGCGTTTGACGAGGTCGAAGGCCTTATCGAGCATTCGCGCTTGCAGCGTAACGAGTTTGGCGATGTCGCCGGTCTTCTTGATCCAGGCGATATCCGGGTGACGCCGGATCGTCCCGGTGCCTGAGCATGGTGCATCGAGCAGCACGGCATCGAATGTGGGGCCGCTGAACGTCGTCACATCGGCGACGACAACTTCGGCCTCAAGCTGCAGCCGTTGAAAATTCGCCGCAAGAAGCTTCAGGCGCTCGGCGGAACGATCGACGGCCGTGACGCGCGCACCGCGCGCCGCAAGCTGCGCTGCCTTGCCGCCCGGCGCTGAGCAAAGATCGCCGATATGCAGACCGGGTGTGACGTTCAGAAGCTGAGCCGGCAAGGCTGCTGCCGCGTCCTGCACCCACCATGCGCCGTCCTCATAGCCGCAAAGCTCTTGAATCGGCTGATGCGACTTGAGTCGTATGGAGCCCGTCGGCAGAAGAACCGCGTCGAGCTTTTCTGCCCATTGAGCAGGATCCGATTTGACACTGATATCCAATGTCGGCTCAAGACGATTGGCGGTCGCGATTGCTTGCGCCATTTCTTCGCCATAGGCCTTGCGCCAACGCGCCGCGAGCCAGGCTGGTGTGTCGATATCGAGCGCCGGGCCCACGGCGAGGAATTCCTCGCGCCGGCGAATGAGATTGCGCGCGACGCCGTTGACCAGCGCGGCATAGGGCGCGCATTTCGAATCGAGCCGCGCCATCCGGACGGCGAGATCGACCGCCGCGTGATCGGGAACGTCGAGAAACAGGATTTGCGCGGCCGCGACCGTCAGCGTCCATTCGAGTTGCGGCGCGGAGCGCGGAAAGCCGTCGTCCAGGAGGGCCGCGAGCGCGTGGCGAATCGTGCCGAGCCGGCGCAGCGCCGCGGTGACGATCGAGCGAATGAGCGGAATGTCGCGCGGCGCAAGGCCGCCAAGACGGGATAGCCCCATCGGCGCCGCGAAGACCTCGTCGAGTGTATGGCCGCTGACGGTGACATCGCGAAGGATCGCGGCGGCGGCGAGGCGCGCGGCGAGGCCCGGCGCCTTCATGGCCTCCTGCTTGGCAAGATCTGCGGCGGCAGCGCGCTGCGGCTTCTTCATCAAGAGCGCCCCCTGACAGGCCGCGGATCGCGGGCCGAACGCGCGCTGCCAGGCAGATCGGCCGGCGCGGATGATTCGTACAGACTTACCATTGCCTTAGCTTGTGACGGAAATCAGACTTTCAGATAAGCTACCGTTGTGCCAGCGTAATGCGGCGGAAAGCGCGCCTGCACACAGTGCGATGACAAGGAATCAGGGTTTGGACGAAAAGACCGGGGATCAAATAAAACCGCGGGTGCTGAGCGCAGCGGCGCAACGCGCTTTGACTGAAGCCGAGGCGCGCCGCGTGCAAAAGCAGGAGGCCGCGCGCCCGGCCGAAATCGGCGGCCGCGATGGACCCGACCCGATCCGTTATGGCGATTGGGAAGTGAAGGGCATTGCCAGCGATTTTTGAGCGCCGCCGGTCAGGCGCTCAAGCCCGCGAGTAGCGTCGGAATGTCGAGCGGCCGGAAGCCATAATGCTGCAGCCAGCGGACGTCCGCGTCGAAAAAGGCGCGTAAATCCGGCATCCCGTATTTGAGCATGGCGATGCGATCGATGCCGATGCCCCAGGCAAAGCCCTGATAAACTTCGGGATCGAGGCCGCAATTCCTCAGCACATTGGGATGAACCATCCCGCAGCCGAGAATTTCGAGCCAATCCTCGCCCTCGCCGAAGCGAATCTCGCCGGCTTTACGGGAGCACTGGATATCGACTTCCATCGACGGCTCGGTGAACGGAAAGTAGCTCGGGCGGAAGCGCATTTTGACGTCAGGCACTTCAAAGAAGGCCTTGCAGAACTCGCTCAACACCCATTTCAGATTGCCGAGATTGGCCTGCTTGTCGATGACGAGACCTTCGACCTGATGAAACATCGGCGTGTGGGTCTGGTCGGAATCGCAGCGATACGTCCGGCCGGGGCAGATAACGCGGATCGGCGGCCGTTGCGTCAGCATGGTGCGCACTTGCACCGGACTCGTATGCGTGCGCAGCAGTTTGCGTTCGCCCGACGCGTCCGGCTTCAGGAAGAACGTATCGTGCATCTCCCGCGCCGGATGGTCCGGCTGAAAGTTGAGCTTGGTGAAATTATAATCGTCGGTCTCGATGTCCGGCCCCTCGGCGATGGCGAAGCCGAGGTCGGCGAAAATCGCCGCGAGTTCGTCCATCACTTGCGAGATCGGATGAACGCGGCCGAGATCAAGCGGGCTCGTGTGCGCCGGTAGCGTCACGTCGAGCGTTTCATTGGCGAGCCGCATTTCGAGCGCGGCTTCCTTGAGGATCGTGCGACGCTCGACAAGCGCGGTGCTGACGCGATCCTTCACGGCATTGATGACGGCGCCCTGCGTCTTGCGCTCCTCCGGCGCCATTTTGCCGAGGCCGGCGAGCAAGGCCGAGATCGAGCCCTTTTTGCCCAGCGCGGCGACGCGCACGGTTTCGAGCGCAGACTCGTCCGCAGCAGCGGCGACGGCAGCGAGCGTTTCCTGTTCCAGATCAGAGATATCAGACATCATAATTCACGGGTGTTTTGGCTTGGGGGCTTTTGCCACGCAGGCGCGGCGAAGTCCAGAAAAGGTGGCGGTCGTCGCCGATGTCGGAGCTAGCCATGTTCTGATGCTTCACGACTGCCATGGGCCGAAGAGAACGAATCGCTTCGCGGAAGGTGCTTTGGATTTAGGGGGATGGGCACTGACGGGCATTGAGCTTGCCTCTGAGAAGGCCGGCAGGTGATGTGACCAAGATAGCTTCTTTCAACTTGAGAGGAGCTACCTATGAACAAGCCCGTCACTTCCGCGACCGGTCTGCGCCAGCGGATGATCGAGGATATGAACGTTCGCGGTTTCTCGGCGAAGACGCAGCATGACTATCTGCGCATGGTCGAGCGCTTCGCTGCATTCCTGGGGCGCTCGCCGGATCTCGCGACGCCTGAAGATATTCGCCGCTTCCAGGTCGAGCAGCGGGAAGCCGGAATGCCGGCGCCAGCGATGAACAGCCATATCTCGGGTTTGCGTTTCTTCTTCACCACAACGATCGACCGTCCCGATCTATCACGCAAATTGCTGCGCGTTTCCTATCCTCGCAAGCTTCCGATGGTATTGAGCCAGGATGAGGTTGCCCGACTCCTGGCAGCCACCAGCTGCCTTAAGCACCGCGCCGCACTGAGTGTTGCCTATGGCGCAGGCCTTCGAGTCGCCGAAGTGGCTGTGCTCAAAGTCGGCGATATCGACAGCGAACGCATGCTGATCCGGGTCGAGCGCGGCAAAGGCGGCCGGTATCGCAATGCGATGCTCTCGCCGGATCTCCTTGCGTTGCTGCGGGCGTGGTGGAAGGAAGGCCGCCGCCAAAGGGGGATGCTGCCCGGCGGATGGTTGTTCCCCGGCCAAAACCACATCAGGCCGATCACCACGCGCCAGTTGAGCCGGGTCGTCGAAGACGCGGCTCGGATCGCCGGGATTACCAAGCGGGTCAGCCCGCATACGCTGCGCCACAGCTTCGCAACGCATCTGCTTGAAGACGGCTCGATATCCGTGTGATCCAGGTACTCCTCGGTCACGCGAAGCTCGATAACACCGCCCTTTACACCAAGGTCGCAACGCGGACAGTGCGGACCGTGATCAGCCCTCTCGACAAGATCGCAAACCTCATCAGCGATAAGACTGAGGTCGGCAGCTGAGGCGGCGTGCAGACCTCCGCGCTGGAGGTCGCCGATATCTTCCGAGCCGCAGGAGCAAGCTACCGTGCCGCGCAGGCAGGGCATCTGAACCTCGCGCAATTGAAGGTCATGTCGGCGATCGAGACCTGCCGGACCGCAGCACTCGGCGGCCACGTCGAGGGTTGCGACGACTGCGGTCATCTTCGTATTGCCTATAATAGTTGCCGCAACCGGCATTGCCCAAAGTGCCAGGGCGCGGCGGCGCGCGCATGGCTTGCCGAACGCGAGGCCGATCTGCTGCCGGTCGGCTATTTCCACGTCGTCTTCACACTGCCCGCCGAGGTCGGCGACATCGCCTGGCAGAACAAGGCGATCGTTTACGACCTGCTGTTCAAGACGGCGTCGGAGACGATGATGTCGATCGCCGCCGATCCAAAACACCTCGGCGCCCGGATCGGTATCACGGCGGTGTTGCACACGTGGGGATCAGCAATGACGCATCATCCACATGTGCACATGATCGTGCCGGGCGGCGGAATCTCGCCAGATGGCGAGCGCTGGATCGGGTCACGCCCTGCATTCCTTTTGCCGGTCCGAGTCCTTTCGAAGCTCTTCCGCCGACTGTTCCTCACACGGCTCCTCAGCCTGCATGCCGCAGGCAGGCTCGTCTTCTTCGGCAAGTTAAAAAGCCTTGATGACAGGCGCGCATTCGTTCGGCATGTCGCGCCACTTAGACGCAAGAAGTGGCACGTCTATGCCAAGGCCCCCTTTGCCGGGCCCGAGGCGGTACTCGCCTATCTCTCCCGCTACACGCATCGGGTCGCGATCTCGAACCGGCGGCTGATCGCCTTCGGCAAGGATGGCGTCACGTTCCGGTATCAGGATTACCGCCGCCGCGGGTCCGAGCGCCAGCAGGTCATGACGCTCCATCCACACGAGTTCATGCGCCGCTTCCTGCTGCATGTGCTGCCACGCGGCTTTCATCGCATTCGCCATTATGGCCTGTTTGCCAGCGGCACACGCATGGCCAGCATAGCTCACATCCGCGAACTCCTGGCCGCTGCACCTCCAGAAGAAGCTCCCAAATCGGCGGATTTGCCCGATCCGCTCCCGCCATGTCCCTGCTGCGGTGGCCACATGCGCATCATCGAGACATTCGGGCGCTGGAGCCAACCGCGTGCGCCGCCGCAAGCGTTCACAGCAACCGGGACGGCACCGTCGTGACCCGGCACGGCCTGATCCTATGCCACGCCGCGGCGCCATCGTTGCGGCCACAGACTTCCTGCGTGCCCATTGTTCCTAACAACGCGATCAGCGACAATACTCTCGCCAGAAATGCTCGCCTGCAGCCTATTGCTCCAGTCGCTACGAGGTCTCAGATCGAGCCAACGTGCTTCAGACTCGCCGCCCGGCAAAACGCTGGCACGCGCATAGATCCCAAATCTCCATAGATTACGCTCTGCACACCGCGGGTTCGTTCTTCGGGGACTTTCGTACGCCTGTCGGCATGCGAAACTCTTATATGAGGATCGTCAAGGCAATTCCTTCCACGATGTCGTCATAGATCAAACGGTCGAGTCCATTGCATGACGCGGCTCGCGAGCGAACCCTGTCCACCTTATATTCGGTCAGGGCCATCGCACCTGAACCATAATCCCGCTTGCGGCGGATCCGGACTCGAGAAGACGAAGCCATTCTTCAACGGCGGCATTTCAAGCCATGAGTTTCGTCGGCTCGTCTACCGAGGGTCTGCCAGGGTTAACCAGTCCTGACAGATTTCTGAAAGAGTGCGGCGTGGCTTTTGTCAGGGTCTCGCAACGGCACCTTCGATGACGATTCCGGCGTTGACGTACTTCCAGAGTGCCACGAGAAGTTTGCGCGCAAGCGCGACGATCGCGGATTTCTTCTGACGACCGCCATTTTGCGCCACTCGCGCCTTGAACCATGCGGTGAGCGCGGAAGTTGGCTGATGACGTACCCATAGCCATGCGAGCTGAACAAGCGTCGCGCGCAGCCTAGGATTGCCCGACTTGGATACACCCTGTTCGTGGCTGATTTGACCACTTTGCCACGGCGTCGGCGCAAGACCTGCGTAAGCAGCCACCTGCCTTCGGTTGTCGAAGTGCCTTGATAGACCTTCGGACCAAAGGACCGCGGCAAACTCGGGACCAATGCCCTTGAGCTTGAGTAACAGCGCCGGTTCCGACGCTGATTTTTCGGCCGTAGCCAGCATGGCGTTGCGTGTCTCTTCGACCTCTCCGATTTGCTTGATCAGCAGCTCGAGACGGTCGAGTTCACGGCTGATCTGCGATTTCAGCGCCGTCGGCAATCGGCGCCCATCTCCGGTCACGAGCGTCTCGAGGCGCTCACGCCGATCTCGGTTCAAGGGCTCGTATCTGGATATCCCTTGGTTGAAGAGTAAACCCTTAATCCGATTGACATGCCTTATTCTCTCGTTGAGCAGCGCTTTGCGCTCCCGCACCGCGCGGCGGCGATCTTCGTCCTCCGGAGTAGGCACCCGAAGCATGGCGCAAACTCGCGGCTCACCGCGCTTATAGGCTAGCAAGGCCCGAACGAGTGCCTCGCCATCAATCCTGTCGGTCTTTGCCCGCCGCCGCCGGCGCGACGTCGCAATGGATGCAGGGTCGACGATATAGCTCTCAACGCCTTCGCGCTCGAGAATCCGGTGTATCCGGAAACCATCCAGGCCAGCCTCCTGGATCGATATGATGCGGAAGCCCTGTCGGGTGCGAGCTTCGGCCTTACGCTGGAGATCCCCAAATCGCGCCAGCAAGGCTGGGATGTCGCCGGCGTCAACGTTGAACTTCGACATCTTCTCGCCGGTACCCGGCGATATAGATGTGACCAGCCACTTTGAACGTGAGAGCTCCAGGGAGACGAAGATCGCGCCAAGATCAGTTCGGATAGCGATATGAGCTTCGGCATGATCGGCAGTAACTTGCATGATGACCTCCAGGGTTTGTGGGCGACTCCACTCTGACAGAGCTTTCGTCGGTCACCACCTCATGGGATCTTCACGAAAGCGGAACGGCGGCTTTGAGACGACAAGAGCGCGAAAGCAGACATTCCAATGGAGATGTTTACTTCGAATGTGCAGGCGTCAAATTCTGGCCGCCGTCCGCGCGCCGAGCTGCTCGATAACGGCCAGGCGATAGGCCGTGATGTCGAAAAAACAGCTTTGAAAATGCGGCCGCAGTCCCGTAACCCACTCGGCTCGCGATACGTGAAATCCCATCGTCGGTCGACTCTAGCAGAAACGCCGCCTCCTCCATCCGCCGTGTGATCAGATATCGGTACACAGACTGCCCGACGAGTTTGGTGAAACGCGCCGAAAACGCCGAGCGACTGAGCCCCACGCGTTGCCCAAGGTCACGAATCGTCCAGGGCTGCTCCGGTTGTTTGTGCATCAACTGAAGCGCTGGCCCGATATGCGGGTCGGCCATCGCCCCGAGCCATCCGCCTTCTCCGGGACGGAGAGAACTGATCCAGCTTCGTAGCACCTCGACGAACAGCACTTCCGTCAATCGCGAGAGCGCGACGCGTTGGCCGGGACGCTCGACCGCCGACTCGCTCGCTATGCGTTCGAGAATCAATCCGAGCCAATCACGGTCTACGGTCGGCTTCAGGAGAAGCACAGGCGGAAGCAATTCCAGCAAGCTGCCGCGCGAGGGCTGTGACACAGCAAAATAACCACAGATCATCTTCGAGAACGGCTGCTCATTGCCCCCGTGACGAACGGAGCTAAGTTGTCCAGCAGGGCGATCGAAGTCTCCAATCCGGAGCGGCTTCGTCTGGCGATCCGAGTAAAACACATGGGGCTCGCCGCGTGTGACGACGACAAAGTCGCCCTTGGTCATGCAGAGCTCCGGTCCCTGTTCGAGGGCGAGGGTCGCTGAGCCACGACAGAGATAATGGAACAGGGCATAGGGACGCGCTGGCAACGCCAGGCTCCAGGGATGGCCGAGCTCAAAGCGGAAGAGCAGGGTTCCGCCCAGGCGAACGCGATCAAGCACTTCGGCGAGGATATCCACGTGCTGAACAGTAATCCTGCGGACGATCAGACACAATACTTAGACGATTGGGCGCTATCGTCTGACAACCCCTCCTATTACGTCATGTCGCGGCGGCCCGACGCATCGTGGAGCAGCCATTTCGCCAACCGCAGATGGAAGAACTGCGACTTTGCGGAGACCAGCGTCGTCCGACGTTCCATCAGGAGCACTCAATGCGAAATCTTTTACTCTCAGCGGCCAGCGTCCTCATCGCTGGAATTACCGCTCCCCGCCCAATCGGCTCAACCGCCTAAGGGGGCGGCTCACAATATCGTTCTCGTGCATGGTGCTTTCGTGGACCAAACGAGCTGGCAGCCCGTTGCCGATATCCTCACAAAGAAGGGCTACAACGTAACGCTCGTCGAAAATCCGCTTACCTCCCTGGCAGCGGATGTGGAAGCTACCAAACAGGCGCTCGCGAAGCAGGACGGCAGGACTGTTCTTGTTGGTCACTCCTGGGCCGGCGTGGTCATCACCGAAGCAGGTAATGATCCCAAGGTCTCGGCACTTGTCTACGTCTCCGCGTTCGCGCCTGACGTGGGTGAATCGCTGGCATCCCTGGCGAAGAGCGGCCCCGCGACCGAGGGCACTGCAGCGATTCATCCTGACGCAAAGGGCAACCTCTACATCGATCCCAAAGTATTTCCCTCAGCAGTCGCGGCTGATCTTCCTCCGCAGATCGCGGAGTCCCTGGCGAACTCGCAACTCCCGTTAAACCACACGGCGTTCGAGGCTCCGGTCGATACCGCCGCATGGCACGACAAACCGACGTTCTATGTGATCAGCACGAAGGACAAGGTCATTGCGCCCGAGGCCCAAAAGTTTTTCGCGGCCCGGATTAAGGCTCAAACGACGGAAGTCGCTGGCAGCCATGCGTCTCTTGTCGTCCATGCGAAGGAAGTCGCCGCCGTAATTGAAAAGGCCGCGCTCGCGGAGTGACGATAGGGCTCCCAGCGTCTCTATGCCGGGAGCCCACGCTTGCACTGAGGAAAAAGGAACGCCTCGGCCTTCCCCCACAATTTAAGCGACAAAGGCATCCCAATGGTCAGTAGCAATACGTCCATCGAAAAAGTAAGCGTCGAACACGTCACAATCCGATCAAACAATACTTTTGCTGCTGTAAAAGCAAACCTTGAAGCGCTTCTTCCGCGCCTCGATGACGGCTTCCGGACGCTGCTCCGTTACGGCCTGGTTGATCGGGCACGACAAGAACTTGAAGCTGCGGCAACTCTCTCAATCTTTGGAAGCCGGGACCACGGCGTGCTTTTGGCAATCGCCGGATTAAAACGGCAGGCCATTCAATATGACATTGGAAATCCGCTGACTGCATCGTTGATGACTCGACACAATCTCTCTGCTGGTCTTTACGCGCCCATCCGGGTCCTGCTTCTGGAAAGTCCCGAAGGCAAAGCTACATTTGAGTACGATCAGCCAGCTTCGACATTTGGACAGTTTGGCGACAAAAGCGTCGATTTTGTCGCGCGGAAGCTCGACGAAAATCTGAGAGATTTCCTGGAGAGAGCCGCCAGCTAGAAGGCGGCGAATGCAAGCGACTAAGCCCTTGTCAGAGCCGAGGTTTACCCCAATTATTCCGGTATGAGCAAAGCCTTCACCAAGGAAGACGACACCGAAGTCGAACTCGACGACGAACTCCCCGATTTGCCGGGTGGCGTTACCAATTACATGACCCCGGAAGGACTCCAGCGGCTGCGCGACGAGTTCCGCAATTTGCAGCAGGACGAGCGGCCGAAGATTGTCGAAACTGTATCCTGGGCGGCCGGCAACGGTGACCGATCAGAGAACGGCGATTACATCTACGGCAAGAAGCGGCTGCGGGAGATCGACCGGCGGATGCGCTTTCTGCTCAAGCGTATCGAGAGTGCCGAAATCGTCGATCCCCGGAAGCAGACCGACAAGACTCGCGCCTTTTTCGGTGCGACCGTGACCTATCTGAACGCCGCGGGTGAAGAGAAGATGGTCCGCATCGTCGGCATCGACGAGGCGCGCTCGGAATTCAACGAGATCAGTTGGATTTCGCCTGTCGCGCGGGCGTTGCTGAAGGCCGAAGCTGGCGATGAAGTCGAGGTTCGCACGCCCAAAGGCATCGAGCGGCTCGAGGTCGTAAAGATCGCCTATTAAAGCTGTGGCCGGGCGAAGGCCCGGCCACATGAACAACGTTGGCGTTTTAGCCGGGAAACTTACTTGTGGCCGCCGCCGTGGCCACCACCATGTCCCCCACCGCCGCCGTGACCACCACCGCCGTGGCCGCCACCACCATGACCGCCACCGCCGCCGTGGAATCCGCCGCCACCCGGACGTCCACCGCCGCCGGGGCGTCCGCCACCATGGAAACCACCGCCGCCAGGACGTCCGCCGCCGTGGAAGCCGCCACGTCCGCCGCCGCGGCCGCCGTGCCAGCCCGCGCGATAACCCGGTGCCCGACCGCCACGCCACGCCCAACCGTGCCAGCCCGTCGGGCCGCCGTAGCCATAGCCGTCGTTGTAGCCGTAGCCGCACCAATACCAGCCGGGTCCATTCCAGCCGTTGTCATAGAAGCAATAGTTGCGGCCGCCGAAGGCAAAGGCGCCCGCGATGCCACCAATGAGTCCAGCCGCTATGGCACCTGGGTCCTGGGCGTAGGCCGGTTGCATTGGCGGAAGCGAGAACGTCAAGGCGCCTGCCAACATTGAGCCGGCGCCGACAAGAGACAGTTTTGAACGAGGCATTATTCCTCCCAGAGGGGTTGCGGACGCACAAACGAAAACATACGCAAAAAGAATTGGGCAATGACTGAACGCTTCAGCCCAGGTTTAGTTCCTTGAAGAAATCATTCCCCTTGTCATCAATGACGATGAACGCGGGGAAATCTTTGACCTCAATGCGCCAGATCGCTTCCATCCCAAGTTCGGGATGCGCAAGAACCTCTACCTTGGTGATGCAATCCTGCGCAAGTTGCGCAGCCGCTCCGCCGATCGAACCAAGGTAGAAGCCGTGATGTTTCGCACACGCCTCGCGTACTTGCGACGAGCGATTGCCCTTTGCCAGCATGACCATCGAGCCGCCGGCGGCCTGAAATTGATCGACGTAGGAATCCATTCGTCCCGCGGTCGTGGGTCCGAAGGAGCCGGATGCATATCCCGTCGGCGTCTTCGCCGGACCGGCGTAATAGACCGGGTGATTTTTGAAATAATCCGGCAGCGGCTCACCGCGTTCGAGCTTCTCGCGGAGCTTCGCGTGGGCGAGATCGCGCGCGACGATCATCGGTCCGCTGAGAGAAAGTCGGGTGCGGATTGGATATTTTGACAACGTCGCGAGAATTTCCGGCATCGGCTGGGCGAGGTCGATATGGACGACATCGCCGCTCAAATCTTCCTTTGCGACAGCCGGCAGATATTTCGCCGGATCGTGTTCGAGCTCTTCGAGAAACACGCCGTCCTTGGTGATTTTGCCGAGCGCCTGGCGATCGGCGGAACATGAGACGCCAAGCCCGATCGGCAGCGAAGCGCCATGCCGCGGCAGACGAATCACGCGAACGTCGTGACAGAAATATTTGCCGCCGAATTGCGCTCCGATGCCGAGATTTTGGGTGAGTGCGAAAATTTCTTCCTCAAGCTCGCGGTCGCGGAACGCACGCGCGTCGGTGCTGCCCACTGGCGGCAGCGTATCGTAGTAGCGCGTCGATGCGAGCTTGACTGTCTTCAGGTTGATCTCGGCCGATGTGCCACCGATGACGATCGCGAGATGATACGGCGGGCAGGCCGACGTGCCGAGCGTGAGAATCTTCTCTTTCAGAAATGCGATCATCCGGTCGTGCGTCAGCAGCGATGGCGTGCCTTGATATAAAAAGGTCTTGTTGGCGGAGCCGCCGCCCTTTGCCATGAACAAGAACTTATAGGCGTCCTCGCCGTCGCTATAGATTTCGATCTGCGCCGGCAGATTGGTCTTGGTATTCGTCTCCTCGAACATCGAGAGCGGCGCGAGCTGCGAATAGCGCAGGTTCTTTTTCTCGTAAGCGTTCCAGATGCCTTCGGCGAGCGCCGCCTCGTCGCCGCCTTCGGTGAAGACAAGACGACCCTTCTTACCCATTACGATAGCGGTGCCGGTATCCTGACACATCGGCAAAACGCCGCCGGCGGCGATGTTGGCGTTCTTGAGCAAATCATAAGCGACGAATTTGTCGTTGGGCGTCGCCTCGGGATCGTCGAGGATTTTCGCAAGCTGCGCGAGATGGCCCGGGCGCAGCAGATGATTGATGTCGATCATCGCCGCTTCAGCAAGAAGTCGCAGTGCCTCCGGCTCGACGACGAGCATGTCGCGCGCGCCGAATTTTTCGATGCGCACGTGCTTGTCGGTCAATTTACGGTAGGGCGTCTCGTCCCTGGTGGCGGGAAAGATCGGGGCATAGTGAAACGTCATCGCGGCGCTTTCGTCCTCTGGATCACGATGATTTTGGATTGAATCGATCCAAAATCATGAAACGTGATCGATTCTAATAATTAGAGCGGGATTCGCGCGAAAAACCGGTACCCACTTTTCGCATCCCGCTCTGGCCGCGCCGGGAGAGGGCGGGCGCACTCGCTTTGAGGTTGCTATAGCAACCCACAGACGTGGCGTCGATTCTGCCGAATTTACGAAGCCTTCTAAGGCACGAAAGAAAAGCTGCGCTCATTCAAGCCGAGTTGGGCCTCGATCTCGGAAGGCGTGAAGCCGTCCTGACGCAGCGCGCGCAACGATTTGGCCCGCAGGCTTTTCGATAATTTGCGCCCCGCGGCGTCGCGCAGAAGTTCATGATGATGATAATCAGGAGACGGCAAGTCGAGCAGAGTTTGCAGCAACCGATGTAAGCCGGTCGCCGTGAAGAGATCTTCGCCACGCACGACATCGGTGATGCCTTGGAGCGCATCGTCGACGACGACTGCGATATGATAGCTCGCGGGGACGTCCTTGCGCGCCAGCACCACGTCACCCCAAAGCGCGGGCTCTGCTTCGACAAGGCGCGGCTCAGTGCCGCCATCGTATTCGCGCCAATCGATCGCGTGCCGCACCTCTTTCAGGGCGGCCGCCATGTCGAGCCGCCACGTTGCGGATTGTCCGGCGTCGAGCCGCCGCTTGCGTTCGGCCGGCGAAAGATGACGGCAGGTGCCGGGATAAAGCGGCGAATCGTCCGGATCGCGTTTCACATCGGCCTGCTCCGATGCGGCCGCGACCACATCGGCACGCGAGCAGAAACAGGGATAGACAAGCCCGCGTTTCTTCAGACTCGTCAAAGCTTCGCTATAGGCGTCGAAATGCTCGGATTGACGGCGCACCGGCTGCTGCCAGTCGAGGCCGAGCCAGGCGAGATCATCATAGATTGCCTGCTCGAATTCCGGGCGGCAGCGTTCGAGATCAATGTCTTCGATCCGGAGTAGGAGCTTGCCACCGGCGGCGCGCGCCATTTCGCGATTGAGCAATGCTGAAAAGCCGTGGCCGAGGTGCAAATAGCCATTCGGCGAGGGTGCGAAGCGAAATATGCGCGAAATATAGGATCGTGTCATCGCTGGGACTCGTCGCTACGTCCACTGGCCGGTCTGCGTCCCGGCGCGCATCGATTATGGAGGCAATAGACCTCAAATGGGACGTCCCTGCGGCGCAGCAAGATTCCCCAGCGCAGCAAGACTTGCCGGGCATGTCACTTTCTTGCAAGAACGATCTTAGCTTGCCTTGGTTCTCTCCTGGAATTTTTAGATGGCTCCCAGTCTCGACGGTCCTCGCCTCGCGCCAAAAGGCCACGCCAAACAACTTGTCGTTTTCCTCCATGGCTACGGCGCCGACGGCAACGATCTCATCGCAATCGGCGAACAATGGCGGGACTTTTTGCCGGGGACAGCTTTTGCCGCGCCCCATGCACCGCAGCCCTGCGCGCAGGCGCCGGTCGGGCGGCAATGGTTTCCATTAAGCTTGCGCGACGAAAGCGAACTTTGGCCGGGCGTCAACGGCGCGCAGCCGGGGCTCGATCAATTTCTCGATGCGGAACTCGCCCGCTACGGCCTGGGCGACGACCGGCTTGCCCTCGTCGGCTTCAGCCAGGGGACGATGCTGGCACTGCATGTGGGCTTGCGACGCAAACGCGCCCCCGCGGCCATTCTCGGCTATTCCGGCCTTCTCGCCGGGCCGGAGCATCTGGCGAGTGCGCAGGCCAAGGATGCCAAGGACGAGCGCTCGCCAATCCTTCTCGCGCATGGCGATCAGGACGATGTGATCCCGGTCGAGGCGATGTTCATCGCGGCGGAGCAACTGGCTGAGGCGGATATCCCGGTGCAATGGCATCTGGCGCCGGGTCTGGGCCACGGCATTGATGGCAGCGGCCTGCTGCATGGCGGATTGTTTCTGGCGAAATCGTTCGGGCTTAAACTGGAGCTTCCGCCGGGCCCAATACCGCGCTAGGCGCTCACCCAGGCGCAATGCCGGCGGGTCTTGTGCCAAGCACCGGCTGCAAAGGCTGTAGAGCGTGAGACGTCCGCCGGACGCCTATCGGACGGTAAAGCTGCTTCATCGCATCGACGAAAATGATGCCAGCGCCGGGCAGTGAGAGCTTGGCGCCAATCTTCTCGAAGAGGGGCGCCGAGCGCAGGACGATCTTGCCCTCGAACGGGGCGAAATAGAGCGCCTCGCCCCAATGGGTCGGCGAAAATAGCGTCTCACGCATCAGGTCGCGGAGCTGGCTGCGCGAAAAAGGCTGGCCGTTGCCGAAAGGGGTTGTGTCGAGCTGCGCCCAAAGTCCGGCGCGGCGCGGCGCGATGGCGAGCAGCCGGCCGCCCGGCGTCAAAATCCGCCAGATTTCGCCCAGTAGTTCGCGCGGATGTTCGGCGATTTCGAGGGCGTGGATGAGGATCACCCGATCGATGCAGGAATCGGGCAGCGGCATCATGCCGGTCTCGATCAAGGCTGAGGCGGAGGGACCGGGCGCAGGCCAGTTCACCACGCCTTGCTCCGCGGGCATGAAGGCCAACACCCGCACGGCGTCGCCGCGAAACATTTCCAGATAGGGTGCGGCGTAGCCGACGCCGAGGACCGTCTGGCCGACGCAAGTGTCGAAACGGGTCCGGATCGCCTGGGTCACAAAACGCTCGGTCGCCTTGCCCAGGGGCGAATCGTAAAAACTGCGCAGATCGACGATATCGAGCGACATGCTGCCTTCCTTGCATGCCGGGCCGGCTCGCGGAAAGCCTTTTTCGCGCTATAAGTTACCAGAGGTTGCTCGCCGCGGATTGGCGCGGACCTGGTTCATCCGTGTCGGCATCCGCAGGCGAGCGCCATGAGTCTCGAAATCCATCAGTTCCTCTGCCTCAGCGACAATCTCTGCGTGCTTCTGCATGATCCGGCGACGGGGGCGACCGCAGCGATTGATGCGCCGGACGCGCCACCCATCCTCGCGGCGCTCGCGACAAAAGGCTGGGTTCTGTCCGACATTTTGTTGACGCATCATCACGCCGATCACATTCAGGGCGTGCCCGGCTTAAAGGCGGCTTTTCCAGATGCACGGATCAGCGGTCCGGCGCGCGAGGCCGACAGGATCGGCCACCTTGACCAGCCATTGAACGACGGCGACACCGTCATGATCGGTGTGCACCCGGCCAAGGTTCTGGCCGTGCCAGGCCATACGCGCGGCCATATCGCCTATTGGTTTGTCGACGATCGTTTGCTCTTCGCTGGCGACACTTTATTCGCGATGGGCTGCGGCCGGCCGTTCGAGGAACCGCCCTCAGTCCTCTATCGATCGCTGATGAAGCTGGCGGCCTTGCCGCGCGAGACGCAGATCTATTGCGGGCACGAATATACGCTGGCCAATGCCCGTTTTGCGCTTTCGGTCGATCCGGACAACGCGGCGTTGCGCGCACGTGCGGAAGATGTCGCCGGCCTGCGTGCCGAAGGGCGGCTCACGTTGCCGACGCGGATGGATATCGAACTCGCGACAAATCCGTTCTTACGCGTCGGCGATCCAGACATTCAGCAAAGCCTGGGACTTGAAGGCGCTCCCGCGGAAGAAGCGTTCGCGCTTCTCCGCGAAGCCAAGAACCGAGCCTGAAACCGCGCAAACGGTTCCCCAACTCAGTCGTTTATTCTTTCGGGACGAGCTGCTCGAGCCGCTTCTGCAATTCGTCGAGTTGACGCTTCATATTGTCGAGATCGGCCTTGCCGCTATCTTCCGTTGCCTCGGAAGCTTCCGCTTCGGAGGTGCGCTTTGCGGCGCCAAAAGGCGTGAACATAGTCAGCGCCTGATTGAACAGCGCCATGTTCTTGCGCGTCTGTTCTTCGAGCGAACCGAACATCTGGCGGGTTGGCACGGTGAGTGGCGAAACGCCAAGCGCGGTCTCGAATTGTTCGCGGAACTTGTGGTGATCCGTCGTGAGCTTGTCGATCGTGAATTCGAGATAGCTCGGCACCAGCATTTGCATAGAGTCGCCATAGAAGCGGATGAGCTGGCGCAAAAAGGCGATGGGCAACAGGCTCTGGCCGTTCTTGCCTTCCTGCTCGAAAATGATCTGCGTCAAAACCGAACGGGTAATTTCCTCGCCGGTCTTCGCGTCATAGACAACGAAGTCCTCGCCTTTCTTCAACATCTCGGCAAGGTCTTCGAGCGTCACATAGGCGCTGGTACCGGTATTGTAGAGGCGCCGATTGGCGTATTTCTTAATTGTGGTGGGCTGCTTGTCATTAGCCATGTTGGATAACCACCCATCAAAGAGATCAGTATCAAACAAAGATCCCGCAAACCGCTGCGCAACAGACCATAAGCTCTTTGCGGCTTTGCGAAAACTGAAATTCTTATCGTCCAAAAGGACGATCCCGGATTTCCTTGACGCCGCCAAGCCGGAAATGCAGAGAATGGTTTACGACGGGCCCGGCATCGGCGGGGCGAAGCTTGGGCCAAGAGGAGTGAGTAATGTCTCGCGAGGTCGTCATCGTAGGAGCGGCACGGACCGCTGTGAGCGCTTTCAATGGTGCTTTTGCCGCGATTCCGGCGCATCAGCTCGGTGCGGTTGCCATCAGTGCTGCACTGCAGCGCGCCAAAGTCGACCCGTCCGAAGTCGATGAAGTCATCCTCGGTCAAGTTCTCGGCGCGGGCGAAGGACAGAACCCGGCGCGTCAGGCGGCGATGAAGGCCGGCATACCGAAAGAGAAGACAGCGTTCGGGCTCAACCAGGTTTGCGGTTCGGGTTTACGCGCCGTCGCGCTCGGCCTGCAGCAGATCGCCAATGACGATGCCAAGATTATCGTGGCCGGCGGTCAGGAAAGCATGTCGCTGTCGCCGCACGTCGCGCATCTGCGGGCCGGCACCAAGATGGGCGATGTGAAGTTCATTGATTCGATGATCAAGGACGGCCTCACCGACATCTTCAATAATTATCACATGGGTATTACCGCCGAGAATGTCGCCGCCAAGTGGCAGATCAGCCGGGAGGATCAGGACAAATTCGCGCTCGGTTCGCAGAACAAAGCCGAGGCTGCGCAGAAGGCGGGCAAATTCGCTGACGAAATCACACCCTTCACCGTCTCGACGCGCAAGGGCGACATCGTCATCGACAGCGACGAATATATCCGTGCGGGAACGACGCTTGAGGCGCTGACGAAACTGAAGCCCGCCTTTTCCAAGGACGGTACCGTCACCGCCGGCAATGCCTCGGGCCTCAATGACGGCGCTGCCGCGCTCGTTCTCATGAGTGCCGACGAGGCGCGCTCGCGCGGTCTCACGCCGCTGGCGCGTATCGCCGCCTGGGCGACCGCGGGCGTCGATCCGTCTCTGATGGGTTCGGGCCCGATCCCGGCGACGCGCAAGGCGCTCGAAAAAGCCGGCTGGAAGGTCAAGGATCTCGATCTCGTCGAGGCCAATGAAGCCTTTGCGGCGCAGGCGCTCGCCGTCAACAAGGACATCGGCTGGGATCCGGGTATCGTCAACGTCAACGGCGGCGCGATTGCCATCGGCCACCCGATCGGCGCGTCCGGCGCGCGGGTTCTCGTCACTCTCCTGCATGAGTTGCAGCGGCGCGGCGCGCATAAAGGCCTTGCGACGCTTTGCATCGGCGGCGGTATGGGCATTGCACTCGCGGTGGAACGCTAGTCGCTTTCCATCTTTGACCGATGTCATGGACCGAAGGTCGAATTTTGCGCAACGGCGACGGCCTGGAAATTTCTCTTAAAATCGCTTGCTAAGCCAAGCGCCGAAATTGGTATGGGTTGAGGGAGGGGCGCATGGCGCGCGTGGCAGTGGTGAGCGGGGGCACTCGCGGGATCGGCGCGGCTGTGAGTCGGGCTTTGGCGAAAGCGGGGTATCGCGTCGCTTCGGTTTATGCCGGCAATGATGAAGCCGCCGCAAAGTTCAAAAGCGAAACCGGCATTCCCGTCTACAAATGGGATGTCTCGGATTACGAAGCTTGTGCCGCCGGTCTCGCCAATGTCGGGGCAGATCTTGGGCCGGTTGAAGTCCTCGTCAACAACGCCGGCATCACCAAGGACGCGATGCTTCACAAGATGAAGCCCGAGCAATGGTATGCCGTCATCAATACAAATTTGAACTCGCTGTTCAACATGACGCGGCCGGTGATCGAAGGCATGCGCGAGCGCGGCTTCGGCCGTATCGTCAATATTTCGTCGATCAACGGTCAGAAGGGGCAGATGGGTCAGACGAATTATGCGGCGTCAAAAGCCGGCGATATCGGCTTCACCAAATCGCTGGCGCAGGAGAATGCCAAGAAGGGCATCACCGTCAACGTCATCGCGCCGGGTTATATCGCCACCGAGATGGTGAAGGCGATTCCCAAAGACGTGTTGGAAAAGACAATCCTGCCGCAAATCCCAGTCGGCCGACTGGGCGAGGTCGAGGACATCGCGCGCTGCGTGCTCTTCCTGGTTTCGGAAGAGGCCGGTTTTATCACCGGCTCGACTTTAAGCGTCAACGGCGGTCAACTGATGCTCTGATCGCCAGCAAGATGGCATTTCTCGAATGTCATCTTGGTCTATTTTGAGCGCGATCATTTGGAGAAACGGATTCCCGATTTTCCAGATCGCGCGTGGCGGTAGCTTATTCTTCCGCTGACTTCACCTTCAGCACCTGACGGCCGCGATACATGCCGGTCTTCAGGTCGATATGATGCGGGCGGCGCAGTTCGCCGGAATTCTTGTCCTCAACGTAGGTCGGCGCCTTCAGCGCATCGGCCGAGCGGCGGAAGCCGCGCTTCATCGGGGAGGTTTTTCGCTTCGGAACGGCCATTATCAGCTCCAGAAATAATAAGGCCGGCAAGCTGCCGGCGAATGGGTTGAGTGGCTGATACACAAAAATGCGCGGCCTGGCTATCCCAAAATCGCAGGCTTTTCCACCTGACATTATTTCCGCACTGAATATCCTTATGGGTCAACTACTTGATCAAGAACCCGCAATTTCACTTGAAACAGGCGACGGAGGTTTCGCCGGCAGCGGCGCGCGTTTCGACAATACGGGCATGGATCAGGACGCGACGGTCTGGATCCGACGCGTCACGGTCACGCGGATCGGGGAGGACAGCGGCCATCAACGCAGCCTGATGCAGCGTCAGATCGGCAGCCGGTTCGTGGAAATAGGCATTGGAGGCCGCCTCGGCGCCGAAAATGCCATCGTCGCCCCATTCGGCGATGTTCAGGTAGATTTCGAGGATGCGGCGCTTCGGCCAGACGAAATCGAGCACGAGCGCGAGCGGAATTTCGAAGGCCTTGCGGATATAAGAATGGCCCGGCCAGAGAAAGAGATTCTTGGCGACCTGCATGGTGATCGTCGAGGCGCCGCGCGACGGGCCGTCGATGCCGCTTTCATGGATCACTTCGCGCATGGCGCCCCAATCGACGCCATGGTGGTGGCAGAAATGCGCGTCTTCCGAGGTGACAACCGCGACGCGTAAATTCTCGGAGATACGATTGAGCGGCACGAATTTCTGCGTGACCGTTTGCCCCGTCACCATGCGGCCGAGCATGATGGTCGAGATCGGATCAACGAAGCGATTAGCGACGATGAAGCCGACGAGCAGCAGGAAAAGCATTGAAACAATCCGGACGCCCCAGCGGAGTGCCATGCCGAATATGTGGGAAAGCCGATAATTGCGGGCCATTTCCGAGCCTTGACCGATCTTCCGCGATCGGGCAAGCGGAACGCCGGATTTGGTTTAAAAGCATGTTCCGAAAAAGTTGCAGACTTTTCGGCGAGAGCATGCGGTCTAAAGCGTTCGTGGCAGGGATATTATGGCGCAATCGGCGGAAGAGGAATTTCACGCGCGGCTAAGCTCGGTGGCAGACGCCACGGAGCACATGCTTGACCGTCTCTTGTCCGGGACGCCGCTGCCCGGCGAAAACGCCCGTCCGTCGCGGTTTCTTGGCGCCGTGCGTTATGCGTGTCTCAACGGCGGCAAACGGCTGCGCCCGTTTCTGCTCGTCGAGACCGCGCGGCTTTTCGGCATCGAGAGCGAGGGTGTCCTGCGCGCTGGCGCGGCGGTGGAAATGATCCATTGCTACTCGCTGGTGCACGACGATCTGCCAGCGCTCGATAATGACGATCTGCGCCGCGGCCGCCCCACAACGCACAAAGCTTATGATGAGGCGACCGCCATTCTCGTCGGAGATGCGCTTCTCACTTACGCTTTCGACGTGACGGCGGATCCCGCGACGGATGCAGACCCCGCGATCCGCGCCGCGCTGGTTCTGGCGCTCGCGCGTGCCGCAGGCATCGGCAACATGGTCGGCGGTCAGGTAATGGACCTCGAAGCTGAGCTTTCACAAGCGCCGCACTCGCCGGAGCATGTCATTCAGGTTCAGGCGATGAAGACGGGGGCACTGTTGCATTATTCGGTCGAAGCTGGTGCGATCTTCGCCCGCGCCGACGAAAAGACACGAACGGCGCTATCACGTTATGGCAAGGCGCTGGGCGCGGCCTTTCAGGTTGCCGACGATATTCTCGATGTCGAGGCCGACGAAGCGGCGCTCGGCAAACGCGCCGGCAAGGACGCCGACCGCAACAAGGCGACGCTTGTTGCTGCGGTCGGGCTCGACGCAGCGCGCAAGCGTCGCGATGCTCTGGCGCAGGAGGCCATCAGCGCCCTCGATGTCTTCCCCGCGGAACGAGCCGCGGTTTTGAAAGAAGCGGCGCGTTTCGCCGTCGCGCGTAAAAATTGACCGGGACAGGTCTCTCGCATCGCCGGCGTTTCGGCTGGCCGGTCCGCGTGATCCGGTCGCGACCGCGCTTGTTCGTTTGCCTGCTGTTTGGCATGCTTGTCGGTGTGGCGATGCCGAGCGACTTGCGGCACGTGACACGCGTACTCATCGGCTGGAATGCCGGAATGTTCGCCTATTTTGTCGCGGTTGGCGTGATGGTTTGGTCGAGCGACAATCGTTCTTTGGCGCGTCGTGCGGCCGCGCAGGACGATGGCCGGTTTGCTATTCTTTTCCTGACGATCTTTGCGGCAGCGGCGGCCTTCGGCGCAATCTTCTATCAATTATTGCTGGTGAAGGACGAGCACGGTCTGAATCGTTCGTTCCATGTCGGGCTTGCCGCGCTGACCGTCATCAGCTCCTGGGCGTTCATCCATATCATGTTCGCGCTGCATTACGCGAGCGAGTGTTTTCTGGTGCGCAATACGAAAGTGTCGCCCGAGGCCAAAGTCCATGGTGGCCTGCGCTTCCCCGGCGAGGACGAGCCGCCGGATTATCTCGACTTCTTTTATTTCTCTTTCGTCATCGGCGTCGCCTGCGCCACGGCGGACGTCAACATCACGTCACGCTCGATCCGGCGCACGGCGCTTATTCACAGCGTCGTGGCCTTTTTCTTCAACAGCGCCGTGCTGGCGCTGACGGTCAATATCGCAGCGGGCTTGGTCTAGCGCGGCGCGTAGGAATGACCGAACGGGAAGCCTGAATCGCTGTCGTCGTCATCATCTTCGCCGGCCGGCCCGTAATAGCCAGCAAAGAACGGCGAGCCGACGCCATCGACGGGATTATAGACGCCATAGGCATAGGCGTCGTCAGGCGTCGGCATTTCCCAGCTGTAGCTTTCGACCGCTTGGTCGCGAGCCGCCTGGATCACCGGCGGGATCGGCGGGGCGTGGCGCATATGATAACGCCAGGCGCCGACGCGATATTGGTAGGGCAGCGGGTAAAAGCCGAGGCCGCTATGCGGGTCGCCCGCGAGTTCGGTGTAGTGCCCGTATTTGGAATAGACCTTGCCGGGCTCCATCACGCCGACCGACATGCCGCCGACGTTCTGATAGCGGCTGTAATGCGTCGGTGCATGATGATGATGTTTGCTCGCAGCCTCAGCGCCGGTCGAGCCGAAGGCGAACGCGAGTGCGCCCGCGAAAATGTAAGAAGCCCAGCCCTTGCGCATCGGTCAATCTCCATGCGGCGGTTGAATCCCGTCGCTTCCCGCGACAACTCTCACCGCCGACCTTTAATATAGTCTTCCGATGCCGAGTTTCCGCCCTGATAGGGATCAAAACGATGTCACTTGCGCAAAGGTTGCGCAAAAGACTTCGTTCACATTTTAACGAAGCGGGGCCGCAGGCTATTCGGCTGCGTCCTTGGCCCCGCCGAAGCGGCGCTCGATATAATCCTGCACCATGACCTTGAATTCGGCGGCGATGCCGTCGCCACGCAGGGTCACCGCCTTTTTGCCGTCGATGAAGACGGGGGCGGCCGGCGTCTCGCCGGTGCCGGGCAGGGAGATGCCGATGTCGGCGTGCTTCGATTCGCCCGGTCCGTTGACGATGCAGCCCATGACCGCGACGTTGAGCGTCTCGACGCCCGGATAGCGCGTCTTCCAGTTCGGCATTTCGTCGCGGATGTAGGCTTGGATGTCGCGGGCGAGTTCCTGGAACACAGTCGAGGTCGTGCGGCCGCAGCCGGGGCAGGCGGCGACGAGCGGCACGAATGTGCGGAAGCCCATCGTCTGCAGGATTTCCTGGCCGACCTTCACTTCAATTGTGCGGTCGCCGCCGGGCTCAGGCGTCAGCGAAATGCGGATCGTGTCGCCGATGCCCTGCTGGAGCAGGACGCCGAGGGCGGCAGACGAGGCAACAATGCCTTTTGAACCCATGCCGGCTTCGGTGAGGCCGAGGTGAATCGCATAATCGCTGCGCGCGGCGACCATCTGATAGACGGTGATCAGATCCTGAACGTTGGAGACCTTGGCCGAGAGAATGATACGGTCACGGCCGAGGCCGATTTCTTCCGCCCGGGCGGCCGAGAGCAGCGCAGACTGAACCATGGCTTCGCGCGTCACTGCGCTGGCGTCGAGCGGCTTCGGAGAATTGGCGTTCTCATCCATCAGCCGGGTCAAAAGCTCTTGATCGAGCGAGCCCCAATTGGCGCCGATGCGAACGGCCTTGCCGTTCTCGATGGCACATTCGATCATCGCGGCGAATTGAGTGTCGCGCTTGTCCTTGAAGCCGACATTGCCGGGATTGATGCGATATTTGGCGAGTGCCTGTGCGCAAGCCGGATGATCGGCGAGCAGTTTGTGGCCGATGTAATGAAAATCGCCGATGAGCGGGACATCGACGCCCATGCGGTCGAGCCGCTCGCGAATATGCGGCACGGCGGCCGCCGCTTCATCGCGATCGACGGTGATGCGGACCAGTTCGGAGCCGGCGCGGGCGAGGTCGGCGACCTGTTTCGTCGTTCCCTCGATATCGGCCGTGTCCGTATTGGTCATCGACTGGACGATCACCGGGGCGCCGCCCCCGACTAGGATCGCGCCTTTGCCCGAGCCGACCCTCACGCCAACCGAACGGCGATGCGGCGCCGGCCCGCTGGCCAGCACGTTGGCGGGATCGATCAAGCGTGTCAGTGTCTCGGACATGAAAACCTTCTCATTGGCTGATCGCGGGTCCAAGCTCTAGCCTGTCCCTCAGCATGACCCCGTCATGACAGGCACATGCCGGAGTGGTGCTCAAAATTGCCGCAGCCGTCAAGCGGCGCCTAGCGGCTTCTCACAATTCAAGCCGTGCTGCCCTTTCCTTCGCACGCTCCGCAAAGTCCTGTCAATTCAAGAACTTGACTATGCGGCGTGAAGCCGGATTCAGCGCCGAGCGCGGCAATTTCGCGGTGCAAGGCCTTAGATGTCGCTTCCGTCACCGAGCCGCAAGTCTCGCAGATCAGGAAAACCACCGGCTCCTCGTGCCGATGTCCGTGCGCGCAGGCGAGAAAGGCATTGCGGGAGGCAAGGCGATGCACGAGGCCGTTTTCGAGAAGGAAGTCCAGGGCGCGATAGATCGAGATCGGTGCCGGATGCTTGCCGGTCGTGGTGGCGATCTTTTCAATCAGATCGTAGGCACCGAGCGGTCGGCCTTCTTCTGCGAGAATTTCCAGCACGCGTCGGCGTCCGGGGGTCAGCTTGGTGCCTTCCCGGCGGCAAAGATCCTCGGCATTGTTCAAGGCGCTGCGGAGCGCAGCGACAGTGAGAGCTTTTTTGGGGCGCGGCCGCGGCACGCGGGATGCAGTCATGATTCCATTATATCCAACTGCGATCACAAAGGCGACAGCCGCCACCTTTCAGCCCGCATTGCGCGAGCCTAATGTTCCGGCTGAGATCGCCGCGTGCCGGTGGGGCACGTTCAAGACCTCATGGAGTTATGCATGACGCTCAAGACACGCAATGCCATCGTGACCGGCTCAACCAGCGGAATCGGCCTTGCCATCGCCCGCGGCCTCGCGGCCGAAGGGGCCAATGTGGTCATCAACGGATTTGGCGATGCCGATGCGATCGAGAAGGAGCGCAGCGGCATTGAAAAGGATTTCGGCGTCAAGGCCATCTACTCGTCCGCCGACGGCACGAAACCCGAAGAGGTCCGCGGCATGGTGAAGACGGCGGAAGCCGATCTCGGCAGTGTCGATATTCTCGTCAACAATGCCGGCATCCAGCATGTCGATCCGATTGAGAACTTTCCGATCGAACTCTGGGACAAGATCATCGCGCTCAATCTGTCGGCTGCTTTTCATGCGATCGCCGCGGCGATCCCCGGCATGAAATCGCGTAAGTGGGGCCGCATCATCTCTACCGCCTCGGCGCATTCGAAAGTCGCCTCGCCGTTCAAGTCGGCTTATGTGTCGGCCAAGCACGGCATCGATGGTTTGACCAAGACCGCAGCGCTTGAACTCGCGACCTTCGGCGTCACGGTCAATTGCATCTCGCCCGGTTACGTCTGGACACCGCTTGTCGAAAAGCAGATTCCGGACACGATGAAGGCACGTAACCTGACGCGCGAACAAGTCATCAACGATGTTCTGCTGACGGCACAGCCGACGAAGGAATTTGTCACTGTCGATCAGGTCGCCGCGCTCGCCCTCTTCCTCTGTTCGGACGCGGCAAGCCAGATCACCGGCGCCAATATCTCGATCGATGGCGGCTGGACGGCCGAGTAATCGCAACAAAGGAGAGCCGTCGCACATGACCGAACGCAAGAAGGTTAATCTGGCACTGCAAGGCGGCGGCTCGCACGGCGCGTTCACATGGGGCGTCCTCGACTATCTGCTCGAGGACGCCCGCCTTGACATCGCCGCCGTCAGCGGTACCAGCGCTGGGGCGATGAACGCCGTCGTCATGGCCGAAGGCTGGCTCGAGAATGGTCGCGAGGGCGCGCGCGAAAATCTCAGGCGATTCTGGCGCTCGATTTCGACGGAGAACGCGCTCTCGCCGTTTCAAGCGAAGTTTTTTGATCTGTTCCTGGGGCCGCAGACATTGGGCGGGCAATTCTCCGCTCTATGGGGCGATTTGCTGCTGCATTTTGCGAGCCCCTATCAATTCAATCCGTTCAATGTGAATCCGCTGCGCAAATATCTCGTCGATACAATCGACTTCGAGAAGGTTCGTGCTTTCGATGGGTTCAAGATTTTCATCGCCGCTACCAATGTGCGTACTGGCAAGATCAGGGTTTTCAAAGGCGCAGAGCTGACAGCGGATCACGTCATGGCTTCGGCGACATTGCCGACTCTGTTTCAAACCATCGTCATCGACGGAGAGCCTTATTGGGACGGCGGATACATGGGCAATCCGGCGCTGTTTCCATTTTTCTATGCGTCGAGCACACCCGATATCGTCATCATCCAGGTCAATCCGCTTGAGCGCGACACGATTCCGCATTCGGCTCGCGACATTCAAGATCGCCTCGATGAAATCAGTTTCAACGGGGCGCTGATGGGCGAATTGCGCGCCATCGATTTCGTCGTTCGTTTGATCGACGCCGGTAAACTCCCGCTCGGCGAATATTCGCGGCCGCTGGTTCATCGCATCGACGGTGGCGACCTGTTGCGGCCCTTCAGCGCCGCAACCAAATCCGACGCGAGCTGGCAGCTCATCAATAGCTTTTTCGAGTTCGGGCGCACGTGCGGCAAACAATGGCTCGACGAAACCTATGACCGTGTCGGCAAGGAAGGTACGCTGGACCTGCGCATGGCCTATTCGTGAGCGGCGAGGTGGCCAAGGACTACGCGATCGTCCTGACCACCTGCAGCGCAGAGGTCGCACCGCGCATCGCCGAGGCGCTGGTCGGCACCAAACTCGCCGGCTGCGTGCAGCGGCTGCCCATCGAAAGCACCTATCGCTGGAAGGGCGAGGTTGAGACGGCGCGGGAAGTACTGCTGCTGATCAAGATCCGCGCTGCGGATTATTCCGCCGTGGAGCAGGCGATCCTCGCATTGCAGGATTATGAGACGCCGGAGATCATCATGCTGCCGGTCGAGCAAGGATTTGCCGGCTATCTATCGTGGCTTGGCGAGGCGACGCGGCGTTGACCGCAATTCAAAGCGCACTCGCGATATCCGTCTTTGAAAAATCATCACCGACATAGAGTAACGCGCACGCGTGCTGCTTTGCGACCTCATAAGCAAAACAGTCGCCGAAATTCAGCGCTGCTGCATGAGTACCCTTACCCCATTGGGCATAGGTTTCGGCGACGCGTTTTGCGGATGCCGCTGTAACAGCAACGATCTCAAAGCCAAGTCCATCGACGAGACTTTCAACTTCCCCGCCGACGTTCCGGCGATGCGCGACGATGAGCGCTTCGGCAATTGTCGCGGCCGAAATCAGCAATCGGTCGTGGGTTTCCATTGCGCCGATACAGGCTTCCGCGAGAGGTTCGTTGAGGACGATAGCCATCAACGCAGATGTATCGACAGTGATCATTTCTCAATCAATTCGTGATCACTTGGGCAGGCCCTCGTCACTGTAGAGGAAGTCCTGACTCTGCGCCGCCGGAGCGCCCGTCGATGCCTTCGCGGCCCCGCGTCTCCGTGCGGCTTCCAGCAGGTCGCGTCGGACCTGTCGATCGGGAAGAGCCTTCACCGGCACGAGCCGGACGGCAGGATGGCCATGGCGCGTCAAAACGATCTCGTCGCCCGCTTCAGCGAGACGAACAAGTTCGGTCAATTGGCCTTTGGCATCTGTAACAGAAATACGCATGAACGAAATATGGACTATTTAGTGGTCCATATCAAGAAGGAGGGCGCGTTTCAGAGCACGGATCTCTCGATCAGCCGTTCGGCGTCGGCGATCGCCGGCGGTGTGCCGACATGCAGCCAGATGCCGTCGAGGCGCAGGCCGTAAAGCCGTCCCTTTTCCGCAGCCCTGAGAAAATATGGCAGCAGGCGGAACGGGCCCTCCGGCGCATCGGCGAAAACTTCAGGCTTGATGATGCCGACGCCGGTGTAGACGAAGGGCGCGACGCGGCGCTCCTCCCGCTTCGTCAGCCGCCCGAACCCGTCCATGGTGAAATCGCCCGGCCAATCGACGCCCGAACTCGACGCCGTCGCGGCGACGAGCAACAGCACATCCATCTCGTCCGGGTTCCACGCGTCGGCCAGCCGTTCCAGATTGGGCTTGGCGCCTTCGACCCAGAATGCGTCGGTGTTGCAAAGAAAGAAGGGCGCCTTGCCCAACAGAGGCAGCGCCTTTTTGATCGCGCCGCCCTGATCGAGCAGGAGATCGCGCTCGTCGGAGATGATCACATTCGGCGCGCTGCGACCGTCAAGATGCGTCTCAATCTGATCGGCAAGGTGATGCACATTGACAATGGCGGTGCCGACGCCAGCCTGCGCGAACCGGTCGAGCAGATGATCGATCATGGGCCGGCCGCCGACCTTGATGAGCGGTTTTGGCACTGTCTCGGTCAGCGGCCGCATGCGCGTGCCGAGGCCCGCGGCAAAGACCATGGCTTTATCCGGCATGAAAGATTTCTCGGACACGAAAAGCGAACCCGCAGCAGACCCAGTTCGCGCCCGAGGATGGAGCGCGATCCACCCGGTCACGCGCCCCGTTGGAAGATCTGGGGCAGGTGGGCTTCATACCAGCCCTTGAGACCGGACAACAAGGGATGTGCCAGATCCTTGGCTAAATTTTCCTCAATGCGTGGCAGATGTGCCAGATATCGTGGTTTGTGGTCGCGCTTATCGAGACGTGCGAAAATGCCGAGGATTTTTGTCGCCCGCTGCGCGCCAAGCACCGCATAGGCGCGGGCGAAGCCGGCCATATCGAAATTCGCGTCGGCGATGCGGCGCAATTGCATATAATGACCAAGGAGCTTGAGTTCGACGTCCGCGGGCACATTCACCCGCGCATCCTGCAAGAGAGACACGACGTCGTAGGCCGGGTGGCCAAGCACGCAATCCTGAAAATCGATCAGGCCGACACGCGCGCTCCCATGCCGCTCGCCAAGCCAGATGATATTCGGCGAGTGGAAATCGCGTAGCGTCCAGGTTTGCGGCCCGGAGACGATGTCGCGCAATATATGCCGCCAGAGATTGACGAAACTTGCCTTCGCGCCGGATGTCAACGAAGCCTTGGCGACATGCGGCGCGTACCAGTCGATGAGAAGTTCGGTCTCGATCGAGAGCGCGTCGAGGTCGTAGGGCGGGACGCGATAGGTGTTTACGTCATCGATGGGCAGAATATCCGGCAGCGTCAGTTGGTGCAGCCGCGCGAGCAGCGCGACGGATTCGGCATAACGCTCCGTGATGATTGTGTCGCCATCGGTCACGCCGTCGGCGCCGAAATCTTCGATCACTGCGACGCCGACATCGAGATCGACCGCATAGATTTCCGGTGCCGAGAACCCTTCAGCACGCAGGCCCGCATCGATCGCGACATAGGGACGGATGTTTTCAGCAAGCCGCGCCAAAGTGCCATAGGATTTGCCGAAACGGATCGGCGGCCCATCCGGCCGCGGGGGCGAAATCATCAGGACCGCTGTCGTGCCGTCGGCTTTCGTCAGACGCTCGTAAGCGCGAGTCGAGGCATCGCCCAGCATGAACTGCCGCTCGGCATCCTCGAAGCCCGAAGCGCGAAGCACCTGATGAATTGCCCGCGAGATGCCGAGGCGCGAGGCGAAACTGCCGTAGCCCGTGAGAACGGCGTTGCGAAAATTCGCGCCTTGTCCGGGATCGAGCGAAAATGAGAGGTCGAGCCGGTCAGCCCGCAGAAATCCGCCCGCGCGATCCGGCCATTCGACGAGAACAAGCGCACCTTCGCCAGCCTCGTCCCAGCCAAGCTCTTCCAATTCCTCCGGTGCGCGGATGCGGTAGAGGTCGGCATGGACGATCGGAAAGTCCAAGCCGTCATAGATTTGCATCAGCGTGAATGTCGGGCTTGGCACATCAAGTTCGGCATCGCCGGTGAGATTGCGGACCAATGCCCGCGCAAAGGCCGTCTTGCCGGCGCCAAGGTCGCCGCTGAGGGTCAAAAGATCGCCCGGCTTCAGCCAATGGGTGAGCTCGACGGCCAGCGCCGCCGTCGCTGCTTCATCGGGGAGGGCGATCTGCCAGACCGCGGTCTGCGTCCGCTGTGGCGCCATCGCCTAAATACCCCTCATCGAAAACGGCCCGATCCTGCAGTCAACGCGAAGCGCATTCCCAAGATCAACCTCGGCATGCCGTGGATAGTGCGATACCCACCGCTTTGTCTATATGGCCAAGTTTATAGCGACACTTGTCTATAGCGACACTTGGGCTAGGTTGCGGCCTGTCCGGGGAAGACGCAGGTGACGAGCGTGCCCCGATTGGGGGCGGATTCGATCTCGACATGCCCGCCATGGAGTTCGACCAGCGAGCGCACGATCGACAGGCCAAGGCCGACGCCGTGATGGCGCGAGCCGCGACTGTTCGTCTTGAACCGCTTGAACACCTCGTCGATCACGTCCGGTGGAATGCCGCGTCCCTGGTCGGCGACGTTGAGGATGATTTCATCGGCGCGCCGCAATGCCGAAAGCGTGACCGTCTGTCCCGGCTCCGAAAAGCCGATCGCGTTCGACAGAAGATTGAACAGAATTTGGCGGATGCGCTGGCCGTCCGCGATGAAGGTGCCAACGTCATCTGACGCATTGATCTTCAGATGGATGGAGGATTCGGCAAGCCGGTCCTGTACGCCCTGCGCGGCGAGACTGATGGTCTCGCGGATGTCGATCTTTTCCGGCTTGAGTTCCAGAGCGTCGGCATCGATCGAGGCGAGGTCGAGAATATTGTCGATGATCGCCAGCAGCGCTGAAGATGACGTCGTGACATAGCCGGCATATTGCTTCTGCTTGTCGTTGAGCGGCCCGGTGGCAGAATCGCCCAGGAGCTCGATGAAGCCGATGATATTGGTGAGCGGCGAGCGCAATTCGTATGAAACGTGATGGACGAAATCGTTGCGCAGGCGTTCGGCATCGATCAACGCGGTGTTGCGGTCCGTCAACGCCCGCTCGACATTGACGCTTGCAGTCGTGTCGGTGAAGGTCAGCAGCGTGGCGCCGTCCGGCAACGGTTGGGCGGTGCAATCGAGCACAGTGCCGTCGTTGCAGAAGATGCGGCCATCATAGCCATTCCGCTGGTCATCGAGCCCCGTGATGACGGCGCGAATTTCCACGACCGCAGGGTCATCCCCGCCAAACGCCGTACACAATGAGGCAAGCCGGTCGACGTGCGGCTTGTCGTTCAATTGTGCCGGATCGAGCTTGAGGAGCCGCGCGAAAGCCGGGTTGAAAAAATTGAGCCGTCCGTCCGTGCCAAAGACGGCGACTCCTTCCTTCAGCGTATCGAGCGTTTCGCTTTGCACACGCGTGAGAGCGTTGAAGCGCGATTCCAGATGGAAACGTTCGGTCACGTCGTCGAACAGATACGTGATCCCTTGCGGATTCGGGTTGATCACGACGCGCAACGTGCGTCCGTCGGGAAGATACCAGACCTGTTCGCTGGCCTCGAACGCCTGATAGGCCGAAAGCAAGCTCTCTTTCCAGGCGCGGAAATCGGCTTGCTCGGGCAGCAGACGCGCGGCGCGCAGCCGATCGAGAATTTCGGAATCCGATGGGTTTTCATCGAGGAAACTGGGTGGCAGCGACCAAAGCTGGCGATAGGCGGAATTGTGGAAGACGAGCCGCTTGCGGCGGTCGAAGATCGCGACGGCGGTTGAGAGCTGGTCGAGCGTCGCAGCGTGGGCCTTCGTCAGGCGGGCCATGTCTGTGCGCAACGCCTCGATCTGCGAGGCGTCCGCTGCAAGTCCGGCCGAACCCACCGAGACCGGCACTTCGATAACATCGAGCAAATGCCGTTGCCCGGCGGCGACAGCCGCGGCGCGGCCACGCCAGATCGTCCCGGCGGCGCGCGCTTCGATGGCCTGATCGCGGGTCGTACGTTCGAGAAGTTCCGTCCCCCGCAAGAGGGCGTCGGCAGAATCCTTCGCTTCGACCGCGCGGACATAGGCGGCATTGACCCAGGCGAGTTTTTCCGTGCGGTCGCGCAGCCAGACCGGATAATTGGTCGAATCGAGCAATGCGTGCAGCGCATCGAGTTCGCCATAGGTGCGCAGCAGACGCTCGCGCAGGCGTGTCGCTTCGAGCCGGTCGCCGGAAACATCACGAATGCGCATGACAGCGCGGCCGCTGACCGGGCGCCCGTCGAGTTCGAGCGTGCGTCCGGCAAGACTCTCCGCGACGAAATGGAAGGCCTCGCCACGTTCGCGGAGTTTTTCGACGCAGGATTCGAGCTGCTGTGCAGTCTCGGGCGGCAACCAGGAACCGAAGCCGAGAATGCGCCGCGCGACCGGCTGATCCGTGACGAGACTGAGATCGCCTTCGATCTCCGCGTCGGAATCGCCGCCCCAGGCGACGATGATCTGCGGCTCGGCGGTGAGAAAGACCTGGGCGCGGTCGAACCTTGCCCGCAGATTGTTGAGCTCCGCGGTATAGGTGGCGTCCTGCTGCGTCCATTTGCGGGTTTCGCGCAAATGCAGGAGGGCCGTGACCACCGAAAACATCACGAGACCGACGAGCAGCGAGAGGCCGACCAGATCCTGGCTGGAGCGCAAATGTTCGAGCACCAGTGCCGAATAACTCGTGTCTGCGCGGGCCGGGACGGCAATGCACCACAGAATCGGCGCTGCGGGCCAAACCGGCAAACGCCAAGCAATTAGCCTTTGCGGCGCGCTTGATCCGTCCCGCCGCCGTGCCCGCTCGCCCATCCCGTCCTCATGCCGGCGTGCAAAAGCGCGCCCTGGAGAATCGCTGCCATCCAGCCCGAATCACTTATTTACATCATGTCACGCCGCCGCGGCGCTAGCGGCGTGACACTCGGGGGAAATTTTCAGGGATGTAGCAGACACAGCAGGGCTGCCGCTTAGTATCGATAAAGCTCAGGCTTGAACGGCCCCTGCTGGGACACGCCGATATAGCTCGCCTGTTCGGACGTCAATTTCGTCAGTTGTGCGCCGACTTTGGCGAGATGCAGGAAGGCGACCTTCTCGTCCAGGTGCTTCGGCAAAGTGTAGACCTCAAGGCCATATTGCCCCTGCTTGGTCCAGAGCTCCATCTGCGCGAGCGTTTGGTTGGTGAACGACGCCGACATGACGAAAGAGGGATGCCCCATCGCATTGCCGAGATTGACCAGCCGGCCTTCCGACAGAAGGATGATGCGCTTGCCGTCGGGAAATTCGATTTCGTCGACCTGCGGCTTGACGTTGTTCCACCTGAAATTGCGTAGCGAAGCGACCTGAATCTCCGAGTCGAAATGGCCGATATTGCAGACGATGGCGCGATCCTTCATCGCCCGCATGTGCTCGAGACGGATGACGTCGATATTGCCGGTGCAGGTCACGAAAATGTCAGCCCGCGGCGCGGCCTCTTCCATGGTCGCGACCTCGTAGCCTTCCATCGCCGCCTGCAAGGCGCAAATCGGATCGACTTCGGAGACGATAACGCGGCAGCCGGCGTTGCGCAGCGAGGCGGCCGAGCCTTTGCCGACATCGCCGAAGCCCGCGACCATCGCGACTTTGCCGGCCATCATCACGTCGGTGCCGCGGCGGATGCCGTCGACGAGCGATTCACGGCAGCCGTATAAATTGTCGAACTTCGACTTGGTGACGGAATCGTTGACGTTGATCGCCGGCCAGAGGAGCTTGCCTTCCTTCTGCATGATGTAAAGGCGATGCACGCCTGTCGTCGTCTCTTCGCTGACGCCCTTGATCGCGGCGCCCATGCGCCCGTACCAGCCGGGGTTTTCCTTCAGCCGACGCTTGATCGCGGCGAACAGGATTTCTTCTTCTTCGTTGGTCGCCTTTTCGAGGAAGGCCACGTCACCGCCCTCGGCGCGCACGCCAAGATGAATGAGCAGGGTTGCGTCGCCGCCATCATCGAGCAAAAGGTTCGGCGCACCGCCGTCGCCCCACTCAAAGATGCGGTGGGTGTAATCCCAATAATCGGTGAGGCTTTCGCCCTTGCGCGCGAAAACCGGGATGCCGGCCGCGGCGATCGCGGCGGCGGCATGGTCCTGCGTCGAATAGATGTTACAGGAGGCCCAGCGGATGTCGGCGCCAAGCGCGCGCAGCGTCTCGATGAGAACCGCGGTCTGCACTGTCATGTGCAGCGAGCCGGCGATGCGGGCGCCGGCGAGAGGCTGGGCGGCGCCATATTCGGCCCGCGTCGCCATCAGGCCGGGCATTTCCGTCTCGGCGATATCGATCTCCTTGCGGCCCCAGGCGGCAAGCCCCAGATCGGTGATGGCGGAATCGACGGTTGAATGGGTCATAAGCGCTCCTTGAAAACTGCGCGGCGGTCTAGCGCAAAGCCGCGCCGAGCGCAATAAAGATATAAAGAAGTCCTTATATGAGGTGTCCAGCCCGTGCGTCTTTTGGGATCGTTCTTAAGTAAGGTCCGAGGGGTTGATCTGCTGGCACGGTTTTTGTTAAATTCTTGGCTTGATAAGGGGTTATAGGGACAATGGCTTTAGTGACACGCGAACTGGTTTCGGGGCCAGCACTTGGCACGGCGCAAATTCGCCCGTTGCTTGAGAAATACGGCCTGCGTGCCACGCGGCAACGACTTGGCTTGGCCAAGCTATTGTTTAGCAAGGGCAATCGTCACATTACTGCCGACGTCCTGGCGTCCGAAGCGCATGAGGCGCGGATGTTTGCGTCGCTGGCGACGGTCTATAACGTGCTCAATCTTTTTGCCGAAGTCGGTCTCGTCCGCAGCTTTACCGTCGAAGGCGGCAAGACGATTTTTGATACGAATACGACGGACCATTGCCATTTTTATTTCGAGGACAGTGGTCGCGTGTCTGATATTTCGGCAAGCACGGCTCGTTTCGGCGACCGGTTCGAAGCCCCCGAGGGCTATGAAGTGGTGAAAGTCGATGTGGTTGTGCGGCTGCGGCCGGTGGGCGCCCAGAAGGCCGCCGCGTCTGACGACACCCACGAGCACTGATTTCCACTCTTTTAGGCGTTCCATCGCGGTGTATGCTGGCGCAGCGTGCGGCCGAGCAGCATCGCGGCTTTGGCATTGAGCGCGCCGATTTCACCGCCGAAGCCAAACCAGCGCCGCGGATTTTTCCGTTCGTTTTTCAATAGATGCGCGGCGACGGCGATCAGAGTATCCGGCGCGGCTGCGGCAAGCCCCGGATAGAGAATCTCCAATTGCATCGGCCGGCGCGCATAATCACGCGCGCGGCGTTTGAGCATATAGGCGGCGGTGCGCCGCGCTTGCGCGTGCAGGGCTTCGGTAAGGTCGTGAGGTTGGCGGCAAAGCATTGTGCATCTCCGGTAAAGAGACGCATTATATATAGGTAATTATGCCTATATAAGGTAATAATACCTTACAATTTTGGCCGCGTTTGAGATCCGATGCGTTGCCATTGGCCGGCGCGAACGACCGCCTGGATCGCCGCCGCCCAAACGATTTCGACGCCACGGATCGGCGCGGCGTTATGGCTTTCGAGATCGTAAGTTCCAGGGACGGCACCGCGCCGCACGCGCTTGAGATAGCGGCGTCCGTCGCGCGTGCGTACAGCGGCCTCGCGTCCGACCACGTTTTCCGCGTCTTCGTTCTGCTGCCAGCAGATCACCACGTCGCCGGAATCATAGCGCGGCCACATGCTCTCGCCTTCGACTTCAAACGCGACCGTATCCGACGGAATCGAAAACGGCACATTGATTTCATAGAGGCCATCCTCCGGAATTTGCTCGTATTCCGGCAAGATCTCGGCGCCGGCGCCAATTCGACCGACAACTTTCGCCTGGCTGCCGGCGCCCGGATCGCCGAGGCCGCCTTCGAGCAGCCACGCGGCGCTGGTCTTTAGGACGGGCGCGAGCGCGGCCAGCGTCTCTGTCGTAACGCCGCGCCGGTCGCCGTTCTTCACCGCGCGTTTCAAATTGCGGATCGCGTCCGGCTTCTTCGCGGCGATCGAAGCCGCATGGGCCGAAAGGCCCACAGACTGCAGGCGGCTTTCGACACGCGCCAAAATATCTTCCAATTCCATAGCGGTAGATTGACCGATTTCCTTGGCAATGCATTATGTAATTTTACCGTTGACATAAAGGTATAATTACCTGAGGGTCGCTCCAACAAGGAGGGACATCGCATGTCATCTGAAAAAACATCCTGGACGACGGAGCGCGTCGCGCGGCTCGGTTTTCTGGTCGGGCAGGGCTTTGGCGCAAAACGCATTGCCGAGGATCCGTTCATCGCCTCAACGCCCAAACAATGTGCATCGACAGGCTCAGCGCTTCGGCCTCGCCTTTCGCGATGCGATGGCGACGGCACTGCGTCTGCCGCCAGAGGCCGCTGCCCGCTACGACGCCGCGGCGGCTAAGCGTGGTCTCACCCGCGAAGCCTTGATCCGGCATCTGCTCCTCGTTGCCGCCGACGAGCCGAACTTTGTCGATAACATTCTCGACGATGAGGCCTGAGCGATGCAAGACGACCCGAAAACTGACGATATAAAAATCAACGCACTTGAGCGGCTCTATGACGAAGAGAACTTCGGTATCCCGCTACGTTGGGAACCAGAGCATGTCGGGCGCCGGCTGGTGAAGGCATTCACCACGCTCGACCGGCTGCCGCGCGATCGCGGCCCGCGCGAGCCAGGCGGCCACTGGCCGAAACACACGGTCGAATGGGTGGATCGTCTGGCGCAGGCCGAGCTTTCCGATGCGGAACGGCGCACACGCGACGCGGCGCGGAATTTCACCGTCCTGCGGCCGACTTCGACCGAACTGGCCGAGATGGAAAAAGCCTTCGATTGGCTGCGGGAATTGCGCGCCGCCGATTCCGGCATGGCCTTGGTGACAAGCCTTTGGGCCTTGCGCACGGCGCGGCGCAAATCCGTTCGCCGTCTCTGCACGGAGAAGCAATGGGCGCCGCACACATTCTATCGTAAACGCGCCAAGGCGCTCGCCTATCTCGCCGAGCTTCTGAATTCGCGCAACGCGCCGGTGTTTTGAAGTCGTGTCATTGCGAGCGAAGCAATCCAGTATTCGTATCTGGATTGCTTCGGTGTTTAACGCCTCGCAATGACGTTGCGCTATGTCGACTTCGTAAGAACGCGTAAAAAGCTGTTTCGGCAATGCCATTGACGATGTGACACTTTGCGAGCGATAACACGCGCATTGCAGCGCCCGATCTGTGCGCTGATTTCCTCCCCCGATTCAGCTTCTGTTGCGCTTATTCTCGGCGTGGATGGCCGGCCTTGTGCCGGCCATCCACGCCGAGACGTTGCAATAATGATCATGATGAATGCGGTGGCGTAATCACGTCATGGCCGGGTCGAGCCCGGCCATGACGGGTCATGGATTTTTAAAGCCTTCGAAGATACTACCCGCCGTCTTAAACGTTGTACAAATCCGCAAAACGACGCTTCGTCGACGCATTGACCAAGCGACAATTTGTGAGGCATAACACGCGCATTGCAGCGCCCAACCTATGCCCGCCGCTCAGAGCGTTTTCGAGCGAAGTGGACACCGGTTCGCGTAAAGAAAACGCGTCGAAACAAAAGTCTTAAAGGCCATCGCATCGCGGTGGCCCTTTGTTTTGGGCCATGCTGCGATAATTTCGAAGGATAATTCATGCTGTCATACAGCCCGGGGCAGGAGGCGGCGCGCCGTCTCCTCGAAGGGCCGCAACGCTATACATGCCTCGCCGGTGGTACACGCTCCGGCAAGACTTTTCTTATCGTCCGTGCCATCGTCGCCCGTGCATTGGAAGCGCCGGGCTCGCGTCATGCAATCTTACGCTTTCACGCCAACGCGGCGCGCGCCTCGATTTCGCTCGACACGCTGCCGAACGTCATGCGTCTCTGCTTTCCGCGCACGAAATTGAAAGAGCATCGGCAGGAAGGATTTTTCGAACTCACAAACACATCGCGCATCTGGATCGGCGGCCTCGACGACAAGGAACGCGTCGAAAAAATTCTCGGCCTCGAATATGCGAGCATCTTTCTCAATGAGGCGTCGCAAATCCCTTACGCCTCGGCGCTCATCGCCTTTACGCGTCTGGCGCAGAAAATCGATGGGTTGAAGCAGCGCGCTTATGTCGATCTTAATCCGGTCGCGAAATCGCATTGGACCAATCTACTGTTCGGCGACAAGCGCGATCCGGTCTCGAAGAAGAAGCTTGCCGATGCGAAAAATTATGTCCGCGGCCACCTCAATCCGACGGATAATTCAGCCAATCTCGCACCCGAATTTCTGGAAAGCCTCGCCAATCTGCCGGAGCGCCAGCGCAAGCGCTTTTACGAAGGCGTCTATGTCGACGAGCTTGAGGCTGCGCTCTGGAGCTACGAGATCATCGAAGCGACACGCAGCGCGCCGGAGATAATTCCAGAAGATCAGCGCGCGAGCGTCGTCGTGGCCGTCGATCCATCCGGTGCCGCGGGACGTGATGATCTGAATGCCGACGAGATCGGCGTGATCGTCGCGGCGCGGGGCGCGGATGGCGATTGCTATATTCTCGCCGATCGTTCGTGCCGCGATGCGCCTGCAGTTTGGGGACGGCGCGCGGTGACGGCGTTTCATGAATTTCGCGCCGATTGCATCGTTGCCGAGTCAAACTTCGGCGGCGAAATGGTACGTGCGACGATCCACGCCGCCGATCCGAATGTGCCGGTGCGGCTCGTCACAGCGAGTCGCGGCAAGGCTGTGCGTGCTGAACCCATTTCAGTGCGTTACGCACAACGCCAGGTGCATCACGCCGGGCATTTTACGCAACTCGAAGATCAGCTCTGCGCCTTCACCGCCGCGGGCTTCGGCGGGACGGGCAGCCCCGATCGCGCCGACGCGGCGATCTGGGCGCTGACCTATCTCTTCGACCTCTCTGATGGGACCGGCATCATCGAATTCTATGGTGTCGCCAAAACCTTCATCCAGACGAAGGAGCCGGATCTCAAGGGCCCGTTCGACGAATGGCTGGCGCGCATCGTCTGTTTCGCGTTCTCGATCTCGCCGCAGGCGCTGACGCAGCAGATGAATCGCGCCACGGCGCAGACGCAGAAGGAAATGTCGGAAGAGGAGGGCTTGGCGCCGATCCTCGCCTGGGTGAAGGATCTGATCGACCAAATCATCGCGCAGGAATTCGACGCGCCCGATCTCGAATTCGCCTGGAGCGCCGAGCCGTCGATCAATCCGCAGGCGCAGGAGGCGATCCTTTCGAGCTATATGTCGAAAGGTATTATCACCATCAACGAGGCGCGCGCCGCGCTCGGCCGCGATCCCTATCCGGACGCGACGGCGAATAGACCGATGACGCTGACGGGCCAAGGCTATGTGCCCTTGGGGCAGGCGGGAAAGGCGTTGTTGCAAAATTCAATTCGCATCACGACGAACGCGGGCGTTTTGCGACGACGGATGGCGCGGCCAGTGCCGGCAGGACAACGGCAAACGCGCAGACCGCTGAATTGGACCGCGACGATGCTCGGGAGGATTCGTGATCTGCGCCTAAAGGGTAGTCAGACGCAGCAGGCCCTCATCACATGCGACGAACTATGGGATTCCGATTGGGCTATATGCAACTCTAGCACCTTCGCAGAAGATCGATATAATTATAAGCAGTGTATGATCGGCCTTTTACAAAGAAACAAAGAATGCCTCGCTGGTTTGCCTCTTTCGCCATTGCTGCCTTATTGAGAGCCGTATCATGATGGATATTCTGAAACTCTTGTCCGCGTTCACGCAACTCATCGCTAGAGATGACTTCCCCGACGCAAAAACTCTTAGTCACGCACTCAATTTGGATCTTCAAAAAGCGACGGTAACGAAAACAAAACTACAGAACCTTGGTATCGTTGGAGCCAGTCTAGCCGGAAACAACGTGAACATCGCTTGCGGAGTCGTCCCCAAGCGCGAAATCTGGCTTATATTCGATAAACCTCCAATTTCTTATCTCAGTGTAAAACAAGAGGCGTTCGGAGCTAACCAACGAATTCAGTCGTCGCAGCTAGGCAAAGGCCTAGCAGTCATTTTTGATATCCACGGTTTAACGTGTGGGTATACTACAGATCAAAGCGAAACCGGCGTCGATGCTCTCTTCTGTGAAGAGCCAGCTTTCACGGCTACCCCCTTTCAGAATCTCTCGACGAGAAGCAGCCAAAATAGAATAACCAATGATCGATCTTCGCCGCCTTCTCTCTCGACTGACGTTCGCGATCCGCGAAGAGGTTCCTGATGCTGCATACCTTGCGAAGGCGCTTGATCTCGATATTTCGCGGTCGCGCATTACTGATGCCAGAACGGTAATGACCATTCGCAATGCGATCCTAGATGGAAATATCGAAATCGACGCGGCCTGGGGCAGGCCCCCGCACCGCGAAATCTGTTTGGTGATTGCGCATTCGTCGCTTCCCTATAGCAAGATTAAGGACGAAACCTTTGGCGCTAACCAGCGCATTGTGCCCTCGCGATACAGCGCAGGATTTGGCGTCGTTTTCGAGATAGACGGTTGGGAGTGTGGCTATACAGCGGATTCGCCTGACGGCGATGTAGGCTTTGTATTTTGCCGGAAGCCGAAAGCACTTGGCGTCCGTAACAGGCCGCAAGCTGGGGGCGCAGGCATGACGATCTCCAATCTTGACGGAGGCGTCATTAAGCCGGATTAATCTGCAAGGCAGTCAAGCGGCGGAGATCGGCGATGAGTAGAGCGGCGGCGCATCTTCGGGCTACGGCGGCGCTTCTCTTTGCGACGCTTTTATGTACGTCCGCCCGCGCGGACGAGGTACCGCCGGTCAGTCCCGACAAGTCGGCGCCACTCGTTACGCCGTCGCGTGTCTCGGCGACCGTTGAATTCAGCATCCCTGTGCTTGCCCGAGATGTCGAGCGCGATGTGCCGCGGCGGCTGGCGACTTTCGACGAGCGCATCCAGTGTGTTCACCGGCGCGTTTTTGTGTTCCGTGTCCGCGCGAATTGCGACATAGAGGGTTACGTCGAGCGCACCGGCCCCATCTCGCTCTATGGCCGCGGCGATGCGATCATCGGCTCGACTCCGATCTTCGGCACCGTGAGCGGGCAGGGCGCGAACAGGTTCACACGGCGCATCCATGGGGAGGCCGAGGCGGGCGTGACGGTCGAGGCGGAAGCGCGGCCGATGCTGCGGCACGATTGGTCGCTCGATCTTCGCCTGAGCGACAGTTTCCATTGGACTGAGCCGCCCGTGCTTCATGTGCTCGGGCGCGATATTCAGCTCGCGCGTTATGTCGAGCCGCGCATCCGCGAACAGCTCGCGCGGGTGCGAGGCCGCGCCGCCGAGGCGGTGCGCCGGCTCGATCTGCACGGCAAGGCCGCGACCGTCTGGCATCATGCTTTCGACCCGGTTCAGCTTGCCGACAATCCGCCGGTCTGGCTGCAGCTCGTCCCGCAGAGCGCCGCCTTCGCCGGCGTGCGCGCCGATCGCCGCGTGCTGTGGGGGTCGCTTGAGATTCAGGGCAATGCCACGACCACCGTTGGTGCCGCACCGGCGCCGGTCGCCGCCACGCCTCTGCCGCCGCTCGGCCGCGATGTGCAAGCGCCGGGCAAATTCGAGGTCATCCTGCCGGTGCATGTCGGCTACGATTTCCTGAGCCAGAAGTTCAAGGATGCGGCCGCGGCCCAACTGAAGGGCGATTACACGTTGCGTGACGTCAAGATCTATCCATCGAACGGCAAGATCATCATCGGCTTGAAAATCGCGAAGAACGAGGACACGGCGCCGGATGCCGGCAAATGGTTTTATCTTTCCGCGACGCCGAAGATTGATCCCGATACGCAGACCTTGCAGTTTCCTGATTTGGCCGCCCTCGCCGCGAAGGCCGAGGCGATGGCGCAGGCGAGCGGCAATGCTGACCTCGTCGATCGGCTGCGGCAAGCGAAGATCCTCTATCAGGAAGCCTATCAACGCCTGCTTGCCGCCGCGAACCAGCGTCTGACGCGGCCTTTGAAGGATGGCTTCCGCATGGAAGGCCATCTCGACTCCGCCAAGCTCGATCACGTCTCCTTGTTGCAGGACGGGATCAGCATTGCGCTGCGCATGAGCGGCAATCTCAAAATTCTCTACGGCCTCTGATGCGCATCGCATATTTGCTGGCGGCCTTCATCTTCTTCACCGTGCCAGCCGCGGCGCAAGGCCGATTCTATGATGCGCCGCGCATCGATGCGCTCGGCAAACCTGGCACGCTTGTGCGCTCGCAGGCGATGGAGGGTGCGCCGCTCAATGCTGCCGCTTGGCGCGTGCTTTATCGGTCGACGAGTTTCGACGGCAAGCCGATCCTTGTCTCCGGCGTGATCATCGTGCCGCAAGGCGCGCCGCCGCCGGGCGGCCGGCCGATCGTCGCCTGGGCGCATCCGACATCCGGCATCGTGCCGCGCTGCGCGCCCTCGCTGGCGCTCTTCATCTTTCAGCAGATTCAGGGCCTGCGCACGATGGTCCGCGACGGCTATGTCGTCGCGGCGACGGACTATCCCGGCCTCGGCACGCCGGGGCCGCATCCCTATCTCGTCGGGCTGAGCGAGGCGCGCGCCGTCATCGACAGCGTGCGTGTTGCGCGCAGCATGCCGGGCGCAGGCGATGGCAGTCGCTTCGTTATCTGGGGCCATTCGCAGGGTGGCCACGCGGCGCTGTTCACCGGCCTCATCGCCAAGACCTATGCGCCGGAGCTGACTCTTCTCGGCGTCGCTGCCGCTGCGCCGGCAAGCGAACTCGCGGCGCTGATGGACGACGATCTTGATACGATCGCCGGAAAGAACATCACGGCGATGACGCTGTGGTCCTGGCAGCGGGTCTATGGCGCACCGATGGGTCGAGTCGTCGATCCGCGCGCTATGCCGGCAATCGACAAGCTCGCGCGGGAATGCATCGAAGGGCCGTGGGATATTTCGACCCGCAACCGGACGACGCGGCCGCTGGAGCAGCACTTTCTGACCGTCGCGCATCCGGCCGATGTGCAGCCCTGGCGCGATCTCCTGGCGAAGAACACGCCCGGCCCGCTGCCGCCCGATCTTCCGGTGTTCCTCGCGCAAGGTCTCGACGATGCGGTCATCCGGCCGGCGGTAACGCAGGATTATTTTAACAAGCTCTGCAAGGGTGGCAGCAAAGCACGGCTCTTTCTGATGCCGGGCGTCGGCCACGGCGGCGCGGCGATGCACAGCGCGCTGGAGGCTGTTGCCTGGATAACGGACCGCTTTGCTGGCAAGACGGCGCCGAACGACTGCGGGAAGTAAGATGCGGTCCCGCTGCGTCATGCCCGGCCTTGTGCCGGGCATCCACGCATTGAAGCCCTAAAAAAGCCAGCTCATTACTCACGGGACTTCCTATGCAGGCTCAATCCGCCGGCAACGCACTCGCGCGTTCGCCGGAGCGCCGCCGTACGCTCGTCGCAAGCAATGGCGCGGTCTGGATCTGGCCTGGTATCCCGCTCACGTTGCGGCGCGGCCGCACAATATGTCCCGCCGCTGAAACGACGATCCGGTTTTGGATTTCAAGGCTGCAGGGGGCTGATGCGCTCCATAAAGAGCTCAATTGGGCCGTCGGCAGTGCAACGCGCCATTTAAATGCGGGCAATGAAACTGCCGCGCAACGCATACTTGATTCACTCGGCTTGACCTCGGTCACGCCGGCTGGCGTGGCTTTTATGCTCGCCGTTGCCGAAGACTCAGGCGCCTACATCCCAGACGTTTTCGTCGATAGCCAATACTCGGTCACCGACGCGTCTAATGCCAGTTTGAAAGCACTGCTGATTGGCATTGTCATCGGAGCGACGAGCGCTATCTCGGTTTTGTTTTTGATCATTGCGCCGAGGTCGAGACCGCAGAGCCGGGCGACGTCGTCGTGTTTCGCTATGGTCGCTGTTACAGCCACGGCGGCATTGTCACCGGAGCGGAGCCGCTCACCTTTGTTCATGCCTATTGGCCGTCGCGTGCCGTTCTGGAGGAAGAGCTCGCGCGCAACGTCCAGCTTTCCGATCCGCGTCGCGTGCGGCGCTTTTTCAGCTATTGGCGAAAGGCGGAGGCGTGAGCTTTCTGCGCACGAATCAGCCGGTTGCGACGCCGGTCTATACCGGTCTGCAATTGCAGACCTCAAGCAACGCAATCCCCATCGCCATTTCTTACGGCGTAACGAAGATTGCGCCGAATATCATCTGGACCGGTGGCTTTCGCTCCAACGGTGGCGGCGGAAAAGGCGGGGGCAAGGGCGGCGTGGTCGGCAAGGGCGCGTCGAACGCGACTTATAGCGCCGCTACAATGCTCGCGGTTTGCGAAGGGCCCGTCGGCGGGATCAGCGCGGTCTTCGACAATGCGACGATCACGTCATTGTCGAGCGTCGCTTCCCTGCCGACGCCGTCTTTCTTCAATGGTGCCACGCCGCAATCCGCATGGACCTTTCTGCCTGCCAGCCAGGCGCTCGGCTATAACGGCACGGCTATCGTCGCCGATTCTGATGCCGCGCTCGGCTCTGCCGCGACACTCGACAGCTATTCGTTCGAGGTGCAAGGCGTTCTGCAGGGCACGGGTTTCAATGGGTATGACGCCGATCCAGCGTTTGTCATCCAGGATTTCTTGACCAATGCGCAATATGGCGTCGGCTTTCCGGCCGCCAGTATCGCGGCCACGACCTTGCTCGGCGCGAGCGGCGATGCATCCTATCAGTCCTATTGCAAGGCCGCGGGCCTCGCGCTGTCGCCGGGCGTGGTCTCGCAGGAAACCGCCAATTCGATCCTGACGCGCTGGCTCCAGCTCACCAATACGGCCGCCGTCTGGTCGGACGGTATGCTGAAATTCATTCCCTATGGCGATACGCCGCTTACCGGCCCGCAATTCACCGGGGGCGCCATCGGCTTCTCGACCAGCGCCGCATCGCAATCGACATCCTTTGTCGTCAGTCCGCAAGTGCAGACCGGAACATGGTCGTTCACGCCAAACGTCACGCCGATCTACAATCTCGGCGATGATGATTTCATCTACGACGATGGTACCGATCCGGTGCAAGTCGATCGCAGCGATCCTTATGCCGCGTCGAATTGGCAGGAATTGGAGATCAGCCAGCGCAGCAATTTCTATGACGCGACGCCGATTATCGCTTTTGATCAGAACGCAATTGAACTCTACGGCTTGCGCATCGCCGGTACGATCACTGCGCATGAAATCTGTGATCCGGGCATAGCGCAGACGGCGGCGCAGCTCATTCTTCAGCGTACGCTTTACATCCGCAATCACTACACGTTCAAGCTCTCCTGGGAATATTGCCTGCTAGAGCCGATGGATATCGTCACGCTGACCGATGCCAATCTTGGCCTGCAAAACGTCGCGGTTCGTGTCGTCGAGATCGACGAAGATTCAGATGGACTGCTAACGGTCCGCGCCGAAGAATTTCCGGCCGGTGTCGCGAGCGCGGTGGCCTATCCCGTCCAACAGGCAACGTCCGTCGGTGGCATTTCCGCTGGCGCCGCGTCGGGTTCGGCGAACACGCCGACCATTTTTGAGCCGCCCAGCGCCTTGAGCGGTGGGACACCCCAAGTTTGGGCGGCTGTCTCCGGCGGCGCGAATTGGGGCGGCTGCAATGTCTTCGCGTCGCTCGACGATGCGACCTATACGCAGATCGGACGCATCACCGGCGGAGCCAATCAAGGCGTTTTAACCGCCGCGCTTCCCGTGCCCGGCGCAGCTAACCCCGACGCCACGAATACGCTCGCCGTCGGCCTCGCGGAGAGTGACGGCGTGCTCACGAGCACGTCGGCGAGTCCTGCGCACAACGCGGTGACGCTCTGCATTGTCGATGGAGAGCTTTTGTCTTTTGAAACCGCGACGCTTGTCGGCAGTAATGCCTATAATTTGACGACGCTCTATCGTGGCCTTTATGGCACGCCCGCTGTCGCGCATGTTTCGGGCGCGCCCTTCGCGCGGCTCGATAATTCCATTTTCAAATTCGATCTGCCGCCCAATTACATCGGCCAGATTGTCTATCTCAAATTCCAGGGCTTCAATCTGCTTGGGCAGCAGACGCAGGATCTCTCGGTCTGCGCGGTCTACGGCTTCGCGCCCGCCGGCGCAGGGGTCGGCAACCCGATTATGGCGCAGCTTGCCAGCGGCATCGCGCTCGATCTCGGCGTAGTGACGCAGTCTCCGTCCGCCGCCGGCGATTTCGGCGCGACGAACAGCGCCATTCTCGACGGCGCGGATCTCGGTACAGCACCCTAAAGACAGGCAATAAATCCATGTCAGAGCAATTACAGCTTCGGCGCGGCACCGCCGCACAGGTCGCGGCCTTCACCGGTGCGCAAGGCGAAGTCGTTGTCGATACGACCAACAATCGTCTCGTCCTCCAAGACGGTGAGACGGCGGGGGGTATTCCGATCGCGAAACTTTCTGAAGCCGGCGATGGAGTATCGGGCGGTAGCGTGAGTTTGACAGCACTCGGGATCGGAACCGCGGCCGATCCGAATAATCCGCTGAGCGTCGCCGCGAATAATGTGCTCTTCAATCAGTCGACGACCGGACCGAGTCCCGGCAATATTCGCGTCAATCTCAGCAAGGCCGCGAGCGCTGATACAGCATCTTTCATCTTTCAGGATGCTTTTTCCGAACGTGCCGAGATCGGCCTCTGTGGTGACGACAACTTTCATTTCAAAGTGAGCCCGGACGGCACGACATTTATCGACGCCCTGGACATCAATTCCGTGACAGGAATCGTATCCGCGTCGATTGGCTTCGCAGGCTCGCCAGACCCCACTTATCTACGCGGCTATCTCGCTGGGCTCACGCTCTCGAACAATTCCAACACCAGCTTCAACGTCTCGGATGGCGTCGCCAATGCGGACGACAACAGCCTCCTGATGAAGACGTTCGGTTTCACCAAGACAACCGGAGCCTGGGCGGTCGGAAACAACAATGGCGTTCTCGACACGGGCGCTATCGCGGCATCAAAATGGTATCACGTCTATCTGATCGAGCGGACGGATACCGGCGTTATCGATGCACTTTTGTCGCTCTCGGCAAATGCGCCGACGATGCCGGCGAATTATACCAAAAAGCGACGCGCCGGTTCTATCAGATCAGACGCGTCTTCGAATATTCTCGCGTTCTCACAAAATGGCGATGAGTTCCTTTGGAGCGTCCCTATCAATGAGTGGAACGGCACGACGATTCCGACCACGCCGACCTTGTTTACTCTTGCTGGTTCACCGGTCGGCGTAAAGGTAAACGCCATGCTGCGCATTGCCGTCGAAGGGGCACCGAACGGCGCGGTCAATGTGATCTTTCAATCTCCCGATGAAGCAAGCGCTATCGCTAACACGCCAGTTGGAAACAACGACGCATTGGGAGAGGTGATTCCGAGTAGCGGCAGCGATCAGATATTTATGCCGATTGTGATAAGCCGCCGCACGAACATTTCTGCGCAATTACGATGGTCTTCGTTTAACGACGGCAACGTCTGTTATGGCGTCACATATGGCTGGATCGATACACGCGGTCGATTCAATTAACGACCCCACAGAATCTTAGGTGCGGATACTACGCGCCGCCTGCGATCCCGGCATCGCCCTTATGACTTTTCGCGGCATCTAACCGCCTCTCAGCCAAAGGTGAACAATGATCCAGTTGCATTTCCGCGGCGTGTTCGCGCGCGCCGCGATTGCCGCGTTTTGTCTTTTCCTGATCCAAGCCTCGGCGGCGCAAGCTGCCGGGGGGCGGCATATTTGGGAGCGCGTGCCCGCCTCGTATCGCGCCGAGCTCGATCCTTTTGCAAGTTGGCGTCCGCAAGTCTTTAACGCTCCGCGCGTAAGGCTCCCCCCAATTGCGCGTGGCGCCGTCGCCGCGATCGTTACAGCGAAGGCCGAAGCGCTCGACGTTCCCGCGCGGCTTGCCCTTGCGGGTGGCGCGTTTCGAATCCGGCCTGCGGATGTCGATGCACGGCGCGGCAGGTGAGCGTGGCGCAATGCAGGTTTTGCCGCGGACAGCGCGTCAGGTCGGAATCGTCGGCAATCTCTACGGCCAAGCGGGGATCGAAGCCGGCGTCCGTTATCTCAAGCTCGCGATGACGATGCACCGCCAGGCCGGCTGGTGCGCCGTTGCCAGCGCATATAATAGCGGCATTTGGCGACATTCCCATTGCTCAGCCTACGGCCGTGCGGTGACGGCCCTGGCGGCGCTGCGATGACGTTTCTCGCCGAGCCCAAGGCATACACCCCGGCCGAATTCGCGACTTTTGTTGACGCGCTGGCGTGGCACGGATGGCGCCCGAGCTTCATCACTTTGCACAATACCGGCGTGCCGAGCCTCGCCACGTGGATGGATCCGGCCCATTCGGCCCAGCAGCGAATTGTGTCGCAAAAGCACTATGAGCGCGACATTTTACACTGGCACTCGGGGGTCCATTTGTTTGTGGCACAGGATTTGATTTGGAATCTCTGTGATCTGACGCAGGTCGGTGTCTCTGTCTCGTGCTGGAATCATCTGACGCTCGGGATTGAGATGGTCGGGGATTATGCGGCGGAAAGTTTTGAGAGCGGGCCGGGCGCGCAAGTCCGCGATAATGCGGTAGCCGCCCTCGCAGTTTTACATCGCAAGCTTGGATTGCGGCCGGATGGCTTCAGGCTTGGCGTACGCGGATTGCATTTTCACAAAGAATGCGGCCGCGATCATCATGATTGTCCGGGGAGGAATGTGGTCAAGGCCGACGTCGTCGCACGCGTTCTCGCGCAAATGGCTGCAATGGAAAAAGCAGTCACTTCGTGAGAGCGCACGGACCAGTTCATCAACGGAGCTAACAATGAAAAAAGCAACCGCGATCGCCATCCTGTCTTTGGGGCTGTCACCGCTCGCTGCGGAGGCTGCGAACTTCACGTGCCATGGCGCAGGACAATGCGTTTGTACGCAGACGATGAGCGCGAAATCCATGATCGGATATAACGCCACATCTGATCAGGAAAGCGTCAACGTCAACATTACCTGCATCAATATGACCACGATGGCTGTCGCCTATTATACGGTGCGCAAAGAAGATGGTCTCGGCGGTCAATATAACGGCATGATGCCTGACCACTGACGCTTATTGGTCAGACGGCGCGCTCGGCTCCAACAGCGAAGGGATATATTCGCCTTCGCTGTTGATATAGGCGTCCACTCTTTGCGTTGTGTCCGGGCGGTCTGTCTCGTGTGAAAATGTCTGCACTGGTTCGCGCGGGTGCGTATGGCGCATATGCCTATGATGCGCCTGCGCGGCCGGCGCACCTATGATCGACATCGCCAGAATCATTGCGCCGCTGCATGTCTTGACCTTCATGTTGGCCTCCTTTTGAGGCGCAACTTGCCCGGCAAGCGCGGGCAATTCATTTAAAACAACGTTTATCCGCCTAAAACATCATTTAGACGCCGAGGCGTCATCGCGCCGTGCGGTTCACGGCAAATCCAAAAGGATATCTTCATGCGCATGCGCATTTTTTGCGTGGCGGCGATGACGCTTGCCGCGTCGTCGGCCTATGCTACGGGTAGTACGATCGTCGATCTGCCGTGGGGCGCGTTTTGTAACGAAGTCCTCACGGCGCTTCAGCCCGCCGCGATTTCGCTCGCCGGCCTCGCACTGACATGGCTGGTCGCGAAGCTCGGTCCGGACATCGCACGCGCGTTGCACGCGGCGCATATTGATGGCGCATATTGATCAGGTGATGACGCGCGCCGTTGATGCCAGCTTTGCACTCGTCGAGGGCGCGGAAAAAGGCAAAGTCCTCGAAATCCCTGTCGCGAACGAAGTGCTGCGCCGCGCTGCGCAATATCTCATCGCCCAGGCGCCGGGTCTCTTCAAAGAGCTTGGCGACAATCTCGGCCAGATGCTTGTCGCGCGTCTCTCGGCCTCGGGAGCACTGCCGCCGCAAGCGAGCGCTGCAAATCTCGATCTTGCACCCGCCACGCGGATAAAGCCAGAAAGGACTGCCGGATGACCAGCGACCTTTCGTCTCTCGCGACGGATGTCCAGAAGGTCGCGACCGCGCTGAAATACGCTTCGCAAATCAACTTCAGCAAAGCCGCGCGGGCCTTCGAGTCCGCCAATCTCGCCGGCAAATCGAAACGCTCGACGATATTCTGCGCGTGATCGGCGTCTTTGTACCGCCGGTCGCAATTGCCGCGAACGATCTTGCTGCAGCATTGGGCGGCTTCGAATTGCTTATGCAGTTCTCGAACGGGAAAATTCCGCAAGTCACGCTCGATCTCGAACAGACGATCCAGGATCGCTTCAAATAAGCATCTCGAAAGGACGAAGATGAAATACGCAATTTACGCGGGTATGCTGGTGCTGGCTTTTTGTTTGGCCGGCTGCGCCGACTTTGACGAGACGGTGAACAAGGCCGTCTCATGTCCCGGTCCGCCCGGGGCAGGGGCTTTTTTTTGATTCCGGCCTCCTAGGCCAATCCGCTTGCAGTGCCCGAGAGTTTCGCATTAGAGCAAAGCGATTGGCGTCAGCAAGACGGGTGAACAGGATGGCCTCGATTTACGATTTTTCGGCCAAGACATTGGACGGCAACGAGAAATCGCTTGCCGATTTCCGCGGGCAGGTGGTGCTCGTCGTCAATACCGCGAGCAAATGCGGGTTCACGCCGCAATATGAGGGGCTTGAGACCCTATATAAGGATTTGCACACTAGGGGCTTCGAGATTCTGGGCTTTCCGTGCAACCAATTCGGTGGCCAGGAACCGGGCAACGAGCAGGACATCGGCCAGTTCTGCACGCTGAATTACGGCGTGACTTTCCCGATGTTCGCGAAAATCGACGTCAATGGCAGCGACGCCCATCCGCTCTATAAATTCCTCAAGGAGGCGAAAAAGGGCATTGCCGGCACGGCGGCGATCAAGTGGAACTTCACCAAATTCCTGGTCGACAGGGAAGGCAATGTGGTCGAGCGGTTCGCCCCCAATGTCAAGCCGGCCGAGATCGAACCCGAAGTGACGCGCCTCCTCTAGGAACGCGCGCGATTGCCATGCGGCCTTCGCATAGCTAACAGAGAATTCCCGTCGAAAGGACCAGATCAATGCCGCAACGGCTCGACACGCGCAGCCCCGATTTCGGGACGGCCTTTGCCGCCTTGCTGGCGTCGAAGCGCGAGTCGGCGGTCGATGTCGATCAGGCCGTTCAGAAAATCATCGCCGATGTCGTTGCCGATGGCGACAAGGCGCTTATCGCCTATTCGAAAAAGTTCGACCGCGTCGACCTCGCCGAGGTCGGGCTCGAGGTCTCCGCCGAAGAGATTGCAGCAGCCGAACAGGCCGCCGCCCCCGAGGCGCTGGCTGCCCTGAGGCTGGCGCACGAGCGAATCATTTCGTTTCACGAGCGCCAGCGTCCCAGCGACGTCATTTTCACCGATCCGCTTGGCGTCGAACTCGGCTGGCGGTGGAGTGCAATTGAGGCTGTTGGGCTTTACGTCCCGGGCGGAACAGCCAGCTATCCGTCCTCTGTCCTGATGAATGCCGTGCCGGCGAAAGTCGCCGGTGTCGCGCGGCTGGTTATGGTCGTGCCGGCACCAGATGGCCTGATCGCGCCGCTGGTGCTTGCTGCCGCCAAGCTCGCCGGTGTCGATGAAATTTACCGCGTCGGCGGCGCGCAGGCGATCGCCGCGCTGGCGCACGGCACGCAAACCATTGCGCCCGTCGCAAAGATCGTCGGACCCGGAAACGCCTATGTCGCCGCCGCCAAGCGCCGTGTCTTCGGCACCGTCGGCATCGACATGATTGCCGGACCATCGGAGGTGCTCGTCATCGCCGACGACAGCGCCAATGCGGATTGGATCGCCGCCGATCTCCTGGCCCAGGCGGAGCATGACACCGCCGCGCAATCGATTCTGATCACCGACAGTGCGGCTCTTGCAAACGCCGTCGCGGCGGCGGTCGAGCGCCAGCTTGCGAGCCTGCCGCGCGTCGCGATCGCTTCAGCGAGTTGGCGCGACCACGGCGCGATCATCGAAGTCGCCGAGCTCAGCGAAGCCCTGCCGTTGGCGAACCGCCTCGCGCCGGAACATCTCGAAATCATCACACGCGACGCGGATGTGCTCGCCAGTCATGTGAAGAATGCCGGCGCGATCTTCATCGGCGCCCATACGCCGGAAGCGATCGGCGATTATGTCGGCGGCTCGAACCATGTGTTGCCGACGGCGCGTTCGGCGCGTTTTTCGTCCGGCCTCGGCGTGCTCGATTTCATGAAGCGTACGTCGATTCTGAAATGTTCGCCCGAAAGCCTCGCTGCGCTCGGTCCGGCGGCGATTGCGCTGGGCAAGGCCGAAGGCCTCGACGCCCATGCGCGCTCTGTCGCCTTTCGGCTTGGCCTGACGAACTCATGAGCGCGAAGGAGCCCCGGCGAAATCGTCTCTTGTCGGTGACGCTCGACGAGACTTCGATTGGCCGCGGCACATCCGATCAGGAGCACGAACGCCAGATCGCGATCTACGATCTCGTCGAAGAAAACGACTTCGGCCTGCCGGATCGTGACGATGGCCCGTATGCGCTGAAAATATCGCTACACGATGCCAAACTCGCCCTCGAAATTTCCAGCGAATCGGGCGAGGTCCTCGCTGCTCATATTTTGTCGCTGACGCCATTCCGCAGCCTGCTGAAGGATTATTTTCTGATCTGCGAGAGCTATTACGATGCCATTCGCACGGCGACGCGGGCGCAGATCGAGGCCATCGACATGGGGCGGCGCGGACTTCACGACGAAGCGGCGACGCTGTTGCAGGAACGACTCAAAGGCAAGATTGTCTGCGATCTCGATACCGCGCGGCGCATCTTCACGCTGGTCACGGCTCTGCACTGGAAGGGTTAAACGGTTCCGTCGTGTCCCCAGTCGATGCACCGCAAAAACCCGCGTGGCGACCGCAATCCATCCTCTTCGTCTGTTCGGAAAACAGCGTCCGTTCGCCCATGGCCGAAGCATTGGCGCGTAAGATTTCCGGCAACAAGATCTATGTTGCTTCGGTCGGCTTGCGGCGGGGACGGATCGATGATTTTGCGGCGACGGTCTTACGCGAAATCGGGATCGAAGGTGGCATACGGGCACCGCGCGCGCTGGAAGACTTCGAGGACGAGGCTTTCGATCTCGTCGTCAGCCTGACGCCGGAAGCGCGCGATCGTATCGCGGAGTTCGCCCGCGGCGCCCCGACGACACTTGTCTACTGGCCGACTCCCGATCCAACGGTCGTAGAGGGTTCGCGGGAGAATGTCCTGGACGCTTACCGAGGCGTGCGGGACGGGCTCGTCCGGCGCATTCGAGACTTGGTCGGAACCGAAACTGCCTGAGAGCGCTTTACGCGGATCATCGAATTGCGGCCGAAACTGGCGGGCGTTCGGTTAGCAATCTTGCGGTTGTCGCCGGCTGGGCTAAACTCGCGCGTTTTTTCGCAAGGGTCATAATCTCCCTCTGTCGTCGGATTGCAAAGGCGGCGCGCGAGAATATCTGTAGCTTGCGCCTCGGCGGAGCACCGCACGGCGGATCATATATGGAGGGATTTTCATGCCGGTGAAGTTGAGCAAACGCGTTCCGCTGGCCGTGGCGCTATTCGCGGCCGCCGCGTTTCAATACGGCGAGGCCCATGCGGACACCGCTCTGCGGTCGCTTGCCGGTTATTGGGCAGGCAGCGGCACGATCTCGATGAAGAGTGGCACGCGGGAGCGGATTCGGTGTCGTGGATCTTACGCGGTTTCGGGCGATGCGGATGCTTTGAACCAGAGCCTCGTCTGCGCGAGCGACAGCTATAAGTTCAACGTGGAGAGCAATGTTTCGGAAACGGCAGGTGGCGTTCTGAGAGGTTCGTGGGCCGAGACGACGCGTAACGCCACGGGGCAGCTTGTCGGCCGAGTCGGCGGCTCACATATCATCGCCAATGTGCAGGGTGTCGGTTTCACCGCCACGATCTCGATCATCACACGCGGGCGTTCGCAATCCGTCTCAATCGCCCCGAGCGGCGGTACGGACGTTGTCGGCGTCAACGTAAGCATGCACCGGGAATAAACACGCGCCGCTAGGACGGTTTAGCTCCAGAGCCGGTTCTGGCTCCAGCGCAAAAGCAGCATGATCGTCGGCCGTAGAATGAAAAGGTCGGCGATCAGCGCTGTCAGCATCGCGAAAGAACTCAGCCAGCCGAAAAGCCGCAGCGACGGCAATTGCGAGAAGATCGTCATTGCCAGACCGCAGGCGAGCACGATCGAGGTCAGAATGAGCGCCGGGCCGACGAGAATCGTCGCCCGTTCCACGGCAATGGCGGGATCTTCTCCGGGCGTATCTTCAAGTCGCAGACGGTTTAGGAAGTGAATCGTCGCGCTGAGGCCAAGGCCAAAGGATACGGTTAGCGCCACGACGCTGGCGAATTGCAGCCCTTGGCCCAGAACCCAAAGCGCGGCACCCGCCGTGAAGACCGGGAAGACCGCCGGCATGATGGACGCGAGCATCACCGAGAACGAGCGGAAGCAAAGTCCGATAAAGGCCGCAACGAAAACGATCTCGATTGTCAGACCACGGTTCAGCTTTTCGATCATGCCGGCGCTGTTATGCGCGGCGATGACCGCAAGGCCGGTGACGGCGATCTCGTAGCCCGGATGCGCTGCGCGCACCGTGCCGAGATTTTTATCGAGCGCATCGACGATCGGCAACAATTTGCTTGAGTCGATATCAGGGAGCCGGCCTTCGACAACTACGGCGTTTTGGTCTTTCGAGACGAACCGCTCGACCAGATATTTTGGCAGATAACTGACATATTGGCGCAACGTGTTGACATCCGACTTGCCCACCTTTTGCGCCAGCCACCGCCGTAGTGTCTCGAGCGACCAGACATTGCCGAAGCCCGCCTGCTTCTCGACGATCGAATGGACCGCGGCAATTGCTGCCAGCGTTTCCGGCGAATAGAGCGATTGGCCCTTGGGGAATTCGATGAGCACATCGACGGGTTGGGCACCGGTCAATTTGGCATCGAGCGCGCGGTTGGCCTGCACGGCCTTTTCTTTGTCTGGCACCTGATCGGCGAGATGATAACGCGGCTGAAGATCCGCGTAGATGAAGCCGAGGCCGACGACGACGATGAGGCCGCAGAGGCTGTAAAGCCCCGGCCGTGACACCATTCGCGCGGCTATCCAGCCGCAGAAGCGGCGCAGCGCATCGACGGCCATATCGGCGCCCTTGACGCTTTTGGCGAAGGCAGCCTCTTTGCGGATCAGGAACATCCCGAGCAGCGGGATGAGGGTCAATACCGAAACGAGGGCGATCAGCGTTGCGATGATTCCCGCTTCACCGAAGCTTCGGATGAGGTCCGAATTCGAGAAGGTCAGCGCGACGAAGGAAAGGCCGGCCGTCGCATGTGTCAGGACGCAGGCGGGTCCCACGACATGGATCGCCATCCGCAAGGCATCGGCCTTGCTTTGTCCAGCCAGGATCCGGTCGCGCGCCGCATAGGTGAGCTGCATCGAGTCCGAGAAGCTGATGACCATGATGAGCGGCGTCATCACGTTGAGGAACATGTTGAGCCGGAAGTCGAGCCAGCCGAGCATGCCAAGGGCGAGCAAAATTGCCAGCAATGGCGGTGCCGCCGCGATGATCATGAAGGAGATGCGGCGGAAGAACAGGATGGCGATCAGACAGCCACCAAGGAAGCCAAGCGCGTTATAGACGATGCGGTCGCGTTCGACGGCGTTGCGGATTTCGAGCTGCATCACCGGCACGCCGGACAGTTCCGCTGAAAGGCCCGATCCGGCAAGGTCTTCGTCCATCGTCTTGCGGACTTCGCCAACGACATCACGTAATTTGCCGCTGTTGACGACGGCTGGATCGAGCGCCAGCACGGCCAGGGTCAGCTTGCCGTCAAGCGAAAGCAGCTTGCCGCGCAGGATTTCGTTGCTCATCACCTTTTGAAGAAGCGCCTCATAGGCTGCGCCCTCCGGCAAAGGCTCGGGGAACAGCGGGGCTGGCAAGTGATCGCCTTCCGGCGGCTGGCGGGCGGAGAACAGCGAGATGATTCCGCGCGTGCCGTCGATCAATTGCAGGTCGGTGACCAGATCGCGAAGCTTGCTGAGATTGTCACGCGCCAGCAGTTTGTCGCCCTGGATGACGAGCAGGACGTCATACTCACTCGACGGGAAGCGTGCCGTTACGTCCTCATATTGATGAAACTCGGGCGTGTTCGAACGAAACAACTGGCTGAGCGAATCGTCGACCTTGATACGACCAATGCCAAAGGCGGCGAGAATCGCCGCGACCGCGAGCACCACGGCAACGAGATAGGGGAAGCGCAACGAGATAAGTCCGATGCGCTCGATCCCGTACGCCAGCGGATGCAGGTTGCGGCCCTCGCCAGTTGCCGGGGGTTGTTTAAGGAGTGTTTCCGGGTCTTCGCTCGACAGGATTTCTCTCCGCGGCAATCAGCGACGCGCATCGGTGTTGGCGCGAAGGCGTCTCGGCTTCTCCACACCCTGTAGTGGCGGGTGCGATTGTGGCCTAGGTGTGAAGATCGAGCGCCGACTTGTAAAGGCCCCGGGGCTTTTTTAGCGGGCCGTAAAGTACGGATAAAGCCGCTCTTTCCGCGTTTTCTGGCGTTCGGGCCGCCGGCCGCACTCGCGATGCCCAGTCGGGCGGACTTTTATCGGTCTTGCGCCAGCAGGCGGAAGGCTTAAATTATCAGCCAGTTGAATTTCCGGCGGCTCTCATGACTTTTGTCGATGCCATAGACGTATCCGGTCGCAAGACCGGCCAGATTAAATTACACGGGCCTGAGGCTTTCGAGGGGATGCGTAAGGCGGGGCGCCTGACGGCCGAGGCGCTCGACATGCTGGCGCCGTTCGTCAAGCCGGGTGTCACGACCGAGTTCCTCGATAACCTCGTCTTCGATTTCGCGATTGCGCATAACGCCTATCCCGCGCCGCTTGATTACCGCGGCTATCGCAAGTCGATCTGCACCTCGATCAACCACGTCGTCTGCCACGGTATTCCAGACCGGAAGCCACTGCGCGACGGCGACATTGTCAACATCGACGTCACCTTGATTGTCGACGGATGGCATGGCGATTCGAGCCGGATGTATCTCGTCGGCGACGTCTCGCGCCGGGCACAACGTCTGATCGAGGTGACCTATGAGGCGCTGATGCGCGGCATCGCCGTCGTCAAGCCGGGCGCGACGACAGGCGATATCGGTGCGGCAATTCAGGATTTTGCCGAAGCCGAGCGTTGCTCCGTGGTGCGCGACTTCTGCGGACACGGACTTGGCCGGCTCTTCCATGACGAGCCGAACATCCTGCATTACGGCCGGCGCGGCGAAGGCGTGGTGCTGAAGCCCGGGATGTTTTTCACTATCGAGCCGATGATCAATCTTGGCCGCCCGCACGTGAAAATCCTCTCGGACGGCTGGACCGCGGTGACGCGCGACCGTTCGATGTCGGCGCAATTCGAACATACGATCGGGGTCACGGAGACAGGCTGCGAGAATTTCACCATCTCGCCGAAAGGCCTGCACCACCCGCCTTACGATTTGCCGGCAGCCGCCGCGTGACGAAGGCGCCGGCCGACTCGGCCCCCGCCGAGGATGCGCAGCATTATGTCGGCCATCGCGAAAGGTTGCGCGGCCGCTTCCTGAAGGGTGGCGGCGACGCACTGGCCGATTACGAGCTTCTGGAACTCGTCTTATTTCGCGCGATCCCGAGGCGCACGTGAAGCCGCTCGCCAAGGCGCTGCTGGCGCGCTTCGGGTCCTTCGCCGGTGTTGTTTCGGCACGGCCAGAGCGTTTGCGGGAGATTGCCGGCCTGGGCGAGGCGGCGATCGTCGAATTGAAAATCGTGGCGGAGGCGGCCAAACGTTTCGCCAAAGTGAAGGTCGAAAATCGGCCGGCGATGGGCAGTTTCAGCGCCGTGCTGGATTATTGCCGAACGGCGATGGCCTTCCTCGATCGCGAGGAATTCCGCATTCTGTTTCTCGACAAGAAAAACCTTCTGATTGCCGATGAGGTGCAATGGACGGGCACGATCGATCACGCGCCGGTCTTTCCCCGGGAGATCATCCGCCGCGCCTTCGAGCTCAATGCAACGGCGCTTATCCTGATTCATAATCATCCGTCGGGAGATCCGTCGCCGTCACAGACCGATATCCAGATGACCCGACAGATCGTGTCTCTCGGCAAATCACTGAATGTCGCCGTCCACGATCATTTGATCATCGGCCGTGACGGCTTCACGAGCTTCAAGAGCCTCCAGCTTATTTGACTTAAATGCCATCGCCGGCGCAATTGCCTTGGCTGATATTCTATTTGCGCCAAGGGGCAGTTTTCCCAACACTAAGTTAACCCACCGCGAATACTATTGGGGCTTCCCGATAGGGACTTGCCGCTGGACGTTAGCTATCGCCGCGCAGGCGGGAGTCGCCAACGGGGCCGATCGGCTTGCCGGTGTGGGGCAGGTCAGACGATTTGGAGTCGCAATGCGTCCCGGCTTTCTGTCCAAGTTGAAGGTGACGGTCGGCGATCGCAATGTGCCGGCGCTTCAACTTTGGATCGCCTGCAACTTTGTGTCGATGGCGCTCATCCTCGTCCTCGGCATGCGCCTCGGCTGGGCGTTCTTCGCGAGTCATGCCTTTTTGTCATCTTTATCCTGGGACTTCGCATGGATGGCGCTCGTCTCGAACCTCTGGCTGCTGGCCGCCATCATCACGGTTCGGCTGGTGATGGCCTGGCTGGCCTATCACGTTCTTGACGGGCTCCGGAGCAGCGAAGCCGCCGCGCGGCAGGTGGCCGGCCGTGATGCTCTATCCGGTCTGCCCAATCGTTTCCTCTTCAATGCCCTCGTTGATGCAGAAATCGCCCGCTGCAAGCGCGGGCGTCACCAGTTCGCGCTGTTTTACCTCGACCTCGATCATTTCAAGCAAGCCAACGACACTTTCGGCCATGATGTCGGCGACCGTCTGATTGTGGCTGTCACCCGACGCCTGGCCGACGTCCTGCGCTCCTGCGATCATTTTGCTCGTCTCGGCGGCGATGAGTTCGCCCTCATGCAGGCCGATGTAAACGAGCCGCGCGATTGCGCCCGTCTCGCACAGCGCATTCTCGACGCCATGAGCTTGCCGTTCGATATCGGTGGCCAGCAGATTTTCATCGGCATCTCCATCGGGATCGCGCTCTGTCCACAAAATGCGACCGATTGTCAGGAGCTCATGCGGCTTGCCGATCTCGCGCTGTATCGCTCAAAACAGGCCGGGCGCAACCGCTTCGCCTTTTTCGAGGCGAAGATGGGCGAAGAGTTGCGCATGCGGCAGAGCGCAGAAGATGAATTGCGCACGGCGATCGAGAACAATGAGCTCGAACTTCTCTATCAACCAATCATTTCATCGACTGACGACAAAATCATTTGCGTCGAAGCATTGGCGCGCTGGCGACATAAGACCTACGGGCTGCTGTCGGCAGATAGCTTCATCCCGCTCGCCGAGGAGCGCGGCCTTATCGTCCAGCTCGGCGAATGGGCGCTGCGCCGCGCTTGCGCGGATGCCATGCGCTGGCCCGGCATCAAGGTCGCCATCAACGTGTCGCCGATTCAATTTCGGCAAAAGGATTTTGTCGCGACGGTCAATCGTGTTCTGACCGAGTCCGGAATTGACCCTCAGCGTGTCGAGCTTGAATTGACCGAAGGCGTCATCATCGCCGATGCGGACCTCGCCGAACATTCGATGATCGATTTGCGCGCGCTCGGCGTCCACATGGTGCTCGATGACTTTGGCACCGGATATTCGAGCCTGATCTATCTGCGCCGGTTTGCTTTCGACAAAATCAAGATCGACCGCTCGTTCCTTGAATCTATGGAAGACTCCGGCGAAAGCGTCATCATCGTCCGTTCCATCGTCGATCTCGGGCGCTCGCTTGGTCTGCGCGTTACCGCGGAAGGTGTAGAAACCGAGGAGCAGGCGCGACTCTTGCGGTCGATCAGTTGTGACGAATTGCAGGGCTTTTTATTCGCGCGCCCAATGTCGGTCGAGGATATCGATCAACGCCTTGAGGATGAGAACGCGCGGGAGCTTTTGCCGGTCTCCGCGCGCTCGGTCGCTTAAGCTCAGTGAATGCGGAATTCGGTCCCGAACGTGCGAATCTCGGCCGGCTTAATCAAAGCTGAGTGGCCGACGCGGACGCTATAGAGCGGCCCGTCGAGCTTCTCCTGCCAGAAAGCAAGAAACTTCATCAAGATCGGGAATTTTGGCGCGAGGTCGTAGTCTTGCCAGAGAAAGCTTTGCAGGACGAGTGGATGATCCGGCATACGGTAGAGAATCTCCGCCGTCGTTAAACCGTAGCCGGCTAATTGTCTGATGAAATCGTCTGAAACCGACGCCCGTCCGCTCGCGCTCCTACTCGCCATATCGCGATCCCCCTCTGGAGGCCTCATCCCGGCGAATCGACTGTCATCGCTCCGCCGTAATGGTTAATTTCGCGCGCAAATGGTTAACGAATTTTTGATCTTACAGATTGAGAATCCGGCCGCGTGGCCAAAAAGAAATCGGCGGCTAATGCCGCCGATCGCCAATTCGAAATATTGGGAAGGGTTAGCGATGGCCGCCGTGGCCACCACCGCCGTGCCCGCCACCACCATGTCCGCCGCCGCCATGGAAGCCGCCGCCATGGAAGCCGCCACCGCCGTGGAAGCCGCCGCCGTGGCCACCGCCGTGCCAACCACCACCGCCGCCGTGCCAGCCACCACCATGCCAGCCACCACCATGCCAACCGCCGCCATGCCAGCCACCGCCGCCATGCCAGCCACCGCCGCCACCGTGCCAGCCATGCCAACCATAGCCGCCGCCCCAGCCGAAGCCGCGACGCCAGCTATAGCCGCACCAATACCAGCCGGGACCGCGCCAGCCATCGGGATACCAGCAATAATTCTGACCACCCCAAGCGTATTGGGTTTTCTCGATGGCTGCGAGGCCATCGGCCGATTGTTCAACCGCCGACTGACCGGCGAAGGGCGCAGCCTGCGCGACGGGAACCATCGCGCTCCCGGCTAACGCTGCTGCTGTAAGGCTCGAAAGAAGTAAACGCACTTCGGTCTCCTTTAGCGTAGAATGTTTGCAGGCTAGAACGTGCAAGCCGCCTGCGGGCCATTCCATTGCATCAAAGCGCGGTTGATTCGAAGTTGAGTTTGCACTGCGAAGACAACCGCATAATCTTGAATCTGCGACTTGCCGCGTGAACGCTAGATGAATTCTTCAGAGCGGCTGTGCGCGAAAACACTGTCGCAATTAACTGCGTTTGCGCGAACCCGAAGCAACGCATTTAAATGGGAATGGTTCGAGCGCGAGAATGATTTATCTTGTTACCTGATTTACGGCGTTACGCCGGCCTCGCACGAGACAAATGATATTGATGGATTTCCGCTCGATCTATAGTCAGGGTTTTGCACGCGTCGCAGCCTGCACGACGACGTGCCGTCTGGCCGACCCCGGTGCCAATGCGGAGGCAATTCTCGCCTTGCTGGGCGAGGTCGATGCGAAGGCAGCCGCACTCGCGGTTTTCCCCGAACTTGCCTTGTCCGGCTATGCGATCGACGACTTGCTGCTGCAGGATACATTGCATACGGCGATTGCCGCTGCCGTGGAACGCCTCGTGGCAGCATCGGCCCATCTTCTGCCGCTGATATTTGTCGGCGCGCCGCTGCGTTATGAAGGGCGGCTATATAATTGCGCGCTTGCCATTCATCGCGGTCAGTTGCTTGGTGTCATACCGAAGGTTCATCTGCCGAATTATCGTGAGTTTTATGAGCGCCGGCATTTTGCGTCGGGCCATGGGATGAGCGGCGAGATCGTGATCGGCGACCTTCGCGCGCCGTTCGGTCCGGATCTTTTGTTTGTCGCAGAGGATGTGCCCGGCCTCGTCGTTCATGCCGAAATTTGCGAGGACCTTTGGGTGCCGGTGCCGCAATCGTCACTCGCAGCTTTGGCGGGCGCGACGGTCCTCGCCAATCTTTCAGCGAGCAACATTACGATCGGCAAGAGCGAAACACGGCAATTGCTCATCAAGTCGCAATCGCAGCGCTGCCTCGCGGCCTATCTTTATTCCGCGGCCGGGAAGGGCGAATCAACGACCGATCTCGCCTGGGATGGCGAAACAACCATCGCCGAAAATGGCACGATCCTCGCTGAATCGGCGCGCTTCTCCGATCATGCGCAATTCGTGCTCGCCGATATCGATCTTGATCTCATCGCCCAGGAGCGGCTGCGGCAGGGCACGTTCGACGATAACCGCCGCTATGTCGGCGTCGCGCCGGAAGATTTCCGGCAGATCGATTTTCGTCTTTCTCCACCGACGGGGGATGTCGGACTGGAGCGCAACGTCGCGCGTTTTCCGTTCGTCCCGGCTGACCCGGCGCGTTTGGCCCAGGATTGCTACGAGGCCTACAACATTCAGGTGAGCGCCCTCGAGCAGCGTCTCACGGCAACGAAAATCGACAAGCTTGTCATCGGCGTCTCGGGAGGCCTCGACTCGACGCATGCGTTGATCGTCGCGGCCAAAGCGATGGATCGTCTCGGCAAGCCGCGCAGCAACATCCTCGCTTACACGATGCCAGGTTTCGCCACGAGCGAAGCAACCAAGGCCAATGCCTTCGCCCTGATGAAGGCGCTTGGCGTCAGCAGCAAAGAGCTCGATATCACCGAGACCGCGCGGCTGATGCTGACCAACATCGGCCATCCCTACGGCAGCGGCGAAAATATCTACGACATCACTTTCGAGAACGTGCAGGCTGGCTTGCGGACGGATTATCTTTTCCGTCTCGCCAATCTGCACGGCGCGCTGGTCCTCGGCACGGGCGACCTCTCCGAATTGGCGCTTGGTTGGGCCACCTATGGTGTGGGTGACCAGATGTCCCATTACGCGGTCAATGCCGGCGTTCCCAAGACCTTGATCCAATATCTGATCCGCTGGTGCATCGCGACGGGCCAGTTTGCTGCCGGCGTTTCGACGACGCTTGAATCCATTTTGCAGACAGAAATTTCGCCCGAACTCGTCCCCGCTGGCGCGAGCGGCGCCGTGCAAAGCACCGAGGCGATTATCGGCCCCTATGAGCTTCAGGACTTCAATCTTTTCTACGTCTTGCGCTATGGCTTCCGGCCCTCAAAGATCGCATTCCTGTCTGAGGCCGCGTGGGGCGATGTCGCCAAAGGCGAATGGCCGCAGGATTTTCCAGAAGATCGCCGCCACGCTTACGATCTCGCGCAGATTCGCGGCTGGCTTGAGGTTTTCATCCGACGTTTCTTCGGCTTCAGTCAGTTCAAGCGCTCGGCATTGCCGAACGGGCCGAAGGTCGTTGCCGGTGGCTCGCTGTCGCCGCGCAGCGACTGGCGCGCGCCGTCCGATGGCAATGCCAAAATCTGGTTGGACGATCTCGCTAAAGTGCCGAAGCGTTAGACCAGATTTTATGCGTTTAACTATTTGATTTTAAAAATATATTTATCATAATGCCACCGCGCCGCGCGATTGCTGTGTTCTCGACGGACGCAGACGCGGACAACTTTCGCATCAACGCGGTGATTATCTACGTCGCAGTCCCTTGCGGCGTTTCACGAGCAAGCTAGTTTACGTTTGCGCCGTTGATCATCGGGCCTGACGCGGCGCGAGCGGGAGAAAGCGGCAATGACAGAAACCATCATCGACGGCGATGCCTTCAATATCATTGTCGAGGGCGACGCGGACGCCCCGGCGATCTTGCTGGTGCATTCGCTGGGGACCAATCTTCATGTTTTCGATCGGCAAGTCGCGGCCCTGACACCGCACTTCCGGCTTGTCCGCTTCGATGCGCGGGGCCATGGCGGCAGTCGCGTCAGCGAGGGGCCCTATTCGATCGATCAGCTCGGCAAGGACGCCCTCGCGGTCCTCGATGCGTTGAAGATCGATAAGGCGCATTTTGTCGGTCTATCGGCGGGCGGCCTTATCGGGCTGTGGCTGCTGCGTCATGCGCCGGAGCGGATCGAACGTGCTGTTCTCGCCAATGTCGCAGCGCAGATCGGCAGCGCGGATATCTGGAACGAGCGCATCCGCACGGTGGCGGCAAATGGCGTCGAAGCCCTCGCGCCGGGTCTCGTCGAGAATTGGTTCACCCGGCAATATCGCGAGCAGCATCCCGAAGTGATCGAACGTTTTGAACAGACGCTGGCGGCGATGAGCTCCGAGGGTTATGCGGGCGGCGCCGTGGCTGTGCGGGATGCCGATTTCCGCTCTGGGCTCGCCGAGGTTCGCCATCCAGTTCTTGTGGTCGTTGGCAAGCATGATTCGGTGACGCCGCCAGGCGTCGGCGCTTTGGTTGCGGGCGCTATTCCCGGGGCGAAGACTGTGACTCTGGAAGCGGCGCATCTGTCGCCGGTCGAAGCCGCCGAGGCGTTCAACGATGCCGTCCTCGAATTTTTGCTCGATGCGGGCATAGAACCCGAAGTCGGAGCGCTGGCGAGCGAAGCGCCGCCGAAACGGCCTCGTAAACCCCGCACGCCAAAGCCAAAGCCCGCGCCAATCGCGGAGCCCGCGCACGAAGTTCATGCCGGGCCTGTCGCGGTCGAACCGCCGAAGCCGCGGCCCCGCGCCGCGCCGAAACCGAAGGCTGAAGAACCGGCGGTTCCGGCCCCGGTTGCACGGCCCGCACGTAAATCAGCGGCCAAGAAATCCACGCCCAAGAAATCAGCGGCCAAGAAATCCATGGCGAAGAAATCTGCCGCGAAAAAAACGACGCGCAAAGCCGTTGCGAAAAAACGCGTCGTGAAAAAGGCGACGGTCAAGAAGGTCGCGGCGAAGAAGGCCGGACTGAAGAAGGCGGTCAAAAAATCGGCGCGTAAACAGGCTGCCAAAAAGCACACGGTCGCCAAAAAGGCACCACGCAAAACGGCAGCGAAAAAACACGCGTCCAAGAAGGCAGTGAAAAAGGCGGCTCGCAAGGGCGTGGTCAAGAAGCTGGCGCGCAAAACGGCCAAGCGTTCGGCGAAGAAAGCGATCGTCAGGAAAACGCTGCGTCGAGGCCCGGCGCGTCGCGGCGGACGGCGGTAAAAGGCGGCATCAGGAAGATGCTTGTAGCCGCGCGAGGATCGGCCTTAACCGGGCGACGGCGACCTCGCGCAGATTTGCGATGTCGAATACATAGACGAAGAAACAGTAGATCAGGGTCCCAGCGGTGACCTGCTCGACGAGCGTCAATAATCCAGGATGGCGCTCGCGCAGCGGCAAGAGCGCGGCAGCCATGGCAGCCGTTGCGAGCGCAGCGAGGGCAAGGTCGCGCGGGCGCGGCCATTGCGGCTTGGTAAAACTCGCCATAACGACAAGCGCGATTAGACCAGCGATGTAGGCGCCAGTCTGAGCGATGGCGAGGCTCGACGCATCCGAGTTCTTCGGCAGGACGACGATCAGCAAAGCATCGACGAGGCAGGCGATCACTGCTGCGGCGATCAGCGGCGCGGTACGTTTGGCAATCTGGAAGATCGGGTTGATGCCGAACTGCACGATCGCCGAACTGAAGAGGCCGGCCATCATCAGCGTCAGCAATTGCCCGAATGGCCCGCGATAGGCGACCGGGACGACGACATTTTCGACGGACGGCAACGTCAGCCAGATGCCGGTGCAGGCCGGCAGGACGACGGCGATGACGATCGCCATGTTGCGCGCCACCTGGGTCCTCGCCTTGCTTGGCCCGTGTTGCTCGTGCAGCGCGACGGCAATCTGAAACAAAACCACGTCGAGCGTTGAGCCGATCGCCTGAATCGCCTTGCTGCCAAGGTCGAAGGCGAGCGAAAACTGTCCCGTCTCCGAGAAACCATAGAGCGTCGCGACGATGGCTCGATTGGCCAAGGGGATCGATAGATAGAGGACGTTCGCGCAGACGATCGGCAGCGAATAAGAAAAGATCAATTTGGCAGTCGCAAGACTCGCATGCTGGCGCGTCGTGCCGTGATCGCGCAGCGCTGCGCGCGCGGTAATAACGGCGCCGGACATGCTGAGGATGCTCCCGGCGAGCGCCATGGTGGCGGAGTGAAAGATAAAAGCCCCGCCGCCTGTCAGTAACAAGGCCAAAGCATTCTTCACCAGGACAAGCCGGGTATAGAGCTGGTCGTGGAATCGTGCACGCACAAGAGCGGTGTTGTAATCGAAAACGCCGTTCGAGACCGCTGTGACCAGCGCCAGTGCGATCAGTCCGTTCGAAAGCTTGAAATGTGCGCCGGAGAGAAACATCACGCTCGACGCCACGCCGATCGACAGGGCAATGGTGATGAAGCTGACATCGAGCGTCGCGCGCAGGGTCGGGTTTTCGGTGCGCACGCGTTCGGAATAGAAACGTGTCGCGCCGAGTTTCAGACAATCGAAAAACGCGCTCTGCACTGCAACGGCGACGGCGAAGGCCAATGCGAAACGGCCATATTCGGCAGGCCCGAGGAACCTCGCGACCAGAAGGCCAATCGCAAAATTACAGAGAACATTGAAGAAAAACGCGGCAAGAACCCTCATGCCGGGGGCTCAGCGGCTGGCATGGCCGGGGCTTCGGCGAAGTAATAGGCACGGGGTGGATGAGGGTGCGGCGTGATCATTTGAGCTGCTGCTTTGTAATCAATTTTTCTTGTGAATGTGTTGCGGGCAGGGCCGGACGCCAAAGGCATTCCCCCAACTCGCCTTATAGCCTCGGAGAGGGTTGATAAAGACTGCTTTCTTACGCATGGCTTTGGCGCTAGGAACGCCCAATGGCAACAAACGTCACGCTTTCCGCAGCCGCAGCGGCCGGACTCTTGTCCTTTCTCAGCCCCTGCGTTCTACCACTCGTTCCTCCCTATCTGACCTTTATCGCCGGTACGACCATCGAGGACGTGGCGACTGAAAAAGTCGGACGCGCCCGGCGCGACATTTTCCTTGCGGCGGTCCTGTTCGTTGCCGGTTTCTCGACGGTCTTCGTGGCGCTTGGCGCGACAGCCTCATTTTTCGGCCAGGCGTTACGCGCTCATATCGCGACCCTGTCGCTTCTCGCCGGTTTCGCGATCATCGCGATGGGCCTGCATTTCCTCGGCGTTTTCCGTCTGAATCTGCTCTATCGGGAAAAACGCCTCGAGGTTCAAAAGCCGCTCGGTCTCTGGGGCGCTTATGTCATGGGGCTCGCGTTCGCGTTTGGCTGGACGCCGTGCATCGGGCCGATTCTCGCCGCCATTCTGGCGATCGCGGCGTCGGAAGCGACGGCCGCGCGCGGCGCCGGTCTGTTGGCGATCTATTCGCTCGGGCTTGGCGTTCCGTTTTTGCTCGCCGCCGCGGCGCTCGGGCCGTTCCTGGGCTTTTTGAAAAGGTTCAAGGCACATTTCGGCAGCGTTGAGCGCGTCGTCGGCGTGCTGCTGATTGCAACCGGCGTCGCCTTCCTCACCGGCACAATGCAGAACCTATCCTTCTGGCTGATTCAGGCTTTTCCCGGTCTCGCCAAAATCGGCTGATTATTGGGTCGCAAGTTCGCCATATTCGAGCTGATCCTCGTAGCCGCGGCGCCATACATAGACAGCATAATCCGGCGTGGTGACATCTCCCTTCGCGTCATAGGTGAGCGTGCCGAGAACGGTTGGAAACGGCCGACCGGAATGGATCGTCTTGGCGATTGTCACGGGGTCGAATGTGCCCGCGGCTTTTGCCGCCTGCGCCAACACTTCGACGGCGGCGTAGGCATTGAGGGTGAAAACCTCGGGATCGATATCGCGCGCGCGAAATTCTCTCACCACGCCCGCAGCCTGTAGGCGCCTGCGTGGATCGGCGGGGAAGGTCATCAGCGCACCCTCGACCGCAGCCTCTCCGGCTCTCGCAAATTCGTCCGACGCCAGGGAATCGGTGCCTAAAAGCTGCGCGGTTATGCTCTCTGCGCGCATCTTCTTCAGGAGAAGACCGGCGTCCGCATCGCCGCCACCCCAATAAACCAGATCGGCTGCCGCTGCCTTGATCCGTCCGACAAGCCGTCCGTAATCCTTGCTGCCTTTGTCGATGCCCGCGTAAAGCACATCCTGAATGCCGGCTTTGGCAAGCCGCTGCCGAACATCGTCCGCGAGTTCTTTGCCATAGGCTGTGTTGTCGAACAGGATCGCGATCTTTTTGCCCGTCTGCGCGGCGAGATATTTCGCGGCGACCGCGCTTTGTTGATCGTCACGGCCACAGGTCCGGAAGATGAGATCAAGGCCGCGTTCAGTGATCTGAGGATTTGTCGCCGAAGGCGTGATTTCGAGAATGGAATGGTTGGCGTAGATCTCCGACGCCGCGAGCGTGATGCTCGAATAAAAATGCCCAATGACGAAAAAAATCTTCTCGTCCACGAGGCGATTGGCGATGGCTATTCCCTGCTTGAGATCGCCGCGATCATCGAACGGGACGATGATGAATTTCTGGCCCAAAACGCCGCCCTTGGCGTTAATGTCCGTAGCCGCCTGTTCGGCGCCATTGCGCAATTGCGTGCCGAAGACCGCATCCGGGCCGCTCAAGGGCGCCGCGAGGGCGATCTTGATCTCAGCCCGCGCCGGACTGGCGAGCGCCAAGAGAATTGAAAAGAGCGTCAAAAGAAGAAAATGGGGCCGCACCGCCGCTGTCCACCCAAGGCTTTGTTTGTCGGTCTGATCCTACTATCTATTTCACGCTGGCGTCCCGGTCTGCGATATCCGGGGGAGGCTTTTGATGCAGGGAAAGCGTTTTTATGAATGCAGTGATGAGCGATGATCTTTCGGTCGCCCCGGAACGCTTCCGGGAGGCCATGAGCCGCGTGGGCTCGGCTGTTCATATCGTGACCACCGGAGGCCACGCCGGCTCGGCAGGCATTACCGCCAACGCCGTGACCTCAGTGACGGCCGAACCGCCGACGATGCTATTTTGTCTCAACAAAACATCGCGGGCCGCGCCGCTCCTGATCCAAAATGGGGTTTTCTGCATCAATACGCTGGCGAGCGCGCATCAGGAATTGTCCGACATTTTCGCTGGGCGCACGGAGCACGCGCTCGAGGAACGTTTTGCCGCCGCCTCCTGGGGCAAGCTTGTCACCGGCGCGCCTGTGCTGACGACAGCGCTCGTGGCTTTCGACTGCCGGTTGATCGAGGCCAAGGAAATGTCGACGCACCTGATCCTGATTGGGCGCGTCGAAGCCATCGACGTCGCGCCGAAGACCGAGGCGCTGCTTTACATGCACCGCGGTTATAAGCAGATCTGAGCGTCTATTCGCGCGAGAAGAGCTCAACTTCCGTCGTGAAGACCTTCAGCGCGGTCGGGCGCGTGGCGCGGCCACGCACACGTGAGCGGCGGCGCATCGGCCGGCGCAGACGTATTTCCGGGTCGGTGCCGATCTTGGCGTCGAGCAATGCCGGTTTGGCGAAAAACCGCGCCCAATCGCTCCAGGGTCCGATCAGAGCTGCGATATCGGTCGCACGAGATAGCGTGATTGAGAGATCGGCGTCGGAATGATCAAGGGTCAGGCGGTAAAACCGGCGCTGAAGCTTGTCCTCACGCGTGAGGACGACACCGCGATAGGCTTCGATCGGCACGGCAAGGCGCATTTTGACGCCGCCCAGCGCGCGATCGATGCGAATGCCGCGCGCGCTCAGACGAATGGTCCGCGTTCCACCATCGGCGCGCTGATCAGGCTCATGATAGGCGCAGGCTTCGGGATTGCGATCGAGCTTCGGCATTGAGTCTTCTCCAAATTACCGTCCCCACTGCGGCTTTGGGAAAAGTTTGCCGGAAGCTTCCTGAAATAGAGAGTAAATCTCTGATTTTCATGGAGATTTATGATTTTATGCTTGTCCGACCGTTGGCGGAAAAGCAGCAATTTTAATGAAAATCTCACCTCCGGCCTATTCTGGGATCACGGGTTGCTTCAATCCGCGCGTGATCGGCCTGAATTTTGCTGCCTTTCACACGAAGATTGCGGCATCGCAAAAATTAATCGGATGCGTGGCTGCGTTTGGCGCCCGGCGCGCGTTCAACCCGGATAAGGGGTTGGGCATGAACATGCCGACATTGGACAGACAGGTCAGCAGCGACAAACGTGAGGCGTCGGATATGCCCCGGTCGCAAGCCTTGGATATGGAAAGTCTGTCGCACGATCATTCACTGGTCGCGGGGGTCATTGAGGCCGCGCGCGCCGCCGGCGAAATTGCGCGCGCCTACTTCCGGCCAGGCGAGAAAACCGTCGCCGGTATACACAAGAAAGCGGATGGCTCGCCGGTCACCGAAGCCGATCTTGCTGCGAACCTCCTGCTTGAGGAGAGTCTGCGTCAGCTCATACCCGAAGCCGGCTGGCTCTCCGAAGAATCCGCCGATCTGCCGGGACGTCTGGACCACGATTTCGTTCTGGTCGTCGATCCAATCGATGGAACGCGGAGTTTCGCCGCCGGCGATCCCGTTTGGGCCGTTTCGGTCGCGCTCGTCCATCGGCAGCGGCCGGTCATCGGCGTTGTCCATGCGCCGGCGCTCAACGAAACCTATGTCGCCGTCAAGGATTCCGGCGCAAGGCTCAACGGGCAGGCCATCGCCGTCTCGCGTCATGCGCAATTCGACGCTGCGACGCGGGTTGCCGGGCCTTTGGGCTTTGCACAGCGATTGCGGAATGCGGGTCTTGATTTTGAACTTTTGCCGCGAATTCCTTCGCTGGCGGTGCGCATCTCAAGGGTTGCCGCAGGCGTGTTGGATGTCGCGCTCATTTCCGCCAATGCGCAGGATTGGGACATTGCGGCCTGCGATCTGATCCTCACCGAGGCGGGTGGCCAATTGATCAATTTGCGCGGCCGCCAGCCACTCTATAACCGGGTCCATACGTTGCATGGCGAATTGGTGGCCGGGCCAGACGCCCTGCTAACGCACTTTAGGGCCGCGGCCGGCCTTGCCGCCACGTCGTAAGCTTTAGTCCTTGCCTGTTTTTTGCTAGAGCATGGCGTCAAAGTCACGCAAATCGACGGGCATTTCATGGCGGCAAACGATCACAAACAGCTTCTTCATCTCGTTTTCGGCGGCGAACTTGTCGATCTGGAGGGCACCGAATTTCGCGATCTCGACGCGATCGATATCGTTGGCGTGTTTCCCGATTATCAGTCGGCCTACAAAGCCTGGAAGGCGCGTGCGCAGGCGACCGTCGACAATGCTCACATGCGCTATTTCGTGGCGCATTTGCATCGCCTCCTTGAGCCAACGGAGCCGCCGAAAAGTTGAGCTGAAGCCTCACAGCTCTTAAAGCGGGAGAAACCGCTTTTTTCGCGAACAATTTCGCACCTCCGCAAGCTCTGGCCGCAAACGTCTGTCAAAGATACATGGTTTGCCTCCGGGCGCTTGATTGCGGCGCGCTCTGCCTGTTCATTAGGGGCCGCTGGCGTCGCCGCTTGGTTCATCTTGGCAGTCGTTTGCGTCTTGATCAAAACCCTTCCCATTTTGCCCATTTATCAGGCCGCCAGCGCCGCCTTCGCGCCGCTGAGCCCGCTGGTGCTTTATTGCCGGCGAAAATTGCGGCGGGACGATTACGATCGCGATGGGGAACGGCTGGGGCGTCCGAGCGAGCCGCGGCCGCCAGGCCCTCTGGCTTGGCTGCATGGCGCAAGCGTCGGCGAAAGCCTTGCGTTGCTGCCGTTGGTCGAACGGCTCGCCGCACGCGGGTTTACGATTCTGGTCTCGACCGGCACGAGTTCTGCCGCAGCTCTTATCGTGCCGCGCCTGCCGGCTGGCGCGTTACATCAATTTCTGCCGCTCGACGTACCCCAATTTCTCGCGCGATTTCTGGATTATTGGCGTCCCGATCTCGCGCTCATCGCCGACTCGGAGATCTGGCCGAATCTCTTTCTGGCAACCCGGCGCCGTAAAATCCCTCTGCTGCTGATCAATGCGCGAATTTCGCAAAGCGCGTTTCAGCGCTGGCGATGGTTTCCACGCTTCATTGCAACCGTGCTCGCAAATGTCGATTTATGCCTGGCGCAAAGCGAAGCCGACGCAGAGCGTTTTGCACTCCTCGGGGCGCGGCATGTCAAAGTCGCGGGAAATCTCAAATACGATGTCAATGCCCCGCCCGCCGACCGGCAGAGCCTTGCGGCGCTCGCCGTGCGCATTGGTTCGCGCCCGGTTTGGGTCGCAGCCTCCACCCATCGCGGCGAGGAGGAGATCGTGCTCGCTGCGCATCAGGCGATGGCGCAGACGATCCCCGGCCTGTTGACCATCATCATTCCGCGTCATGCGCGGCGCGGCACGGAGGTTGTCGGCCTCGCCGCCGCGCGTGGCTTCACTGTCGCGCAGCGATCATCCGAATTCGAAGTCGATGAAAACGCTTTGCCAGATGTCTACGTCGCCGACACGAATGGCGAGCTTGGATTGTTTTATCGCCTGACCGGCATCGCACTTTTAGGCAAGTCGCTCTTGCCATCCCGCGGCGGCGGTCAGAATCCCATTGAAGCCGCCAAGCTCGGCTGCGCCATCCTGCATGGACTGAACGTTGCCAATTTCGAGCCGATTTATCGCGCGCTCGACGATGCACGCGGTGCGGTGCCCGTTGCGGATGCCGACACGATCGCGCGCGTCGTCGCAATCCTTCTTGCCGATGCCGGCCGGTTGAGACTGATGGGGCGCGCTGCGAGCGAGACAGTGAAGAGCCTGGGCGGCGCCTGCGACCGCATCATGAGTGCGATCGAGCCGCACATCGCCCAACTCTCGATCGAAAGCCGGCAAACGCCGATGAACTGATCGCAGTTTAACTATCGCGCGAGATCACTTCGCGAGTTTCATGCCCATACGCTGCAATTTGGCGTGATAGCTCGCGTAAGGCTCCTGCAGATCGACATTCCAATAGCGCAATTCTTCGAGCGGAATCGGGACGCCGGTGGCAGCGCACCGGACGAATGCGCCCGGCCGCAAAACGCGAATATCGCCGTCGAGATATTCGATTTCGGCCTCGCCGGCGGCTAAAGGGGGACGTTCGTAGCGGTTCATTCTCGGACGTTGCTGATAGAGGGCTCCGCTAAAGATAGCGCAGCTATGGGGGAATTTCCACCGGCGCCGCCGGGGGCCGGATTTTGTTTATCGCCCGACGAAAAGCCGGGCCGCGAGAATGTCGGGCAAGCCAGCGGCGCGGATTTTCTCAGCGGCGGTAGAAATGTCGTAGGCGACCCGCAGGAAAGTGAGCTGTCCGGCCGTATCGTCATAAATTGCATAGGCCGCGGCAGGATTTTCGTCGCGCGGCTGGCCGACGGAGCCGAGCACTGCCAGCCATTTGCCTGATCCGGCGATGGAAATCGGGATGCCGGTCGCCGGCCTCCTGGCTTTTGGCAGCCTGAAGGTCGCGGCCGCGTAGAGTTGCGGGCGGTGGACGTGGCCGCAGAAGATCACGCGCTTCGACGTGGCGCGCAACGAGCGCTGCGCCTCGAGGGAACTTGTCACATACGTCCAGCGTCGCGGCTCGGCGGCATCGGCATGGACAAAGAGGAGATCGCCGCGTTCGGCGGTGAGAGGCAGACCTGCAAGGAAATCCTGCCGGTTTTTGTCGAGCCGCCGTCGTGTCCATTCGATCGAGGCGCGCGCGGCGCTGTTCATGCTGTCGCAGCCGGCGATCAGCGCGGCGTCGTGATTGCCCAGGATAGCCATGGCGCCGTCTCGGAGCTTTCCGGCGACGAGATCGACGACATAGGCAGGATCCGCGCCATAACCGATTAGATCCCCGAGAAAGATCAGCCTTTCCACGCCGCGCCGCTGTGCGTCGGCCAGACACGCGTCAAGCGCCTCGCGATTACCGTGAATGTCGGCAAAGAGGGCGAGCAAGGTCAAAACAGCGAGCCCTGTGCTGTCTTTGGCCGCGCGCGCGCAGGTTTGTCGGGCACTGCCTTTGCTGGCGTGTCGCCCGCTGTTGCCGTTCGGTGTCCATCTGCGAATTCCAGATCAAGTCTTGCCCCGGCGGTGATATCCGCAGCGCGATGCAACGGCTGGCCGCTGCCGTCGCGCACCAGTGCGAAGCCGCGTGCCAGAACCTGCCGATAGCCGAGCGAGCCGAGAAGCTGGCTTTGCGCCGCAAGCCTTTGGCCGCGCCGTTCAAGCAAGGTCGCGACGGCACGTTGCAGGCGCAAATTCAGGCCATCAAGGCGCGCACGTCCCGCATTTGTCTTCTGTGCTTCTAACCGGGTGCGTCCAGCTAACGCGGTGCCGAGCCGCACGCGCAGAGTTGCAAGCCGCTCGCGCCGTGCTTGTGTTGTCAACATCGTGGCGCGACGCAGCCTTTGTTCCAGGCTCTCTAGCTTTTGCGACGCGCGGCTCAATCTTGCTTGCGGCGACTGGCTTGCCAGGCGATGCGCCAGGCGCGCGAGCGCGATATGGCGGCGGTCGAAGGCACCACCCATGACACTGGCGAGCCGCGCACCGGCCTGATCGTAACGCTGGCGCGGTAGCGCAAGAATGGCGTCGCCACGCGGCAGCGCGCGCGCGAGCGATCGCCAATTAGCGCGCTGCTGCGCGAGGTGACGTAGCGCGCCGCCCTCATGCCTGCGGCTCAGATCGGCGAGCCCGGCGAGAAGTTCGCCGCGCACTGGCACGGCCTTTTCCGCGGCACCGGTTGGGGTCGGCGCGCGCAGATCAGCGACGTGATCGAGCAGCGGCCAATCCGTTTCGTGACCGATCGCAGAGATGAGCGGAATGAGGCTGGCCGCCGCGGCACGCACGACGAGTTCATCGTTGAAACCCCACAGATCTTCCAGCGAGCCCCCGCCACGTGCGACAATGATGATATCTGGCCGTGGCGCGATGCTTTCGGGGAGCGAATTCAAGCCCTCGATGGCCGCTGCGACCTCGGCCGCACAGGTTTCACCTTGAACGCGCACCGGCCAGACAAGAACGTGGCGTGGGAAGCGGTCGGCGATACGATGCAGGATATCGCGGATCACTGCGCCGGTTGGCGACGTGACGACGCCGATCGTCGCCGGCAGAAACGGGATGAGTTGCTTGCGGGCGGCATCGAACAGACCTTCGGCGACGAACTTGCGGCGCCGCTCTTCAAGCAATGCCATCAGCGCGCCGAGGCCGGCCGGTTCGATATTGTCGATGACGATCTGATAGGCCGATTTGCCGGGGTAGGTCGTCACTTTGCCGGTGGCGATGACTTCGAGCCCTTCCTCGGGCTTTACTTTCAGCCGCGCCATCGTGCCTTTCCAGATGACGGCATCGATTCGTGCGTTCTCGTCTTTCAGGCAGAAATAGGCGTGGCCGGAGGAATGAGGACCGCGATAATTCGAGATTTCGCCGCGGAGCCGGACGAAGCCGAAATTTTCTTCAATCGTGCGCTTCAAAGCGCCGGCGAATTCGCCGACGGTGAACTCGGGCGCATTGGTGGCGAGTTTCGTCATTTCGCAAAGATGGCGGCTAACGTCTGGAAAAGGAAGGGCATCCCCTCAGTAACCTTGACGCGTCTGGCCCGACAGGCCATCCCGCATTCTGACCCGGAGTGCAGCGCCTATGCGAATCCCGATTGCCCCATTCAGCGGCGTTCTGCTCGCCTTCGTCGCCGGCTATATCGACACCGCGACATTCCTGCGCGTCTCCGAGCTTTTTTCGGCCCATATCACCGGCAATTTTGTCGTTTTCGCCATCTCGCTTGTGCATGGCGTCAAAGGCGTCGACTGGCTGAAACTCATCGCGCTGCCGGTGTTTTTCCTCGGCGTGCCCTTGGCGACGTTCGTCTACGATCGATCGCGGCAAAAAATCCGGACGGTTCTTGCCATTGAATCATCGCTTCTTGTTGGTGTCAGCATCATCGAGCTCTTGCCGCATTCTGCGGCCTATAGTGCCGGGTTCGCCATGCTGCTCGTGCTGGCGATGGCGATGCAGAATGCCGCCCATCATGTCGAGCCTGGCCTTGGGCCGACATCTGCCGTGATGACGACCAATACCGCCAGACTTTTTGTCGCTTTATGGCGTAAAGCGAATCCGCCCTCGTCCGAAGCGCCGCCTGTCAAAGTCAAAGGGATCAGTGCGCGCCTTATTTGCTTCGCACTCGGCTGCGCACTGTCGGCCTTTGCATCGAATACTTATGGGTTGGCAGCCGTCTTGCTGCCGGGGCTCGTCGTTGGGTTTGTCGCATTGTTTCATGAGCCATAAGGATTAAACAGGACTCAATGCCAGAGTCGCCCGAACATTACAAAAGCATTCTGCTGTTTCTCGGCACCGCCGCCATCGTCGCGCCGGTCTTTCGGCGCCTCAAGATCAGCCCCGTCCTCGGTTTTCTCGCAGCCGGTTTTTGTCTAGGCCCCTATGGCCTCGGCGCGCTCGTCGCGCGCGGTACGCTGCCGGGCTGGGTCTCGCATGTGACGTTCGACAATCTCGACGAGATCGCGCCGGTTGCAGAATTTGGCGTCGTCTTTCTCTTGTTCATGATCGGGCTGGAACTGAGTTTCGAGCGGTTGTTGCATCTGCGCCGGCTCGTCTTCGGATTTGGCGCGGCGCAGGTTTTCGTTTCCGCACTGGCGCTCGGCGGCATCGCATTGGCTCTGCATCATTCGCTGGGGTCGGCTGTAATCCTGGGCCTTGCCCTCGCGATGTCATCGACGGCGATTGTCTTGCCGGTGCTTGCCGATCGCAAACGGCTGGGGACCTCGGCCGGGCGAACGATTTTCTCCGTCCTGCTGTTTCAGGATCTGATGGTCGCACCTCTATTGTTTCTGGTGACGATCCTTGGCGCGCATCACGACAAGTTCGATTCGGTCCTGCTCTATACGGTGCTTCCCGCTTGTATCGGGATCGCCGTGGTTGCGCTCGCGGGGCGCCTCGTCTTGCGGCCGCTGTTTCATTTCGTGGTTGCCGCCGGCTCGCCCGAGTTTTTTGTCGCCGCCTGTCTCCTGGTTGTCGTCGGCACGGCGGTGATTTCGGCGGCGAGCGGGCTTTCGATGGGGCTCGGCGCGCTGATAGCGGGTCTGCTTCTCGCCGAGACGGAATATCGGCGTCAGATCGAAGTGACGATAGAGCCGTTCCAAGGCCTGTTGCTCGGCCTGTTTTTTCTCTCGGTCGGCGCCAGCCTTGATTTGTCGCTGATCTTTTCCGCTCCGGTCCGGACGCTCGGACTTGCGGCCGGTGTTATCGCGGTTAAGGCGGTTGCCGTCTATGTCGCCGGGCGGCTGTTCCGCCTCAGCGTAAGGGTCGCTTCAGAAACGGCATTGATGCTGGCGCCCGGTGGTGAATTCGCTTTGGTCGTGATTGCGAGCGCTTTGGCGAGCCGGGCCCTTGGCGCGCAGATCGGCGCGGACGCCCTGGTCGCCGTCACTTTGTCGATGTTCGTCATTCCGCCGATGGCCGGTTTGGCAGCGCTGCTGCCGAGGCCGAAGCCCGAAGCCGATGCCGACCTCGAAAAATTGCCGGCGCCGCTGGAAGAGGGCGCGTCGGCCAAGGCGATCATCGTTGGGTATGGCCGTGTCGGCCAGGTGGTCGGCGACATGCTTCGCGCGCATGCGATCGATTTTCTTGCCATTGAGACCAACGCGGGTCTGGTGAAGCAATTCCGCTCGCGGGGCACCGACATTTATTGGGGCAATGCCACGCAGCCCGAGTTTCTGGCTCGCTGCGGTATCGCCAATGCACGGGCGCTGATTGTGACAATTGGCGCGGTGGAGGGATCGGAAGGCATCGTTGCCGCCGCCCGGCAGCTCAACAAGGACCTAACCATTGTCGCCCGCGCCCGCGATGCGAGTCATGCGCGCGAGCTTTATGAGCTCGGCGTTACCGATGCGGTGCCCGAGACGGTCGAAGCGAGTTTACAATTGTCAGAGGCCGCGCTGGTCGACATGGGTATTCCGATGGGGCTCGTGATCGCCTCGATCCATGACAAGCGCGATGAGTATCGCAAGGCGCTGCAGCCGGCCGGCGCGACGAAAATGCGCGAGTTCCGTGCGCGGCGCCATCGATGATGTTTCATTTGCAACCGGATGAGAGACGTTTCGCAATGCATTTTGAAAGTCCGCCGCCGCGTTTTGTCACAGGCCTTCGCGAACTCGCCGCGAATTATGACGTCGTTCTCTGCGATGTCTGGGGCGTGGTTCATAACGGAATCATCCAATACGAGAAAGCGACGGATGCGTTGCGGCGTTTTCGCGAGAAGGGCGGCTCTGTCATTCTCATCACCAACGCGCCGCGCGCGCGGGCGCGGGTTCAGTCTTTCCTCGATAATTTGCATGTGCCGCGTGACGCCTATGACGGCATCGTCACATCTGGCGATGTGACGATCTCGCTCATTCGCGAACGCGCAGGCCAGCCGCTGGCGTATATCGGGCCGCCGGAGGATATGTCGCTCTTTGACGAGGCCCAATCGGCGCTGAGCGATCCGCTGCGTTTCGTGGACGTCGATGCGGCGACCTATGCCGTCTGCATCGGCCTGGAACATGCGGAACGGGAGACGCCGGAAGATTACGACGCGCGATTGCAAACATTGCGCGCGCGTAATGCGGAGTTCGTCTGCGCCAATCCCGATATCGTCGTCGAGATGGGCGACAAGCTCGTCTATTGCGCGGGCGCCTTGGCGGAGCGCTATGAGGCCTTGGGCGGCCGTGTCGTCCAGGCGGGCAAGCCGCATGCGGAGATTTATAGGCGTGCCATCGCGCTCGCCGCCGAGGTGCGTGGATGTTCGATCGATCCAGCGCGGGTGCTGGCCATTGGCGATTCGGCGCATACCGACATCAAGGGTGGCGAAGCGCAGGGCTTCGACACGCTTTTTATAACGAGCGGCATCCACCGGGCCGAACTGCACGCCGAGACAGGAGCCGGCCCGCTGGATGCGGCGGCTTTGCATCAATTTCTAGATCATCTCGATTTTGCACCCACGGGCACTGCGACGGAATTGCTCTGGTGAGCAGTTCAGGCGACGGCAGCCATTGTGAAGACCGAGTCGATTTTGGCTTTGAGTGTCGTGGCGTTGAATGGCTTGACGATGTAGTGGCTGACCCCCGCTTTGCGCGCTGCAATCACGTTGTCGGTTTTTGACTCCGCCGTCACCATGATGAATGGCACTTCGGCGACGTCTTTGTTTTCGCGGACCTTTTGTAGAAGCTGGTAGCCTGTCATCGGCTCCATATTCCAGTCCGATATGATGAGTCCGTAGGACTTATCATGTATTTTTTCGAGTGCTTCGGCGCCGCTCGATGCTTCATCGATATCGGTGAAGCCGATCTGGCCGAGCAGGTTACGGATGATCCGAACCATCGTCTTGTAGTCATCGACGATAAGGATCGGAAGTGACGGTTCCACAATCATTAAGTCCTCCGGCCGATAAAACGGTCGGTTAATAAAAAGCTATGCCGCGCCGCCAAATCAACTTCATCGGCGCCGCTGCAATTAAACGGATGGGCGCTTGCAATTCAGTTAATTGCGATCCGGAAAACTCTCGGATCGGTCAAATTGCGGGGCAACAAGGTAACGTCTTCTTGTCCACGCTGGCGAAAATGCCGCAGCTTGACGGATGTCGCTTCGCGGGGCAGGTTCGCGCCGCCTGGCGATACGCCCCACCTCTCTGGTTGCTAATGGTCGATTTCGCGTCATCGCGTTTTGTCGTCGCGGTCGATCCCCAGATTCCCCCTGCTGGTCTTGATGGGGCCGTGGTCGCTATCGGAAATTTCGATGGTGTGCATCGCGGCCATGTCGCGGTCCTGAAACGCGCCGAGGATATCGCAGCCCGGCTCGGACGCCCTTGCGCGGTTTTGACTTTCGAGCCGCATCCAGCGGACTTCTTTTTTAGAACCGATACAATTTTCCGGCTTACGCCGCAGGAAACAAAGGCCGTTGCGCTAGCGCGTGCCGGGATCGACGGGATGATCGCGCTGACCTTCGATGCGGACCTCGCCGCCATGCCGGCGGAAGATTTCGTTCGTGATATTCTCGTCGGACGTCTGCATGTCGGCGGTGTGGTTGCCGGCTATGATTTTCACTTCGGCAAAGGCAGGGCAGGCACGCCGGCCTTTCTCGTCGATGCTGGCCGGCGCTACGGTTTTGCGGTCGAGATCGTCGAGCGGATTGCCGCCGATTCAAGCGGCTCGATCCTGCCGGCCTCGTCCACCGAAACGCGAAAAGCGCTCGAAGCCGGCGATGTCGAACGGGCGAAAGTTCTGCTCGGCCATCCCTATTTCATCATCGCTGACGTCGTGCATGGCCACAAGCGCGGCAGGGATCTCGGCTTTCCGACCGCCAATTTGCGGCTTCATCATTCCGTGCGCCTGCGACATGGAATTTATGCCGTGCGGGCACGCATCGATGATATCTGGTTCGGCGGCGTCGCGAGTTTCGGCACCCGTCCGACGTTCGATAATGGCGCGCCCCTGCTCGAAGTCTACGTCTTCGATTTTTCCGGCGACCTTTACGGTAAGACGCTCGAAATCGTCTTTGTCCATTTTCTGCGCGATGAGTTGAAATTCGACTCGATCGAAACTCTCGTTGCGCAGATGCGTCGCGACGAGGCCGAGGCGCGAAAAATTCTCGCGGCCGATGCCTAAGCTATCGCCATCGGGATCGGGTTTTCGAGTATTCTGCCGATCCCCCGCTCATGAAGCGCTTTGGCAAGCGCCGGGCTTGGCCCGGCGCCGCTGGTGAATAAAGCCGCGTGTCGCGGCCAATTTGCCGTTTCCGGCTCTGCTCCGCCGAGCTTCTCCCGCAACACATGATCGAGCCGGCGGGCGATGGCCTCGGCGGGGTCGATCCACGCAACGGGCCACGGCGCGAGCCGCTCGAATTGCTTGAGCAGCAGTGGATAATGGGTACAGGCGAGCACGATGCAATCGGTGCGCTGGCCGTCTTTTTCGACAAAGCTGGGCGCGATTTCTGCAACAATCGCAGCGTCGGTGACGTCTTCGCCCTTCATGCAAGCCTCGGCGAGGCTGGCGAGTTGCGTCGAGCCAACGAGCGTCACGTCGCAATGGGCGGCATAGGTACGCACCAGGTCGTGGGTATAGTCCCGTGCGACAGTGCCTGGCGTGGCGAGCACGGAAATAAGCTTCGAGCGCGATTGTGCCGCCGCCGGCTTCACCGCCGGCACCGTGCCGATGAAGGGAGTTTGCGGATAAGAGGCGCGCAGATGCGGCAAGACTGCGGTCGCCGCGGTATTGCACGCGATGATGACCGCGTCGGGCGCGTAATCCGAAACGAGATGGGTCATCACCGTGCCGACGCGCGCGATCAGCGCGGGTTCGGCGAGCCGGCCATAGGGAAAACCTGCATCGTCCGCCGCGAAAAGGCAGCTCACGTCCGGCCGCAGGCGCATCACTTCCGCCAGAACGGTCAAGCCACCCAATCCAGAATCGAAGACAAGAACGTGCGGCGGTTTTGACATAAGTCTCCAGACGAGGGGCGCTCAATTATACCGGTCCTTAGCCTTTTCGGGCTCGAAGATCGACCCATTTCGAGGGCGAAAGGCGCGGATGTAACAGTTCGCGTTATCTGTGATTCGATTTGAGGCTTTTTCGGCGGCATCCGCGTTGAACTCCCGCGGAGGGGGCATGGCGAGCGAAAAAGCTGCGGACGACCAATCTTTCATCGAAACGCGCGTGCCGGCGCGACTCGACCGGCTGCCCTTCGGCGTGTTCCACCTGCGGATGATTATCGCGCTTGGCATTACCTGGATTCTCGATGGGCTTGAAGTGACGTTGGCTGGTTCGCTCGCCGGAGCGCTGGTGGCAAGCCCGACGCTGCATTTCAACGATTGGGACATCGGTCTGATTTCGGGCTTCTACCTCGCCGGCGCGGTCGTCGGAGCGCTCATTTTCGGTTGGCTCACCGACCGTTATGGGCGCAAGAAACTCTTCTTCATTACGCTCGGCCTTTATGCGGCGGCGACAGCGGCGACAGCTTTCAGCTTCAATCTCGCGAGCTTCTGTCTGTTTCGTTTTTTGACCGGCGCGGGGATCGGCGGCGAATACAGTGCGATCAATTCGACCATTCAGGAATTTACCCCGGCGCGGCTACGCGGGCGCGTCGATATGGCGATCAACGGCTCGTTCTGGGTCGGCGGCGCGCTCGGCGCGGCGGCGTCGATCTACTTGCTCAATCCGGCGCATTTCAGCGCCGACATGGGCTGGCGCGCGGCCTTCTTCATCGGGGCTCTTCTGGCGCTCGGCATTCTCGCCTTGCGGACCTTTATTCCCGAAAGCCCACGCTGGCTCGTCATCCATGGGCACGAGAAAAAGGCCGAGGCGATCGTGGGGCAAATCGAGGCCGAATTTTCCGCGCGCAATATCGCTTTGAGCGATCCGGAAACCTTGAAGCCGCTGCGCATCAAGCCACGAAGCCATACGCCGCTCGCCGAGGTTTTTCGCGCGCTCTTTGTGACGTTCCGTCCGCGCACGCTGGTCGGCCTCGCGTTGATGAGCGCGCAAAGTTTTTTCTATAATGCGATCTTCTTCACCTACGCACTGGTGCTGACGACATTCTATAAAGTTCCGCATCAGAGCGTCGGGCTTTATGTCTTTCCCTTCGCCGCCGGCAATGTGTTCGGGCCTCTGCTTCTTGGCCCACTCTTCGACAAGATCGGCCGCAAGCCGATGGTCGCCGCGACATATGCTATCGCCGGTATCCTCCTCGCCGTGTCGGCCGTGCTGTTCGATGCCGGCGTGCTCGACGCGAAGACGCAGACGATCTCCTGGATGATCGTTTTCTTCTTCGCTTCGGCGGCCGCGAGCGCCGCCTATCTGACGGTGAGCGAAATTTTTCCGGTCGAGATCCGTGCTTTGGCGATCGCCGTATTTTATGCTGTTGGCACGGGCATCGGCGGCGTCGCGGCGCCCGTGCTTTTCGGGGCTCTGATCCAGACCGAAAAACGCGGCCTCGTGCTCATCGGCTATCTTGTCGGTGCCGCCTTAATGATCGGCGCCGGCATTGTGCAGGCGCTCTTCGGCGTGGCCGCTGAGGGCAAATCGCTCGAATCGGTCGCTCAGCCGTTGTCGTCGGAGGGCTGATTTTTTCTCTTCGGCCGTTCCACCCGCGGTCCTTCGACAAGCCGCACGACCATACCGCGGAAACTGCGCACGTCCTGTTCGGTGAGATGCATCCGATGGAACATATTGCGCAGATTGTTCTGCATCACCGGTCGTTTCGCCAAGGGCCGGAAAAAACCGACGCGCTCCAGTTCGCCTTCGAGATATTCGAAGAACGAGACGACCATTTCGCGCGGCGCCCCCGGGGAGCGCTCCGCTTGCTGAAACGGCGGTGCGCTGCCATGCGCGGCCTTCATCCACTCATAGCCGATCAGCAGAACCGCCTGCGCGAGGTTGAGCGATGCATAGGCCGGATTGACCGGAAAGCTGACGATCTTGTCGGCCAACACGACCTCTTCATTGGCAAGCCCGGTCCGCTCGGGGCCGAAGAGAATGCCGAGCTTCTCGCCGCCCCGAATGCGCGCCGCCGCTTCGATCATCGCTTCATCCGCGGCGAGGACAGACTTGACCTGGCCGCGTTCGCGCGCCGTCGTCGCGAAAACGCCGTTGAGGTCGGCGACAGCCTCTTCGAGGCTCGCAAAAAGCCTGGCTGATTCGAGCAGATGCACGGCGCCTGCCGCCGCGGCGTAGGCGCCCTTGCGTAAGGCGCCGGTGCGCGGCCAGCCCTCGCGCGGATTGACAAGCCGCAGATCGCTGAGGCCGAAATTCGCCATGGCGCGGGCGCACATGCCGATGTTTACCGCGAGCTGCGGCCGCACGAGAATGATCGCGGGGCCGCCCGTGAGGCTCGGAATGGTATGATTTGTGCCAGCGCCAGTCATCGCCTCTCTATAGGCGATCTTGCGGCGGGGAGGCGACTTTTCATCGTCGAAAAGCGCTTATTGGAATGCCCTGCAGACGTCCCATGGTCGCCTTTTATGTCACCGTCGCAAAGCGGCGCAAGGTCTATCGCCACGCCGCTTTCCGCTCCCACTTGCCGGTGCTATAGGGGCCGCGCCCCTTCCGTAATGCCAAAGGTTTTGCCATGAACAAGATCAAGGTCGCAAATCCCGTCGTCGAACTCGATGGTGACGAAATGACCCGGATCATCTGGCACTTGATTCGCGACAAGCTGATCCATCCCTATCTCGATATTCATCTCGACTATTACGATCTGTCGATGGAAAACCGCGACGCGACGGATGACCAGGTCACGGTCGAGGCCGCCAACGCGATCAAGAAGCACGGCGTCGGCGTCAAATGCGCGACGATCACCCCCGACGAGGCGCGCGTCAAAGAATTCAATCTGAAGGAAATGTGGAAGTCGCCCAACGGCACGATCCGCAACATCCTCGGCGGCGTTATTTTCCGCGAGCCAATCATCTGCAAGAACGTGCCGCGTCTCGTGCCCGGCTGGACGGCGCCGATCGTCGTCGGCCGTCATGCGTTTGGCGATCAATATCGCGCAACAGATTTCAAAGTACCCGGCAAGGGCCGGATGACGATCAGGTTCGAAGGCGAAGACGGCACTATCATCGAGAAGGAAGTCTTCAACTACCCCGGCGCCGGCGTTGCGATGGCGATGTACAATCTCGACGATTCGATTCGCGATTTTGCCCGCGCCTCGCTGAACTATGGGCTCTTGCGCAAATTTCCGGTCTATCTCTCGACCAAGAACACGATTCTCAAGGCCTACGACGGGCGCTTCAAGGACATCTTCCAGGAAGTCTACGAGAACGAGTTCAAGGCGGATTATATGGCCGCGCGAATCACCTACGAACATCGGCTGATCGACGACATGGTCGCCTCGGCGCTCAAATGGTCGGGCGGCTATGTTTGGGCGTGTAAGAATTATGATGGCGACGTGCAATCGGACACGGTCGCCCAGGGTTTTGGTTCGCTCGGCCTGATGACCTCAGTGCTGTTGACGCCGGACGGGCAGACCGTCGAAGCCGAAGCTGCGCACGGCACCGTCACACGGCATTATCGCGAATATCAGAAGGGCCGCGAGACTTCGACCAATTCGATTGCGTCGATCTTCGCCTGGACGCGCGCGCTCGCCCATCGTGCCAAGCTCGACGACAACGAGGAACTGGCGCGTTTCGCCGCTACTTTAGAAAAGGTCTGCGTCGATACGGTCGAATCGGGTTTTATGACCAAGGACCTCGCTTTGCTCGTCGGCGACAGCCAGAAATGGCTCTCGACCAACGGATTCCTCGACAAGATCAGCGATAATCTGCGCAAAGTGCTTGAGTCGGCGGTGGCCGATTGATGGCTTTTGCTCCGGTTATTTCGGAACGACGTTGAAAACATCTGTCGGAAGCAAGGAACTTATTGTCTAGCCTTGCGCATCTCGTTATAAGGCCAGCGATTTCGTCTGAGGTGCGGAGATGTTGAACGTGCCGAATGAAACGATCGATGTCGATTATCGACCGTCGGAAGACGAGCCTTTCATGAATGAAAGGCAGCGTGAATATTTTCGCCGCAAGTTGCTTGCATGGAAGGAAGATATTTTGCGCGAAAGCCGCGAAACGCTTGTCGTCCTGCAAAATGACAACGAAAACCTTCCTGACCTCGCCGATCGCGCCTCTTCGGAAACGGATCGCGCGATCGAACTCCGTGCCCGCGACCGGCAGCGTAAATTGATTGCCAAGATCGATGCGGCGCTCGGCCGAATCGAGGACGGCAGCTACGGCTATTGCGAGGAGACGGGGGAGCCGATCTCGCTCAAGCGTCTTGATGCCAGGCCCATAGCGACCTTTTCGATCGAAGCGCAGGAGCGCCACGAGCGGCGCGAGAAAGTCTATCGCGACAGCTGAGCGCGGCTTGGCGATTTAAGCCTGGGGACAGCGCCCCCTGCGCGCGCCGCAAATTGCTTCCTATATGGGGCGGGGGTAGCCTCACGGGCGGCTTTGCGAAAGCGCCGAGCGGTTTTCGCGCAATCCTGCCGTGACCTATTCGAGATTCCGGGCATGGCGTAAGCTTAGCCATTGCCTCTCTTTGAGAAAGCAGACGAATGTCCCAGGCTCATCAAAACGCGCCTCTCACGCCTTCGGTATCGCCCGCGAAGCCCGCGGGTCCGGCCGTGACCAGCGCGAAGCTCGCCAATGGTCTTGAGATCGTGGTGATCCCGGATCATCGCGCGCCCGTCGTCACCCATATGGTGTGGTATCGCAATGGATCGGCTGACGATCCGGTCGGCAAGTCCGGCATCGCGCATTTTCTCGAACATCTGATGTTCAAAGGGACGAAGGATTACCCGGCCGGCCAATTCTCCGAACTTATCGCCGATGTCGGCGGCCAGGAGAACGCCTTCACCTCGAACGATTACACGGCTTATTTCCAGCGCGTGCCAAAGGATCACCTGCGCACCTGCATGGATTATGAAGCCGACCGGATGCAGAACCTGGTTCTGACCGACGAGGTGGTGACGCCCGAGCGTGAAGTGGTGCTCGAAGAGCGCCGTATGCGCACCGATTCGGACCCCGGCGATCTTTTGAGCGAGGCAGTGCAATCGGCGTTGTTCACCCGCCATCCTTATGGACTGCCAGTGATTGGCTGGGCGGACGATATCGCCGGCCTCGGCCGTGACGATGCCTTGGCTTATTACGAGCGTTTCTACACGCCGGAAAATGCCATTCTCATTGTGGCCGGCGATGTCGAGCCGAAGGACGTGGTCGCGCTTGCCGGCGAGGTCTACGGCAAGATTCCGGCGCGTGGTGAAGCGCCCAAACGCTGGCGCGTCGGCGAGCCGAAAGCACAGGCGCGTCGGCAGATCACGCTCGCCGACGAGAAAGTCGAGCAGCCCTCCTATCAGGTTTGCTTCCTCGTTCCCTCATATAGAACCGCGCCGCGCGACGCCGAGGCGCTGGAGGTGCTGGCGCATTATCTCGGCGGCGGCCAGACGAGCCTCCTGTTCCGGACACTCGTCGTCGAAAAGAAGCTCGCAGTCTCGATCGGCGCTTATTACGGCGGCACGGCGCTCGATGAGACGCGCTTCTATCTCTATGGCATGCCGGCGCCCGGCGTCTCGCTTGAGACGTTGGACGAGGAGATTGCCGGCATTGTCGCCGGGCTCGCTGAAAAGGGCATCGACGCCGCCGATATCGAGCGCGCCAAATCGCGTCTCGTTGCCGAGACGATCTATGCGCAGGACAACCAGGGCGCGATGGCACAATGGTACGGCGCTTCGCTCGCCACCGGCCTATCGCTCGACGATATTCAGAGCTGGCCAGCACGGATCGAGGCCGTCACGGCAGATCAGGTGCTGAAGGCAGCGCATTGGCTCGATCACCAGCGCGGCGTCACCGGCTTTTTGCTGCCGGCAGGCCGCGCGGCTTAATTTTCAAATGTTGCGACCGCCGCGGAACTGGGTTTCCGGCGATCACGCCCAACGGGATGCAAAATGACCGACAGTCTCAAGACGGAATTGAAGCCCACCAGTTCGCACGCGGCGAAAGTCCAGCAGATCGTCTCGCCCGGCGGCATCAAGGCCTGGCTCGTTGAAGACTACACCGTGCCGCTGGTGGCGCTCGAACTCGCCTTTCTCGGTGGCGCCTCGCAAGACCCTGCCACCCTGCCGGGCGTCGCGACGCTGCTCGCGGGCCTGCTCGACGAAGGCGCGGGTCCTTATGATTCGGAAGCGTTCCATCGCATCCTCGAAGAGCAGGCGATCGAAATCAGTTTCTCGGCCGATCGCGATCTTCTTGTCGGCCGGATGCAGACCCTGGAACGCAACAAGGCCAAGGCATTTGAACTGCTCGGCCTCGCCGTCACGCAGGCACGGCTCGATCTTGAACCGCTCGAGCGGGTGAAAAGCCAGATCTCTGCCGGCCTCCGGCGTGAGACCAATGATCCCGATCACGTCGCGAGCCGCACGTTTCGCGCCATCGCTTATGCGGGCCATCCTTATGGCGCGCCGGTGCGTGGCGATCTTGCGACGATCGATTCGCTGTCGCGGCTGCATATCGCGGATTTCCGCGCCGCGAATTTCGCGCGCGACAATCTGATGGTCGCCGTTGTCGGTGCGATCGACGCGCTGACACTTGGCACTTATCTCGACGATGTCTTCGGTTCACTGCCGCAGAAGGCGTCGCTGCTGCCGGTGCCGGATATTGTTTTCGCCGGCGTCGGGCGGCGCGAGATCGCCGATATCGATCTGCCGCAATCGACGATTCGTTTCGGCCGTCAGGGCATACCGCGCGACGACGCTGACTTCATGCCCGGCATTGTGGTCAATCACGTGCTCGGCGGCGGCGTGTTTTCGGCACGCCTGTTCCGCGAAGTGCGCGAAAAGCGCGGCCTCGCTTATTCGGTCTATTCGCAGCTTGCTGCACAAGACCATAGCGCGATGCTTTTCGGAGGCACCTCAACGAAGAACGAGCGCGCCGCGGAATCGCTCGAAGTCATCCAGGGCGAAATCCGCAGCCTCTCCGATGCGGGTCCGACCGACGAAGAACTCGACAAGGCGAAAAAATATCTCATCGGCTCTTATGCGCTACGCTTCGATTCCTCGACCAAGATTGCGGGGCATCTCGTGCACCTGCAGGCTGAAGGTTATGGCGTCGAATATCTCGATGCGCGCAACAAGCTGATCGAAGCCGTAACGATGGACGATGCCAAGCGCGCCGCGAAGCGGCTCTTTGGCGATGGGTCGCTGCTCGTCGCGGTCGCCGGGCGGCCGGTGGGATTGTAAGGCCGCTCTGGTCCGGGGATCGACATGCCCGTTCGCCGTCTCGATCCCGTCCTTGTCGACCGCATCGCCGCCGGCGAAGTGATCGAGCGGCCAGCTGCGGCGGTGAAAGAGCTCGTCGAGAACGCGCTCGATGCCGGCGCGACGCGCATCGATGTTGCGATTGAGGCGGGCGGCCGCCGTCTCATCCGTGTCATCGACGATGGTCTTGGCATGGGTGCCGCCGATCTCGAACTTGCCGTCGAGCGTCATGCGACCTCGAAATTGCCCGATGGCGATCTTTCGCAGATCGGCACTTTGGGCTTCCGCGGTGAGGCGCTGCCATCGATCGGCTCGGTCGCGACGCTTGATATTTTTTCGCGTGCGCGGGACGCGCGCGACGGCAGCCATATCCGCATCGATCAGGGGCTGAAACACAGGCTCGCGCCCGCTGGGCAGCCGCAGGGGACGCGCGTCGAAGTGCGCGAATTGTTCGCCGCGACGCCGGCACGGCTCAAATTCCTGAAAAGCGACCGTACCGAATCTTCAGCCGTTGCCGATGTCCTCCAGCGTCTCGCGATGGCGCATCCGGAGGTACGGTTTGCGCTCTCGGGCCCGGATATTTCCGGCTTTGATTACGCGGCTTGTACCGCGGACGCTGATGGGTTGTTGCAGCGGCTTACGCAAATCCTTGGCAAGGATTTTCATGCCAATGCGCTGGCGCTCGACGCAGAGCGTGAAGGCGTGCGGCTCTGGGGCTTCGCCGGTCTGCCGACCTGGCATCGCGCCAATAGCAATGGGCAATATTTCTTCGTCAATGATCGTCCGGTGCGCGACAAGCTGTTCGTCGGCGCGGCGCGCGGCGCCTATGTCGATTATCTGCCGGCGGGGCGTTATCCGGCGCTGGCGTTATTCGTGACCTGCGATCCGCGCGAGGTCGATGTCAACGTGCATCCGGCGAAGGCCGAAGTGCGGTTTCGCGATCCGGGCCTTGTCCGCGGCCTTGTCGTCGGCGCGGTGAAACAAACGCTTGAGGGCGCGCGCCATCGTGCGACGCCCAGCAACGGCAGTGCTGCGCTTGATCTTTTGGCGCGCCGGCCAAACGGCAACGGACTTTCCGGCTGGCGGCCGCAGCGGCCGGCGAACTGGACGCCCGAGACCTCCGCGGCCTATTCGGGCGTTGCAGAAGGTCAGGCGCGTTTCGATCATATTGCACCGAGTGCCGATGTGCGCACCGCAGCGGCTTTGCACGACGATGCCGATGCACCGCTCGGCGCCGCGCGGGCGCAAATCCACGGCACTTATATCATTGCGCAGACAAGCGATGGCCTCGTCGTTGTCGATCAGCACGCCGCGCACGAGCGCCTTGTCTATGAAAAGATGAAGGCCGCGCGCGCGGCGGGCGGTATCGAACGGCAGGTTCTGCTCATTCCGACCGTCGTCGAATTGGAAGAGGCGGCTGTCCGCCGTCTCGACGCTGCCGCGCCCCTGCTTGCCGATTTTGGCCTCGTGATCGAAGCCTTCGGCCCCGGCGCCATTCTGCTGCGCGAACAGCCGAGCGTGCTCAAACATCTCGAAGCCGACAGGCTGTTGCGCGATCTCGCCGACGTTCTGGCGGAAGATGAGAGCGCTGCTTTGCCGCTGGAGCGCCGTCTCGATCATGTGCTGGCGACGCTCGCCTGCCACAATTCGGTGCGCGCCGGCCGGCGGCTGCTCCCTGAGGAAATGAATGCGCTCCTGCGCGAAATGGAGCGCACGCCGGGCTCCGGCCAATGCAACCACGGCCGCCCGACTTATGTCGAACTGAAGCTAGCCGACATCGAACGGCTCTTCGGGCGGCGATAAAGACGCGGTAGCGCGCCTAAAAATATCCGTTTACGGATATCCGGGCATATCAATCATCCGAATCCACAATCGTGAACGTCCTTCTCCTTGGCTCCGGCGGCCGCGAACATGCGCTCGCCCTTCAGATTGCAAAAAGCCCGCTCCTGGGCCAATTCTTCGCCGCGCCCGGCAATCCGGGCATTGCGGAAGTCGGGACCTGCGTCGCGCTCGACCCCGCGGATGCGACGGCGGTCGTGGATTTCTGCCGGGTGATGGACGTCGGCTTCGTCGTCGTCGGCCCCGAGGCGCCGCTCGTCGCCGGCCTTGTCGATGAACTGGCGGAGGCGGGCATCAAAGCATTCGGGCCGCGCCGCGCTGCCGCGCAGCTTGAAGGCTCGAAGGGCTTCACCAAGGATCTTTGTACCGCCTTCGCGATTCCGACCGCCGCCGCAGCGCAATTTTCGGATGCCGATACGGCAAAAGAATATATCCGCAGCCGCGGTGCGCCGATCGTCGTCAAGGCCGACGGGCTGGCATCAGGCAAGGGCGTCGTCGTTGCCGAGAGCATCACCGAGGCCGAAGCGGCGGTCGATCAGATGCTGGGCGGCCTGTTCGGCGCGGCCGGACAAACGCTGGTTATCGAAGAGTTTCTCGACGGCGAGGAAATCTCCTTCTTCGCGCTTTGCGACGGCAAGACCGCCCGCGCCTTTGCCTCGGCGCAGGACCATAAGCGGGTCGGCGAAGGCGACACGGGGCCGAATACCGGCGGCATGGGCGCCTATTCGCCGGCGCCCGCGATGGACGATGCGCTTTCGGCACGGGTGATGGACGAGATCATCAACCCGGCGTTGCGCGGCATGGCGCAGATGGGAACGCCTTTCGTCGGCGTGCTTTTCGCCGGCCTGATGCTGACCAAGGACGGGCCGAAGCTCATCGAGTTCAACGTCCGCTTCGGCGATCCCGAAACGCAGGCGATTCTGCCGCGGCTCCAGGGCGATCTTCTCGCACTGCTGCTTGCTTGTGCTGACGGCCGGCTTATCCGCCAGAGCTTCTCGCTGTCGTCGCAACATGCGCTGACGATCGTGCTCGCCGCAGACGGCTATCCCTGCACACCGAAAAAGGGCACGGAGATTCGCGGCCTCGACAAGGCCGCAGCGCTGCCGGGCGTCGTCATTACGCAGGCGGGGACGAAACGTGAGGGGCTCCACCTGCTGGCCGATGGCGGCCGGGTGCTGAACGTCACCGGCCTTGGCGTGACCCTCGCCGAGGCGCGGGCGCGGGCCTATGCGGCCGTCGATGCGATCGACTGGCCCGATGGCTTCTGCCGCCGCGACATCGGCTGGCGGGCGCTCAAAGGGAAATAGCGCGCCTCAACCTGCCACGCGCACGAACAGAATTTTCGTGCCGCCGTAGCCGCGCGTTTCAACCAGCCGATAACCGCTCGGAATTTCGACTTCGGATTCGAGGCTTTCCTCGACGACGACCAGGGCATCGGGCGTGAGCCAGCGGCCGTCGCGGAGCGCCATCAGCGCCTGTTCACCGAGATGCTGCCCATAGGGCGGATCGAGAAAGGCGACGCTGAATTGCTCGCCCGGTGGGGCATCGCCGAGTTTGCGCGCGTCGCGCCGGAAAATGCGCGTTTCGCCGCCAAGGCCGAGCGCATCGACATTGGCGCGGAGAAGCGCGCGGGCATTCGAAGCATCGTCGACGAAGAGTGTGCGCCGCGCGCCGCGCGACAAGGCCTCGAAGCCCATTGCGCCGGTGCCGGCAAAAAGGTCGATGACGGCGGCGTCCGCGACCGGGTCGTCATAAGCGTGCGCGAGGATGTTGAAGATCGTCTCGCGCAGACGATCCGATGTCGGGCGGATCGACTCGTCGGTCGGGCCGGCAATCGTGCGCCCGCGCAAACGTCCTGCAACAATCCGCATTTAACGCCCGCGCGGCGGCCGGCGGGAGTCATCCGGCCGTCCGGGTTTTTGTGGCCCGCGCGCAGGCCGTTTTCCGCCGGGCCGTTCCGGTCGTTTCGCGAAGCTCCTTTCGGGCCGCTCCGCTCCATTGCGTTCCGGGCGCTTCCCGGCGGGCCGCTCTGCGCGTTTTCCGGCAGACCATTCCGGCCGCTTCGTCGCGCTCCTCTCGGGGCGCTGCGCCGGGCTGCGGTGCGGGCGCTCCCCCGCAGGCCGTTCGGGGCGTTTCGCGAAGCCTCGCTCGGGCCGCTCGTCTCCACTCCGTTCCGGGCGCTTCCCGGCAGGACGCTCCGCGCGCTTTTCGGCAGACCATTCAGGCCGCTTCGTCGCGCTCCGCTCGGGGCGCTGCGCGGGGCCGCGCTCCGGCCGCTTTTCGCCGGGCTGTTCCGGGCGTTTCGCGAAGCTTCTTTCGGGCCGCTCCGCTCCATTCCGCTCCGGGCGCTTCCCTGGGGGACGCTCCGCGCGCTTTTCAGCAGACCATTCCGGCTTCGTCGCGCTCCTCTCGGGACGTTGCGCCGGGCTGCGCTGCGGGCGCTCGGCTTTGGGCGCGCCATCGGCCTTTGCGGGTGAATAAAATTTGTCGGCGAAGCGCGACTTTTTCTTCGGGGGTTTGGCAAGAACGTGCCGCTCGACGGCAATCGTGCGACCCTTGCGGTCCTCCGTCGTCGCACGTTCGATCCGCTGACGCGGGCCGCTCGTATCCTCTTGCGCCCGCAAGGCCGAGACATGTTTGCGCGGGCCGGGGAGGGGGCGATGGCGCGGCTTGTCCTGTTCAGGCTCCGCCACGGGCGGCCGATGCGTCCGCATTTTCCGCTCTGCGCCGCCGGCTTGTTTTCGCGGTGGCCGGCGGTCCTCGACGTGCGGTTCGGGTTCGGCCGTCAGTGGTGCGTCGAGATCGGCGCCCGATTCACGCAGCAAGGTTTCGCCGAGCTGATCGCGCAGCACACGGCCACGGACCTCTTCCAAACCGCCATCGTTCAGGTCGCCAAGCTGGAACGGCCCGAAAGACAGCCGGATGAGCCGGTTCACTTCGAGGCCGAGATGTTCGAGCACGCGCTTGATCTCGCGATTCTTGCCCTCGCGCAGGGCCATGGTCAGCCAGGCATTGGCGCCCTGCAAGCGATCGAGCGTCGCCTCGATCCCGGCGTAATGAATGCCGTCAAGCGTTACGCCGTCTTTCAGCGTGTCGAGTTGCGCCTGATCGGTCTCGCCGTTGGCGCGCACACGATAGCGGCGCAGCCAGCCAGTCGAAGGCAGTTCGAGGACGCGCGCCAGGCCGCCGTCGTTGGTGAGCAGCAGCAGGCCTTCGGTGTTGATGTCGAGCCGGCCGACGGTGACGAGCCGCGGCGCGTCGGGATGATGCATGGCGAGATAATCGAAGATCGTCTGGCGGCCTTCCGGGTCTTTATTCGTCGTGACGAGGCCGCGCGGCTTGTTGAACATGAAAAGCCGGGTGCGCTGGCGCTGCGCCAATGGCTTGCCGTCAACCTCGACCTGATCGGCCGGGCCGATGTTGGTCGCGGGCGAGGTCAGCACGATTCCGTTGACGGCGACGCGGCCGTCGGCGATCCACGTCTCGGCGTCGCGGCGCGAGCAAAGCCCGACGCGCGCCATCACCTTGGCGACGCGCTCGCCCTTCTTCTCGGCATCGGGCGCTTGTGGGCGGACGGGCGGGCGTTTCGGTCTTTGGGGACGGCCATGGTCTTGGGACATGGCGTTTGATAGCAGAACCGGGCGGAAGGAACAGCCGAGCGGACGGAAAAGGTTTCATGGCGCAAATACCTCACCGGATCGATGCGATGGCGCTGGCGCTCGATGAGGCGCGGGCGGCGGGCGCGCGCGGCGAAGTGCCAGTCGGCGCAATCATCCTGCGCGATGGCGAGGTTCTGGCCCGCGCCGGCAACCGGACGCTGGAATTGAAGGACCCGACCGCCCACGCCGAAATTCTGGCGATCCGCGCCGCCTGCGAGGTGCTGGGTTCGGAGCGTCTAATTGGCTGCGACCTCTACGTGACGCTTGAGCCCTGTGCCATGTGCGCGGCGGCGATCTCGTTCGCGCGTCTGCGCCGGCTCTATTGGGGCGCGCCCGACCCGAAGGGCGGGGCGGTGGAGCATGGCCCCCGCTTTTTCACCCAACCGACATGCCATCACGCCCCGGATTGTTACGGCAACATTCGAGAAGGCGAGGCGGCGGCCTTGTTGCGCGGCTTTTTCCTGGAGAAGCGCTGATGGCTGGGAAAAACCGCCGCGCCGCCTATCTCTTGACAGGGCGCAACGCCCAGCCCACAACCAATATGAATGCTGCGATGCGGCTGTCGTTCGCAGTAGAGCGGCAGGATTGATTAACGATCCCAATCACTTGACGGAAATCATCGATGTCAGAGACCCTGCTCTCCGAGCCTGAGGTGACGAGCAAGCCCAAGCTGCAGATTCTTCTCTGCGCCCCGCGCGGCTTCTGCGCCGGCGTCGTCCGCGCCATCGATGCGGTCGAGCAGGCTTTGCGCATCTACGGCGCGCCGGTCTATGTCCGCCACGAGATCGTCCATAACAAATACGTCGTCGAAGGGCTCAAGGCCAAGGGCGCGATCTTCGTCGAAGAACTCGACGAAATCCCCGACACGCAGCAGCCAGTCATTTTCTCGGCGCATGGCGTGCCGAAATCTATCCACGCCGATGCAGAGTCCCGCAAGATTTTCGCACTCGATGCGACCTGCCCCTTGGTGACCAAGGTTCATCGCGAGGCGGAGGCGCATTTCCGCCGCGGCCATCAAGTGATTCTCGTTGGCCATGCCGGTCATCCCGAAGTTGTCGGCACGCTCGGCCAATTGCCGAAGGGCTCCATCATCCTCGTGCAGACGCCCGAGGATGTCGAAAACCTGAGCGTCGTCGACGAAGGCAATCTCGCCTATGTCACGCAAACGACGCTGTCGATCGACGATACGCGCCAGATGGTCGATGCGCTGACGCGCCGCTTCCCCAAGATCATCGGCCCCTACAAGGAAGACATCTGCTACGCGACGACCAATCGCCAGGAGGCGGTGAAGCGCATCGCTCCGACCGTCGATGCGATGATCGTCGTGGGGTCGTCGAATTCATCGAATTCGCAGCGTCTGCGCGAGGTCGCCGAGCGCTCCGGCTGCAAGCTCTCACGTCTCGTCCTGCGCGCCGACGATGTCGAATGGGATCTCTTCAAAGACGTGAAGTCCGTCGGCATCACGGCCGGCGCTTCGGCACCGGAAGTCCTCGTCGAAGAGATCATGGATGCTTTCGCGGAGCGCTTCGAACTTGATGTCGAGATCGTTTCGACGGCGGATGAAAGCGTCTTCTTCCCGCTGCCGCGCGAACTGCGGCCTTCGAACGGCGCTGGCCGTCGCGGCCGCGTGGGTGGCGAGGTGACCGAAGACCAGAACGACGATACGATTCAGGTCGAAGAGGAATTGCGCGAGCATTGAGTTTCGCGCGGTTATGGTAAGCCGAAGGCGAAGCAATCCAGTAGTCTGGATTGCTTCGTCGCTTAAGCTCCTCGCAATGACGGGCCACTAACCCTCACGCGTTCCGCTCATCTCCATACCATCACGAACAAGAACGACGCTTTGCGCCTGTTCGACGCCGTCGGCCGCAAAGCGCAGGTGCCAATCGACAAGCCGCGCGGCGAACGTCTGATCGTCGGTCGCGACTAATTCCTGTTGCGCGTAATCGCCCGTCTCGGCGAAAAGCCGAGCACCTTCCTGCATGATCCGCAGGGTGCGGCCGGAGGCAAGCCGATACGTTCCAACATAATCGGCTAGCAATGCCGCATCGAGCACAAGAGACGGCATGGGTTCGGTAACACCGAAATGCAGCGCCGCGAGATCGCGGGCTATCTTCTGCACCGGCGCGGCCTGAATGTTGGCGAGGATGGCAATGAACAGGTCATCGTCCGGATAAAAACTCACGACGACGCTGAAGCCATTGATGCCGCCGGCATGAACGAATTGACGCCGCCCGAACTGGCTCTGAATTCCCCAGCCGAAGCCATAGCCGTGGCCGTGATCCTTGAACATCAGAGCGGCCGAGGCCGGGCTGAAAGGTTTCGCCGCCACGAGCGCCCGTTGCCACGCCAGCAGATCGTCGAGCGTCGAGTAAATCGCACCGGCAGCATGCGGCACGCTCATCGCAAGAAATCCGGCATTCTCGATCTGGCCGTTCCTCAAGCGATAGCCCGGCACGCGCTCAGGAATGATGGCTTCGACATGTTCATAGCCGGTGTTGCGGAGGCCGAGCGGCTCAAGAATATTTTCGCGCACATAAGCTTCGTAGCTCCGGCCCGTCAGGTGCTCGATGACGTGGCCGAGGATCACATAGCCGCCGTTGTTATATTTGAAGGCGCTGCCCGGTGGAAAATCGAGCGGCATGGTTTCGGTGAGCGCAATGAGTTCGCGCGGGCTGTGGTCACGCCGCCCGTCCTGCGCGAAAAAATGCGGCAGCGACGTATAGCTCGGAATGCCCGACGCATGCGTCAGCAGATGAAACAGGCAAACATCAGCCCACGCCGCGGGCGCATTTGGAAAATGCCGCGCGACCTTGTCGTCAAGCGCGAGACGCCCGCGTTCCATCAATTGCAGGATCGCGGTCGCGGTAAATTGCTTGGTCAACGAGCCGAGGCGAAATTTGCCTGTGACGCTGTGCGGCACATTCCATTCGCGATTGGCGAGGCCGAACCCTTGCCGCAACCGCGGCGCGCCGTTTTGTGCGACGAGAATGCTCCCGGCGAAAAGATCGGCCTCGACAAAGGGCGCGATGATCTTTGCGGCTGATTCGGCGTAATCAGGCATTGTTCCTTACCCCGCCTGCAACAATTTCACTGCCGCCTCGCGCTCGAAGAGATGCAGCAGAACGAGCAGTGCCTTGCCTTGCTCCCCGTCAAGCTTCGGATTGGTCGCGAGGATGTTGTGCGCTTCGGCATGCGCGAGCTTCAGCAGGTCCGCGTGAATATCCATTTGCGCCAGTCGAAAGCCGGGGAGGCCGGATTGTTGTGTGCCGATGGCGTCGCCGCCGCCGCGTAAGCGTAAATCTTCCTCGGCGATGCGGAAGCCGTCCTCCGTCTCGCGCATGATCTCGATGCGCGCCTTGGCGGTTTCGCCGAGCGGCGCTTTATAGAGCAAAAGGCATGTCGATTTGGTGCGGCCGCGGCCGACGCGCCCGCGCAATTGGTGCAATTGCGCGAGGCCAAAACGCTCGGCGTGCTCGATGACGATGATCGAGGCTTCGGGCACATCGACGCCGACTTCGACGACGGTTGTCGCAACAAGTACTTTGATGTCGCCACGCGCGAAAGCCGCCATCGCCGCGTCACGTTCGGCGCCTTTCATTTTGCCATGCACGAGACCGATTTCGCCACGGAATATATCCTTGAGCGCGGCATAGCGTTCCTCGACAGCAGCGACGTCCAGCGTCTCGCTTTCCGCGACGAGCGGGCAAATCCAATAGGCGCGTGCGCCATCCGCGACCGCGCCTTGCAAGCGCGTGACGACATCGCCGATGCGCTCAAGCGGCAGCGCCCGCGTTTCGATCGGCTGACGGCCCGGCGGCTTGTCTCGCAAGGTCGAGACATCCATGTCGCCGAAACAGGCGAGCACGAGGGTGCGCGGGATCGGCGTCGCCGTCATCACCAGAATATCCGTGCCATTGCCTTTGGCCCCAAGCGCGAGGCGTTGATGCACGCCGAAGCGATGCTGCTCGTCAACGACCGCGAGACCGAGATCGCGAAACGCGACGCTCTCCTGAAAGAGCGCGTGCGTGCCGATGACGATGTCGATATCGCCCGCGGCCAATGCCGCCAGTGTGCGCGTGCGAACCGCAGCCATATCGCGGCCGGTCAGCAAAGCGAGACGCAAACCTGCGGCGGCGGCGTATTTTTGCAGCGATTCATGATGCTGCCGGGCGAGCACTTCGGTCGGCGCCATTAGCGCCGCCTGGCGTCCAGCCTCGACAACATCCGTCATCGCGAGCAGCGCGACAATCGTCTTGCCCGAGCCGACATCGCCTTGCAGGAGGCGTAGCATGCGCTCCGGCGCCGCGAGATCGCGACGGATTTCCGCAAGTGCATCCTCTTGAGCCGCCGTGAGCGAGAAGGGCAGACTTTTGCGAATGGCGTCGCTACGGGAGCCATCGCCCTGACTGCCGCGTCCGACCGCGCGACGCAGATTGGCGCGGGTCAGGGCCAGCGCCAATTGATGCGCGAGCAATTCGTCGAAGGCGAGCCGCAGCCGGGCCGGCGCCATCGGCGCAATGGCCTCGGGCTCGGCCGGATGATGCAAGGTTTCGAGCGCCGCGCTGAAGCTGGGAAGACCCGGCGGTTTAGCGCGGGTCTGTGCCAGCCAATCCGGCAGTTTCGGCAGGCGCGTCAAATCCGCGCTGATGATCTTCGCCAACGCGCGGGGTGCGAGGCCTTCGGTCAGGCCATAGACCGGCTCGACCAGTGGCATCGAGGCGAGGCCTTCGGCATCGACGATGCGGTCGGGATGCACCATCTGGCGATGTCCCTCCCAAAGCTCGAGCTTGCCGGAGATGAAGCGCCGTTCGCCCACCGGCAGGCTCTTTTCGATCCAGGCCAGGTTGGCGAGAAAAAAGATGAGGAGCACATCGCCGGTCTCGTCTTCGACGAGAACCTTGTGTGGCGCCCGTGAGCGCGGCGGCGGGGCGCGATGTTCGACGACCGTCGCCTCGATCATGACGATCTGGTCGAGCGGGGCGTCGGCGATCTTCGCGCGCTGGCGCCGGTCGATCGTGCCGGTCGGGAGATGAAACAGAAGATCGAGGACGCGGGCGCCGCTATCGCCCTGGCCAACCAATTTATCGAGCAGTTTGCCGACTTTCGGCCCGACACCGGGCAGGTTCGTCGCCGAGGCAAACAAAGGATCGAGAATCGAGGGGCGCATCAGACTAATATACGCTTTGTAGACTTGGCGGCGGCAATCGCCCGTTGATAGATGATACGGATGCCTCAGACAGCCCGCAAAAAGGCCGCTGCGCCGCCTGCGCCCGAAACGCCTGCGACTGCGCTGCTCGCCTGGTATGATCGCCATCGCCGCGCTCTGCCGTGGCGCGCTCTGCCGGGCGTCAGCGCCGATCCTTATCTTGTCTGGCTCTCGGAGATCATGCTGCAACAGACGACGGTCACGGCGGTAAAGCCCTATTTCGAGGCTTTCCGCCAACGCTGGCCGGATATCGCGGCGCTCGCCGCCGCGCCGACGGAAGCCGTCATGCAGCAATGGGCGGGGCTTGGCTATTACGCGCGAGCCCGCAACCTTCACGCCTGCGCCAAGGCCGTCGTCGCCGAATATGGCGGCCAATTCCCCGCGACAGAGGCGGCCCTGCGGCAGTTGCCCGGCATCGGGCCGTATACGGCGGCGGCAATCGCGGCAATTGCCTTCGGCGAGCCGGCTGTCGCCGTCGATGGCAATATCGAGCGCGTCGTCGCCCGCCTCTACACGATCGACACGCCACTGCCGGCCGCGAAGCCTTTGATCAAGGAACACGCGGCGGCGTTGCTCGCGCATGCGCGGCCCGGCGATTTCACGCAGGCGATGATGGATTTGGGCGCGACGATCTGCACGCCGCGCAATCCCGTCTGCAACCTTTGCCCGCTCAAGGCTTTTTGCCAGGCGGCGGCACGGCTGACGCCCGAGGAATGGCCGCGCAAGGCAGCGAAGGCGGTGCGGCCCGATCGTCGCGGCGCGGCGTTCTTTTTGCGACGCGGAGATGACATCCTGCTGCGCACGCGGCCATCGCACGGATTGCTCGGCGGCATGAGCGAAGTACCGGGCACGCAATGGACAGCCGATTACAACTTGACGGACGCCTTGCGCGAAGCTCCGATGATCGCCGAGTATCGTTTGCTCGATGCCTACGTGGCGCATCAATTCACGCATTTTAATCTAACGCTCGATATTTTCGTCGCGAATGTTGAGCTCGAAGCGGAAGCGCCGCAAGGATGCCGCTGGGTCAAGGACGTCGACACCGAAGCGTTGCCGAGCGTTATGCGAAAGATTGTCGCCGCAGTGAGGAGCAGTGGATGGTAAGGTCGGGCAATTGCCTTGGCGCGGAGATTTATTCTTGAGCGCACGCTCGCGACTGGCCGTCGAAATGACCGAAGGCGCGTTTCGCATCTCGCAAGGCGAGTTGCGGCTGACGATCTTCGCGGTGAAGGATCTGGCGGATGTCGAGCATCCGGCCGATTTCGTCATCCGTCTTGACGAGATTCTGACCTGGGACATGCCGCACGACGATCAGGAAATCTCGGTCGAAGAGCTACAAAAAATTGCCGCCGAGATTACCGAGGAATGCGAGCGGCACGGGCTCTCCGTGGCATTCGAATAAAGCGTGTTCCCGAAAAGGCTGCGCGACTTTTTCGATGAGAACACGCTCTCATTAAATCAGATCAAAGCCCCGGCAACGCGGCGGTGAGCGGCAGGTGCCGCTGCGGCGGAAAATCATATTCCCAACCGCCGCCCAGCGCCTTGTAGAGCGCCACGATATCGACGGCGATATTGGTCGCGCTTTGCGCCGATTGTCGTTGCGCGTCCAGCAACGTGCGTTCCGCGTCAAGGACAGTGACGAATTGCTCGACGCCGTCGCGATAACGGCTGCGGGCGAGATCGAGCGCTTTCCCGGCGTGATCGACCTGTTCAAGCAGATCGCGATGGCGCGCTGCCTCGGTGCGATAGGCGACGAGTGCATTGACGACGTCGTGCCAGGCTTTCAGCACCGTCTCGTGATAATTGATCCAGGCTTCCTGCTGTTGCGTATTGCGCAGGTTGACGGTCGAGGTGAGCTTTCCGCCTTCAAACAGCGGCATGGTCACACTCGGCCCGAGGTTATATTCCAGCGACGCGCCTTTCCAGAGTTGCTTCAGATCGAGCGCCTGGAATCCGACGGTGCCGTTGAGCGTGACGGTCGGATAAAATTCGGCAACCGCGACGCCGATGTCCGCGGTCGCTTCGTGCAATTGCGCTTCCGCGGCGCGAATGTCGGGGCGCCGGCGCGCGAGATCAGACGGAATGCCAACCGGCATGCGCGGCGGTGGCGGTGGAATCGCGCCGGGCGCCGTAAGCTCCGCCGCGAGGCCACCGGGCGGCGCGTCGAGCAACAGGCTCAGAGCATTGATCGCTTCGGATTGCTGGCGTTCAAGATCTGGGATCGTCGCGCGCACCGAATCGACCTGCGCCGCAGCATTCTCGACATCGAGACCGGTGACGACGCCGGTCTTCTGCCTATCCTTGGTGATGTTGAGAATATCGGTCTCGGTTTTCACATTGTCGCGGGCGATCTGAATCTGCCGCTGGATGCCGCGCAATTGCATATAGTCGCGCGCCACTTCGGCGAGCGCCGAGACGAGCGTGCCACGCCGTTGGTCCGCCGCGGCATCGATGTCGGCATCGGCGGCTTCGACCTGACGCCGCACATGCCCCCAAATATCGAGTTCCCACGAGGCGTCGAAGCCCTGTTGCCATAGATCGAAGGGCTGGAGGGCACTGGGGGGCAGCGTGTTGCCGGCGACGCCTTCAAGGACGCTGTTACTGATCTGATAGCGCTTGTAAGAGCCATTATCGTCGAGCGTGGGAAACAGGCTGGAAGCCGTGACACCGCGCTGATAGCGGCTTTCGACGAGCCGCAGCGTTGCCGTCCGCACATCTAGGTTGGTGGCGGCGACACGGGTCTCGATCGCGGTCAATTCGCGATCGTGGAAGAGCGCCCACCAATTCGGATCAACAGGCTGAAGCGCGACGCGCGTGGAGACAACCGGCTTGTGCGTCGCACCCGCAAAAAACGAGGTCGCCGGAAGGCCGGGATTTGGCGGGACGAAATTCGGTCCCACGGCACAGCCAGCGAGCAAAAATGCCAGCGACGTGCCGGTGATCAACCGCAAATTATTCACGCTAAGCCACCCCCGCGTAATCCTAATTTAAACGAATCGCCTCAGCGCCAAATGGCGTTTCGCGGCGTTTCGCCGACTTTATTGGTCTGTGTGTCTCTGCCGCCTCAGCGTGCTAATGGCCACCTCCGCCGCCGCGGCCGCCTTTGATTGGCGACAGTGTGAAGCAGAGCGGCACCAGCGCGAAGGCGACGATGGAGCAGAGCTTGAACACGTCCGAATAGGCCATCACCGAAACCTGCTTGAGAAAATCCTGGTAGACGTGGCCGAGCGCCATCTGATGCGCCGCCGATGCGGAATTTCCGAGCGCCTGGAGCGCGGCCTGATAGCTGGCGACGAGATTGTTGAACGGTTGCCAGAACGGATTCGTCCATTGCGATAGGTAGGTCTGATGTACCTGCGACCGTTGTTGGATCAGCGCCGTCGAACTCGCGATGCCGATTGAGCCGGCAACATTACGGAACATCGAAAACAATGCCGTCGCATCGCCGTTCAGTTCGCGGGGCAGCGTCGAATAGGTGATGGTGCTGATCGGCACGAAGAGAAATGCCAGCCCGACCGTCTGCGAACTGCGGATCATGACGAGCCGCAGATAGGTGATGTCGAGAACCAGTTTCGACGAGTAAATGAAGGAAAGGCCGAGCAGGAAAAAGCCGATGGCAATGATGTAACGCGTTTGCATCACATTCATCAGCCGGCCGACAAACGGGATGAGGACGATGATGATCAAGCCGCCGGGCGAAAGGATCATGCCCGCCCAAGTCGCCGTGTAGCCCAGAACCTGTTGCGCATATTGCGGAATGATGACGGACGAGGCGTAGAGAATGGCGCCGACGCAGCCGATCATCACGCAGCCGCCGGTGAAGTTCTTGTCCTTGAAGATGGCAAGACTGATGATCGGCTTCTTCGCGACCGACAGCCACACCGCCGCACCGACGAGACCGGTGACGGAGAGCATCGCCATGATCACAATGAAGCTCGAACCGAACCAGTCGGCGTCCTCGCCGCGATCCATCATCACTTCGAGGCAGCCGAGTCCGAGCGCGATGAGACCGAGCCCGATCCCGTCGATCGGTCGCGGCTGGCGCTTCACCCACGGCGGATCTTCGACAAGGATATAAACGAGGATGACGGCGGCGATACCGACCGGCACGTTGACGAAGAAAATCCAGCGCCAGGACGCGGAATCGGTGATGATGCCGCCAAGCGTCGGGCCGATGACCGGGCCGACGATGGTCGCAATCGCTGTGAGGCCGAAGGCGGCGCCGCGTTTGGCGGGTGGGAAATAATCGAGAATGATCGATTGCTGGTTCGGCTGCAGACCGCCGCCGAAGAAACCTTGCAATAGCCGGAACAGGATCAGTTGCGGCAGGCTCGTGGCGATGCCGCACAGAAATGAGCAGACGGTAAACATCGCCAGGCAGATGAGAAAGTAGCGCTTGCGGCCGAGGAGGGAGCCGAGCCAGCCGGAAATCGTCAACACGATCCCGTTGGCAACGAGATACGAGGTCAACGCCCATGTCGCTTCGTCATTGCTCGACGAGAGGCTGCCGGCGATGTGCGGCAGCGCGACGTTGACGATGGTCGTGTCGAGAATTTCCATGAAGGCTGCAAGCGTCACGACGACGGCAACAGCCCAAGGATTATGTTTCGGTGCCCAGCCGAGATCGAACGGGTCTCGCGCACCGGCGCCGACTGGTTTCGGCGGCGCGGCCGGCGTCGGAGGTGCGGCGTCTCCCGCCCCCTGAAACGGGAGCGTCTGCTCCGCGCTCATTGCACTTTTACGCGCGGCTCGACAGAGAGGCCGAGCGAAAGCGGCAGCTTTGGATCGAGGCCGGAGTCGATGACAATCTTCACTGGCACGCGCTGGACGATCTTGACGAAATTGCCCGTCGCATTTTCCGGCGGAAAGGCGGTGAAGCGCGATCCCGTCCCGAGTTGGAGCGAATCGACATGGCCTTTGAGCTTCAGATCGGGATAGGCATCGACTGTGATGTCCACAGGTTGACCGGCGCGCATATGAGCGAGCTGGCTTTCCTTGAAGTTTGCCGTGATCCAGACCTGCGGCGAGACCAAAGAGAAAATCTGCTGGCCGGGCGTGACATAGGTGCCGACATTGACGTTGCGCTTGGTAATCCAACCATCCTGCGGCGCCTGCACGATGGTCCATGAGAGATTGAGCAGCGCCTGATCGAGTCTGGCTTTCGCCTGCTCGATTTGACCGTGGAATTGCGAGACGCTTGCTTCCGCCTGACCGATGCGTTGATGTACCGGCGAATCCTGTTCGACCTGCGCTTGCGCTTGCGCGACCTGGGCCTCAGCCTGCCTCAAGGCCGCCGTCGCTGCGTCAACTTCTTGCTGCGTCGTGGCGCGGGTGGGCAACGATTTCTGACGGTCATAATCCGCCTGTGCCCGGATGACTTGCGCCTGCGCAGACTGCAATTGCGCTTTGGCGGCATCAAGCTGCGCCGGGAAGTTCTTCTTTGCGACCTCGGCAGCATATTGGAAGCCAGCATATTGCCCTTCCGCCGTGGCGAGATTCGCTTTCGCGTTTTCGACGTCGATCACATATTGCCGGTTGTCGATATGGATCAGCGGCTGATCTTTTTTGACGAATTGATTGTCGGTGATGTCGAGCGAGACGACATTGCCCGAAACCTGCGGCGAAATGGTCACCGCGTTTCCGTCAACGAAAGCGTCGTCCGTATCTTCGATATCGCGATTGGCGAGCCAATATTCGTAACCGGTAAAAGTGAGACCGCCGACGAGCGCCAGCAGCACGATCCAGACAATCGGCCGGCGCTTCTTTTTCGCTGCCGGCGGCGGAGCACTCGGTTCGGGTGCAGGCGCTGCTTTCGCCGGCGCGCCTTGCGTCGAGCCATCTTCAGCGACGGGGAGATCGGTGTCGGAACGCGATTTAGCCATGAGTGTGCATCGCAGCAGTTTGCGGCCGAGGCAAACCATCCCATTTGGGTTTGCCGCCGGCGCATCCGGTGAAATTTGTCAAAATCGGACTTAACCGAACTGACGAGTTCGTATATGGTGACGGTTGATTGATGTCAACCGAAGGACCCCAGAGAAATGTTGAGGACGAGGCGAATCCCTCGCGGCGAGAAGCGGCGTGACGAAATTGCAGCAGTGGCCGAGCGTGTTTTTCTGGAGCTCGGCTTTAACGACACCACGATGCAGATCGTCGCCTCGCGGGCCGGCGCCTCGAAGGAGACGCTTTATCGGCATTTCGGCAGCAAGGAGGGTCTCTTCTCGGAGGTTGTACGCGCCCGCGCGGAACGCGTCTATGGCCAGGTCGAAAGCGAGATCGGTCAGCGCAACGATCCACGGGTTGTTTTGAAGAAGCTCGGCTATAATCTTCTCGGCAAGCTCCTGAGCGAGGACCCGTTGTGCCTCTTCAGGATCGTCATTTCGGAAGTGCAGCGCACGCCGGAGCTTGGCCGCATCTTCTTTGAGCAGGGCCCCAATCAATTGCTGAAGGACCTCGCGAGCTATCTCGAATATGCGACGAAACAAGGCATGCTGAAGTGCCAGGAGCCGGCCCTCGCCGCCAAGCTGTTTCTCGGCTCGGTTGTCGCCAACCGGCATATCATCAGGCTTGTCGTCCCCGATTACGAGGACCTGACGGATGAGATCATCCATCATCACGTCGAGGCGGCAGTCGATATGTTCCTCGCGGCCTACGGCCCGCGTCCTGATATGCGCGCACCACCGACAGCGGCTCTGGAAACCGGCCATGTCTGAGGAGATGCCGCGCGAGGCGTTGACGCAACTCCTGCGCTGGTATGCCGACATGGGCGTCGACCTCGCGGTCGACGACATCCCGCATGATCGTTTCGCGGAATCGCAAAGCCCTGAGAAGGCCGTGCCGCCGGCCCTAAATCCGCCGAGGGCCGTCGCTCCGCCCGCGCGCGTCGCCGCGCCTGCGCCCGTGCGTATCACGGCACCGCCGCCGCGCGCCGAAGATCTGGTGCTGGAGGCCGCGAGAGCCGAGACGCTGGAGGACCTTCGTGCGCAGCTCCTCGTTTTCGAAGGTTGCGGCCTGAAAGGGACTGCCACGCAGCTTGTTTTCTCCGACGGCAATCCCGAAGCCGACGTGATGCTGGTCGGCGAGGCGCCGGGCGCTGATGAAGATCGCATCGGCCGGCCATTTGTCGGCCGCGCCGGGCAATTGCTCGACAAGATGCTGGCGACGATCGGGCTCGACCGGACGAAAGTCTATATCGCCAACGTCGTGCCCTGGCGGCCGCCTGGCAATCGCACGCCGACGCCGATTGAGACCGGCGCCTGTCTGCCGTTCACGCGCCGGCAGATCGAAATTGTCGCACCGAAAATCCTGATTTGCCTTGGCGCACCCTCGATGCAGACGCTGCTCGGCATCAAGGAAGGTATCATGCGTAGCCGTGGCCGCTGGGTGGATTACAATTGCGGTGGCACAATCATCCCGGCAATGGCGATGCTGCATCCCGCCTATTTGCTGCGCCAGCCGTCGCACAAGAAATTCGCATGGCAGGATCTGCGCGAACTCGCCAAGAAATTGCGCGACGCCTCAGCGACTTCGTGACCCCGCGCACAGCCAAGGTTTGCCCGCTTCTAGAACGTGCTAGACTGGTACGGAAGCGAGGGAGCGCGCGCGATGGAATGGCAGAATTTTCGCCGGTCGGACAATGTTGAGGACCGGCGCGGCGATAGTGATTCTGGCGATCCTGCGGGCAGTGGCGGCGGTTTGTCTCTGCCGGGTGGACTTGGCGCGGGGCACCTGAGCCTCGGGGTGATTATCATTATCGGATTGATCGGGTGGGCGCTCGGGATCGATCCGCGCGTTCTCATCGGCGGCGCCGAAATGCTGAACGGCGGGCAGAGTACGCAGCAAGCCCCCGCATCCCCGGCGCCGGCGCAACAGGCTTCGACTGAGACTGGAGTGCCGAAGGATCAGATTGGCCAATTCGTTGCCGCCATTCTGGCGGAGACGGAGGACGTCTGGTCGCAGGTTCTGCCGGCGCAGAAGGGCATTCAATACGTTCCGCCCAAGCTTGTTCTCTACAATGGCTTCACACGCTCAGGCTGCGGCGGCGCTTCGGCCTCGATGGGACCGTTCTATTGTCCCGAGGATAAGAAGGTCTATCTCGACACGTCCTTCTTCCGCGACATGCAAACTAAGTACGGCGGCGGCGGCGACTTCGCTTATGCTTACGTGATCGCGCATGAGATCGGCCACCATGTTCAGGATCAGCTCGGCATTCTCTCGAAGGTCAACGCGGCTGAGCAGAACGCCGATAGCCAGGAACAAGCCAACGCACTCTCCGTGCGGATCGAATTGATGGCCGATTGCCTTGCTGGCGTCTGGGCGAACAATGCGCAGGCGAAATATCACGTTATCGATCAGGGCGACGTCGAGAAGGCGGTGGCGACGGCTCAGGCCATCGGCGATGACCGGCTGCAGAAGGCGACGCGGGGCTATGCTGTGCCGGATTCCTTCACGCACGGGACCGCGGCGCAGCGCGTGCAATGGTTGGAGACAGGGCTGAAATCGGGCCAGATCGACGCCTGCAACACGTTTGCCCAATAGACGCCATTCGTCATGGCCGGGCTTGACCCGGCCATCCGCCAAGGCACTCGTTCAAGTCGAGCTACTTCGCGTCTTGAATTTTTTTCAAACGCATCGGATTTGCCCGAAAACCGCTGCGCACTTTTCGGTCCGATGCTTCAAATCACCCGGCGCAGCCTGATATGACGCGCGAGTCTCGCCCGCGTCGCCTTGGCAAGTGCGGCGAGGCTCGGCGATTTTACGCCAAGGCAGAGCCGACGCGGTGCGAGCAGTGCCGCCGGGCGGACGAGATGGGTCAGGATTTTCTCGATCGGCCGTTCGGCCTCACCGCGCAACAGCCAGCCCTGCGTCTCCGCCTTGCCGAAGCGTAAGAGGTCTTCGATCGCCTCGGCAAATCCGGTTTCTGGCACATAGCCGGCGCGAACGATGAGCAGATGCGCTGCGCGCGCGAGGGGCAAGGCATCGGCGATCCCCTCGGCTTCCGATTTCGATTCAATGAAAGCGCAACCGGCGTGGTCGGCGATATAGCCGAGTTTGATGTGCGGCGGCCCGACGAGAACGGCCTCGCGCACAAGGCCACGCACGGCCGCGCCGACGAAGGCCGAAAGTGTGCGCACGATCGCTTCGGCGGCCGGAGAGTCCCCGCTGGCAACCGCAGGCGACGAACAGATAACGATCAGGGAAATCATCGCGAGCCCCCAAACCTGTTCCGGATTCCGCGCGTTGCCAATTGACACGATGTGCTTTGTTCCATAAATGTTCTCATTATGTTCTTACATAAGGCGTCGCAAATGGCCGCCAAACTCATGTCTCGAGCCACCAAGGTTCAAGCAAAATCTTCCGTTCCTGGCGAGGGTGGGCGCCGTGTAGCCCAAGCGGTGCCGCCCTCGCTTCGGCCGCCGCGCGTCTTCGATTCACCCCCCGGAATCGAGGACGCGCGGCCTCTTATGCCGCGACGGGGCCGTGGCGCGCAATCCAATGCAAGCGGCCGTTTTGAGCCCTTGGCCTATGCGTCCGTCGATGATGGCTGGGCGGATGAGGACGAACTTCCGCCGCTCAAGACCTCGGTGACGTGGGAGAAGGCGAAAACCATCATCACCCGTAACGAGTCGCCCGATATTTCCTTTGATCGGTCGATCAATCCGTATCGCGGCTGCGAGCACGGCTGCGTTTATTGTTTCGCGCGGCCGACGCACGCCTATATGGGCCTTTCGCCGGGGCTCGATTTCGAGACGAAATTATTCGCCAAGGCCGATGCGGCGGCTTTGCTCGAACGCGAACTGGCGGCAAAAAATTATCAGCCGCGGACCATCGCCATCGGCACCAATACGGACCCCTATCAGCCGATCGAGCGCCAGCATCGCGTGATGCGGCAAGTGCTGGAAGTCCTCGCCCGCACCAATCATCCCGTCGGGATCGTCACCAAATCCGCGCTCGTGCTGCGCGATCTCGACCTCCTGGCACCGATGGCGGAAAAAGGTCTCGTCAAGGTCGCTTTGTCTGTAACAAGTCTCGATCCGGTGCTTGCACGGCGCTTGGAGCCCCGCGCGGCGACGCCGGAAAAGCGGCTTTCGACGATCAAGGCGCTCTCCGAGGCTGGCGTGCCCACCTGCGTCATGGTCGCGCCGGTTATTCCGGCGCTGAACGATGCCGAGATCGAAACCATCCTGGAGCGTGCCGGCGTCGCCGGCGCGCGCGAGGCCGGTTACGTCATGCTGCGCCTGCCGCTCGAATTGAGCGACCTCTTCAGCGAATGGCTGGTGGCGCATTATCCCAATAAGGCGCGCCATGTCCTCTCACTCATCCGCTCGACCCGCGACGGCAAGATCTACGATTCGCAATTCGGCAAGCGAATGACCGGATCGGGCCCTTATGCCTGGATGGTCGGGCGCCGCTTCGAGGCTGCTGCGGCGAAGCTTGGCTTCGCCAAGTCGAAGGTCAAGCTGCGCAACGACCTGTTCATCCCGCCGAAACGGGTCGGCGATCAATTGCAGCTCGAATTGTTGTGAGCATCGCATGGGGCGGATTGCATGGATCCTCATCCGGAGTCTAAGAGCCTGGTTCGGGCGGCTTTGCCGCTCGCGAGGTTCTCGAATGGTGCAGAAACCGTCTTTGCCGCATTTCCGTTACGAGCGGCAATTGACCAAGAAATCTCTCTGGCCGGTTGCCGGTGTCGATGAGGTCGGGCGTGGCCCCCTCGCGGGTCCGGTCGCGGCGGCCGCGGTTATTCTCGATCCGGCGCGGCTACCAAAGGGCGTGAATGATTCGAAAGCGCTGTCTGCCGAGGAGCGTGAGGCCGCTTACGAAGAAATCATGCGGCACGCGATTGCGGTGTCGGTCGCCTTTGCCAGCGCCGCCGAAATCGACGTGATCAATATCCGGCAGGCAAGCCTTGCAGCCATGAGGCGCACCCTCTCAGCGCTCGCGGTTGCGCCACTTTATGCTCTTGTCGATGGCAACGATCTGCCAAAGGCATTGCGTTGTGAAGGCGAGACCATTGTCGGGGGAGATGCGCGTTCGCTGTCGATCGCGGCGGCATCGATCGTCGCCAAGGTTACACGTGACAGGTTGATGGCGCGGCTGTGCAAACTTTATCCGGTTTACGGTTTTAGCCGTCACGTCGGCTATGCAACGCCAGAACATCTGGCGGCCATCGCGCGCCATGGCCCGTGTCCATATCACCGGCTAAGCTTCTCGCCCTTTAAAGTTGTGTCGGCCGTTTAGCGCTTGGGCGTAGCTGCAAGCTTCTTTTAATCAAATCGTACAGAAAAGGGACACGTTCGGTTTACCGACCTAAACGTGGATTTTACCGGCTTCGCGCAAATTGTCGTCGTTCGTCGCGTATCCGGTGAGTGTCAATGCGTATCGCACGTGCCGGGACTGCCGCCACGAAGTCTCAGCTAAAGGTCTTGCGTACTGAGCATTCGCGAACGCTGGTCCCGGCCGTTGCTTCTCCGGTAGTCCTCAAGAATCGCCTTCCCGCCAACGAGATTCTTGTCGGTGATTGTCTCGAGCGGCTCGCCTCGCTGCCCGCGGCGAGCGTCGATCTCATCTTCGCTGATCCACCTTATAATCTGCAGCTCGAACACGCATTATCGCGGCCCGACCAGAGCGCTGTCGATGCGGTCGATGACGATTGGGACAAGTTCGCGAGTTTCGCCGACTACGACCAATTCACCCGCGATTGGCTTACCGCCGCGCGGCGCGTGATGAAGGACAATGCGACGATTTTCGTCATCGGCTCCTATCACAACATCTTCCGTGTCGGCACGATCCTGCAGGATCTCGGCTTCTGGATTTTGAACGACATCGTTTGGCGCAAAGCCAATCCGATGCCGAACTTCCGCGGTCGGCGGTTCACCAATGCGCACGAAACGATGATCTGGGCGGCGAAGAGCGCCAGCACGAAAAGCTACACGTTCAATTACGAAGCGCTCAAGGCCGGCAATGAAGATTGCCAGGTGCGTTCGGATTGGTTTCTGCCGATCTGCACGGGCGGCGAACGCCTCAAGGATGAAACCGGCAGCAAGACGCATCCGACGCAGAAGCCGGAAGCTTTGCTCGCGCGTGTGCTGCAAGCCGCCTCACTTCCGGGTGATCTCGTCCTCGATCCGTTCTTCGGCACGGGCACGACGGGCGCCGTCGCCAAGAAGCTCGGCCGCAATTTCATCGGCATCGAACGCGACGAGACGTATGCGAAAGCCGCGCGGGCGCGCATCGCCGCGGTCGAGCCCTATCCGGATGAGACGATCAGCGCCGCACCGAGCAAAAGAACGCAGCCGCGTGTGGCCTTCGCGTCGGTCGTCGAGGCGGGCTTGATCGCGCCGGGAACAATCCTTGTTGACGAGAAGAAGCGCCATCGCGCCTTCGTTCGCGCCGACGGTACATTGGCGCTCGTGGGGGCAAGCTCGCAGCTCGCGATTGTCGGCTCGATCCACAAGGTCGGCGCTCTAGCGCAGGGCCTGCCAGCCTGCAACGGCTGGACCTTCTGGCATATCGAACAGGGCGGCAAGCTCGCGCCGATCGATGAATTGCGCACCACGATCCGCGATGCGCTGAAAATCGCGGCGGAATAGAGCAGCGGACGGGACGCGCGACCCGGTTTTCGGTGCGCCAGTAGCCTAGACTACCAAATAGCTAGAACGAGGATCGAGAGCGGGTAGGCGAGCACGATGCCGAGGATGGCGCCGCCGAAAATGTCGCTCGGATAATGGTGCGCCGTCGCGATGCGCGACCACGCCATCAGGATCAGCAGAGCAACGGCCGAGAGAATCGCGCCGGGCCAGACAAGCACGATCGGCGTCAGCACGCCGGACAGCGTCATCGTATGGCCGCTCGGGAAGGAATGTTCGTCGAGGACGGCGAGCAGGGACTGGAGGCGCGGATCGACCTGATAGGGTCGCGGCCGGCCGATCTTGCGCTTGATGATAGGAAACATCAGGTGCAGCAGCGCGGCATTTAGCGCACCGAGGAATACGACGCGGAACCCCTCGCGACCGAGAGCCGCGAAGATCACCGGCAAAATGATGAGATAAAGCCAGCTATTGCCAAGCTTACTGATCGCGATGGCCGAGTAGCGGCCGATCCTGGGCCGAGCCGAACGCGAAATCAGATGAACCGCAGCGAGATCGGCACTGCGCAATCTTTGGGCCCATGCCATACGAAGTGTGGCCTGTGTCATCGGCGGTCGATCGATTGGTTCTGGCGTCGAAACATTGACCATAACCACTCCGGGCGACCCGATCGGCTATCGTCTGCCTTACCAGACGGGAAGACAATGACCGCCATATGACATTATCGCGGTTCTTCACGCCTTGATTGCATTGCAGCGAGTGCGTCGCAAAATGGCAACAAAATCAAAAGCGCGGCGCCCGAATCTCGCGATTAATTGCGACGGCGGCCGAGTGTCACATGCGATTCACGCCCTGCGGCTGGCGATGCGAGATGAATCTCCCGGTCGCGCCGCTGGCGCATGATTTCGCGCAGCAAATCAGCGACCATATCGGCTTCCGGATCGTCGCTGCGGGGTTGGCGGCTTTTGAGTCCTTGCCGCCAGGATTGATCGGCGACGTCGAGGGCAAAGGCCAGCAATGCATTGGCAATGAAATTTTCCGCGGTCAGCCCCCGATGGACGACAAAGGCGCGAATTTCATCGGCAAAGGCCGGATCGAGCCGATCCAGGACAACAGCGGCCGAGATACTCCCCGAATGCAGCCCCAGGATCAGGTCACGCAACCTCGGCGTGCCGTCCGAAGCGGACGAATCGGCATTGACGAACAGTGTCGCAAGGAGCGGCATCTTCATGCAAATCTCCGGGGCCGGACTTCCGCCCCGAAGTATAGCGTATTTCTTGTCGTCTGTACGAACTCGATCGACGATTCGTACTTTCGACATGGCGGAACGGCCTATCCGAACAATTTCGTCGCGACTTCGGCAACGTGCCGCCCCTGGAAACGGGCGCCGGCCAATTCGTTTTCGCTCGGCGGACGCGAGCCGTCGCCCGCAGCGATGGTCGTCGCGCCATAAGGCGACCCGCCGGTAATCTCGTCGACTCTCATCTGGCCCTGAAAACTGTAGGGCAGGCCGACGATGATTAGTCCGAAGTGCAAAAGATTGATGATGAGCGAGAAGAGCGTGGTTTCCTGACCGCCGTGCTGCGTCCCCGTCGACGAAAAGGCCGCACCGACCTTGCCGTTCAGCGCGCCGCGCGCCCAAAGGCCGCCGGCCTGATCGAGAAAACTTGCCATCTGTGAGGAGAGGCGGCCGAAACGCGTGCCGGTGCCGAGGATGATCGCGTCATAGTCGGCGAGGTCGGCGATCGACGCAACCGGAGCCGCCTGATCGAGCTTGAAATGCGAGGCCTGAGCGATTTCGACCGGCACGGTTTCGGGTACGCGCTTGATATCCACCCTGGCGCCCGTCTCGCGTGCGCCCTCGGCGACGGCCTCGGCCATTTTTTCGATGTGACCGTAGGCGGAATAATAAAGCACCAGAACCTTAGCCATGATTGTCTCGCTGTCTAATAAAGCCGATACGCGGCCGCCATTTCGTGCGGCGGGCACTTTTGCGTTACGCCGCGTCGACTAAAATGACTTCAGCGTCTTCAAGCGCAGTGACGTGGAGCACTTTCTCGCCGAAGACGGCGGCGCCGTCGCGTGCATCGAGCGTCACGTCATTGACTTTGACACTACCCTTGGCTGGGACGAGATAGGCGTGGCGCGTTTCGCCAATCGGGTAATCCGCTGTCTGCCCGGCTTTGAGCGTCGCGCCGACGACGCGCGCATCAGCGCGGATCGGTAAAGCATCCTTGTCGTCGGCAAAGCCGCTTGCCAGAGTCACGAACTGGCCGGCGCGATCGTCCTTCGGAAAGGGCTTGGCGCCCCACGCCGGGCCGAGGCCCTGTTCGCGCGGCATGATCCAGATCTGGAAAATCCGTGTCGTTGCCGGTTCGAGATTGTATTCGGCGTGACGAATGCCGGTGCCGGCGCTCATCACCTGGACATCGCCAGCCTCCGTGCGGCCCTTGTTGCCAAGGTTATCCTGGTGCGTGATCGCGCCCTCGCGGACATAGGTGATGATTTCCATGTCGCGATGCGGGTGCGGCGGGAAGCCGGTCTGCGGCGCGATCGTGTCGTCATTCCAGACGCGCAACGCGCCCCAGCCCATGCGCTTGGCATCGCCATAGTCGCCGAAAGAGAAGTGGTGTTTCGCGTCGAGCCAACCGTGGTTGGCGCCGCCGAGCGAGTCGAAAGGTCTGCGTTCAATCATTGGTTTGATCCTCTTGCGGGTCGGACGTGCCCGCTTGTTGGGATCAATATTGATCCAGACGATCAGATCTGAAATAGAAATGATGGAAATGAACTGTTTCTGGAATTGATATGTCGAAGCTTCCGGATTTCGAGGCCTGGGCGGTCTTCGCCAAAGTGGCGGAGCTTGGGTCCTTCGCACAGGCGGCGTCCGAGCTTGGTCTCTCGAAAGCGACCGTCTCGAAAGCCGTCGGACGGCTTGAGGCGCGGCTTGGGACGACGCTTTTTCATCGTACCTCGCGCCGCATGTCGTTAAGCGAGGCGGGCCGCGCAACGCTCGACCGGGCGAGCCGTATTCTGGCCGAGGGTGAAGCTGTCGAGGCCGAGGCGACGGCGCAATCGGCGGTGCCACGCGGTTTGGTGCGAGTCGCCGCGCCGATGACCTTCGGCATCGTCCATCTTGCGCCGCTGCTGCCGGAATTTTTCAGGCTCTATCCAGACGTCTCGATAGACCTGAATCTGAGTGACCAGATCGTCGACATTGTCAGCGACGGATTCGATCTCGCGTTGCGGATTTCGAGCCTGCCGGATTCAAGTCTGCTCGCCCGCCGGCTTTGCCAAGTGCGCGTTCTGCTCGTCGGTGCGCCGGCCTATTTCGACACGCATGGCCGGCCCGAGCACCCCAAAGATCTCGCCGCACACACGGCGCTCCTCTACAGCTATTCGCGCAGCCGCGACGTCTGGCATTTCAGCCATCCGAAACAGGGCGAATACAGCGTCGCGGTGGCGGGGCCGATCCGCGCCAATAATGCGGATGTTTTGCAGCCATCGCTCTGCGCCGGTGTCGGTCTCGCCCTGCAGCCGGAATTTCTCGTCTGGCGTGATATTGCCGAGGGCCGGCTTGAGGCTGTGCTAAAAGACTGGTCGGCACCGCCGGCGGCCTTGCATCTCGTCACGCCGCCGAGCCCGATGCGCCCGGTGCGTGTGCAAGTCTTGATGGATTTTTTCGCTCAGCGTTTCGCGCGGATGCCCTGGGCACAGGTTTGAGGATCGCCAATGTCGTCAAACGGATTGTCGTCGAATGGATTGATCACCGTTCCAAGCAATTATTCGGTCAAAGAAACGCTAGACCGGCTAGAGGCGGCGCTGAAAGCGGCCGGGATCACAATTTTTGCACGTGTCGATCATGCTGGCGGGGCGGCCTCCGTTGGTCTCGCGTTGCGGCCTACAGAGGTCATTATTTTCGGCAATCCGAAAGGCGGCACGCCACTGATGCAGGCCAATCGGATGGTTGGACTCGATCTGCCCTTGCGCGTTCTGGCTTGGGAGGACGACGCCGGCAATTGCAATCTTGCCTACAACGACATCGATTGGCTCGCAGCGCGCTACGACCTCGGCGTGGCGACAGTGCCGCCGCGCGAAGGTCTGGCGAAAATTCTCGCGAAATTCACAGCCGAAGCAGCGAGCTGATTATTCGTCGTTGCTGGAATTGAGCTTTTCGAGCGGGACAACCTCCGGCGGCGGCAGCAGGCTGACGCCGGATTCATCTTCCGAGAAGATGACGCCCGCACGCTCCAGAGCGCGCTTAAGGTTCGCGGCCGACATTTGCGGCATTTCACGCGCGCCAGTCTCATAATCCAGAAGGCCGGCAAGCGGAATATGCGCTTGTTCTGAAAGACGTTCCTGCGACCAGCCAAGAAGGCCGCGCGCAGCGCGCACTTGAGATGCTGAGATCATGTCCAAATTTTAGTCCCCCGAATTACACGAACTCTATAAGCGAAACGCGCCAAGCGGAGAAAGGTTGCGTTCAATATTGCCTTGCCGGCCAGGAAATCATGTGGTCCGGCGGCAACAGCCCGCTCAGGGCTTGCACGGCGGGTTCAATATTCTCCGGGGTATCAAAAAATTCGATCACCACCGGAAGGCTGGACAAAAAATAAAGCGGGTCGCCGCTCACGACCTCGCCAGTTTGTCCGAAACCGGCGATGCCACGGAAGACCGTCACGCCCTTGACGTGGCGCTCATCATGCAAAATTTTCAGAATTTCCTGCATCAAAGATTCGCGATGGCCCTTGTCCGCCTCGCGGAGATAGGCGCGAACGATCGTGACGTCTTTTGCCATAGTCACACCTCTAGATTGCGCGCGCGGCGAAGACGCCAACAAAGGTCGCCAATAAACCTAACAGCAGCGAAAGGACGACATAAAGTGCGCTGCGTCCCCACGCGCCCTGTTCGGCAAGCAGAAACGTCTCCATCGCGAAGGTCGAGAAGGTGGAAAAGCCGCCGATGAAGCCGGTCAATATGCCAAGCCGGATTGCCGGCGCAACGGCGAACCGTTCGACCATCGCGGTGAAGAGAAAGCCGATGAGCAGGCAGGCGACGATGTTGATCGACAAGGTCGCGTAGGGGAACGCCCGGCCCAGCAGTCCCTGAACCGAATTTGTCATCGTGTAACGCGCCCAGCAGCCGAGAACGCCGCCGATCGCGATCGTCACATAAGCCCACATGCGCGGCCTGCCTTTGTATCAATGGAGAGACGCAGCATTCGGCTGCGCAAAAAGGACTCGGGAACAAGGTTCAGCACACAGATCTCCTGCCGTCGCAACGACGTTTCGCAGGAGTCATCAGCCCCGAGGGCGGTTACACGGCGGAACCCCATCGCCGGGCAGCAAAATGAAAAGCAAACCGCAACTTGTCAACTGGATCGGGTCTGCCGCTTGACCGGCCGCGCGGGAATCGCGCAGATCATTGGAGCGCAATGATCGGGAGGTGCGGGATGCGGATGTGGCATGTGGCGGCTGTGGGCGCCGCGCTCCTATATGCGGGCGTCAATGCGGCGTGGGCGGGCTGCAACGAGCGCCTGGATCGTTATCAAGCCGTGGTGGGCGACGATCATCGCACCGGCAATGTTAATGAATCGGTGTATGTGCAGATCGAACGCGAGTTGTCGCGTGCCACCGCCGCTTGTACCGCGGGCCGCGAGGCCGAGGCTTTGAGCCTGATCCACGAATCAGAAGTGCGGCACGGCTATCATCCCTGAATCACGCTGAGGGCATGGCCGAGGTAGGCCTGCATGAAATCCGGCATGTATGCATTGATGTCGGCGGCGCTGAACACCGGCACGAGCTGCGTCAGTTCCGGCTTTTCCTCGCGCGCAAAGAAGCCTGCCGCGCGGTCCACGAGTTCGGCGGCGGTCAATGGCGAACGCAATTCTTTCATGCAGCAGATCAAGCCGCCGCGATCAATGATCGTCCATCCCGGCGTTGGCGATACATCTTGCGCCGAAAGGCCGGTTTCCTCGGCAAGCTCACGCAGGACGCTGCCTTCGAGGTCCAGGACGCCATCGATGATATCGTGCAGGTCGGGCGTTCCGCCGGGAGAATAGATTTGCCCGGCGTTCGACGTCCACGCGGCCATTTCGCCGAGAAGATACGCGCCGTCGGCCGAACGCAACGCCGCCAACGCGAAAAGATTTCGCGTGTCCCACGGCTGACCGAACGCGCGCCAGGCGAGAAATGTCTTGTATTCGACGACGAAACAGGTGCCCCGGAGGCGCAAGCCAGCAGGCGTTGCATCGCGAATGACATCGGCCGCGAGCAGTACCTTGCCATTATAAAGATGCGGATTGGCCTGCAGGCGCTTTTGCCAATAATCTTCGATTTCGGCGGCGCGATCTGTCGCAAAATCCCACACTCTCGGTCGCAAGCGGACGTCGATGGCGGCGATCTTTTCGATATGCGGCATGCTCAAAGATTGAGCGTCCCATCGGCAACGATCACCGCGGAACCACCGACCGACGCCATGATCAGGCGGCCGTCTTCAACGTCGAGCGAAAGTATAATTTTGCTCGGCCGCCCAAGCGCAACGCCTTGTTCCAGTCGTAGGGCATGATGGCCATCCGGCACATTTTCAAAAGCCATCAGCGCACCGGCAAAAGCGGCCGCTGCCGCACCTGTCGCGGGATCTTCAAGGACCCCAAGCGTGGGCGCAAACATGCGCGTTTCGAAATCGTGCGACGCATCGTCGTCGGGCAGCGCATAGAGATAAGCGTGCGCGACTTCGCTCGGCCCAAACGCCTCGGCGAACAGATCGAGCCGGGGTTGTGCCGCCGCGAGTGCGGCGCAGGACGCGATCGGCACGCATGTGAAGGGCGTACCGGCTGAGAAGATCGCCGGCTGATGGCGGTCGAAGCCGATGTCTTCCGGCGTCAGGCCGAGCGCGGCGGCAATTTTCGCTTTGGGTTGCGCTTCGCCGATCAACACCGGCAGTTTCGGAAGAAAGAAGTCCGCCTGCCTTGCCGAACCGGGACGATGGCGCGCGTGGCAGATCACGTCGCCTACCGGCTCTTCAAGCACGATGCGCACGTCCTCGCTGCGCATCAGCGACGCGGCGCGTAATTCGCCAATGAGCACGGCGGCGCCGATTGTCGGATGACCGGCAAAAGGCAATTCGGCTTTCGGCGTGAAGATGCGCAAGCGCGCGGTGTTGATCGGATCGCGCGGCGGAAAGATGAAGACCGTTTCGGAAAGATTGAACTCGGCAGCGATTTTTTGCATCGTGGCCGCATCGAGACCGTCGCTGTCGATCACTACGGCGAGCTGGTTGCCGGCAAGCGGCCGGTCGGTGAAAACATCAAGCAGATAATAGGGGCGATGCAAATGGTGCTCTCCTGACCCATGTGTTGTGTCGGGCCATCGGCAGCGCGTCTACTGAACTTTGCGCCACGGGTAAAAATTGCTCACGACTTGCTTGCGTGGGCCGTGCAGCATATTATTCTAATCTGGAACGTAGATTGTAGCTATATACAATAAAAGAGCGTGAATTAGCAATCGTGGCGCGCCGGGCGTGCCCACAACCCAGGATAACCATAATGGCCGATGTGGCAACAAAACCAATCGTCGAGGACGTGAGCCTCAAGGATTTGAAAGCAGGGCTTGCGGACGGATCTATCGTCCTTGTCGATGTGCGCGAACCGCATGAATTTGCCGCCGGCCACATTCCGGGTTCGTCGCTGAACCCGCTGCAGAGCTTCGACGCTGATAAACTGCCCTCAGCAGAGCCCGGTAAACGAATTGTGTTTTCCTGTCGTTCGGGCCGCCGCTCGATCACCGCGCTCGGCCTCGCGCAGCAGGCCGGCCGCGACGACATCCGCGCACATTATCCCGGCGGCATTTTGGGCTGGGAAGGCGCCGGCGAGCCGGTCGAAACTTTCGAAGACGAACTTCGGAAGTAATCGGAATCAAAAGGGGCGCCGAAGCGCCCCTTTTTCTTACCTCTCCCTGAGTGCCACCCAATAACGCCGCTTGTCAGAGCGCCGCAGAACGTCGAGGGGCACGGTCGAGCCGATCTTGTCGGCATCGAGCAGACGCACGAGGTCGTCCACGCCCGTCACCGGCGTCCCGGAGACAGCGAGCACGATATCGCCCGTCAACAGCCCCGCCTCGTCGGCCGGGCCGCCTTGCTCGACGGCGGTGATCACGGCGCCCGTCGCCTGTTCAAGACCGAGGCGCAGCGCGATCCGGCGCGGCAGCGGGATCGTGCCGCCGCCGATGCCGAGCGCGGCACGGCGCACGCGGCCGTGGCGAATGAGTTCGCCGACGACGAAACGCGCCGTATTCGCCGCGACGGCGAAACAGATGCCTTGCGCCCCGACGATCATCGCCGTGTTGATACCGATGACCTCGCCGCTGGTCGAGACGAGCGGGCCGCCGGAATTGCCGGGATTCAGCGCTGCGTCGGTCTGGATCACGTCGTCGATCAGACGGCCGGATTTCGAGCGCAGCGAACGGCCGAGCGCCGAGACGATGCCAGCCGTCACGGTCGCATCGAAACCGAGCGGATTGCCGATGGCGATGGCGATCTCGCCGCGCTTCAGCGTTTTGGAATCGCCAAGCGCCGCGAAGGGCAGGGTGGTGTCGGCCTCGACGCGCACGAGCGCGAGATCGGTGTCGGGATCGTCACCGAGCACGCGGGCGGAGAGATTACGTCCGTCGAGCGTGGTGATCTCGGCGCGTTTGCCGCCTTGCACGACATGGCTGTTGGTCAGAATCAGCCCATCGGGCGAAACGATGACGCCCGAGCCCGAGCCGCCGTGCTTGCCGTCGCCGCGGCGGATGTCGATCCGCACGACCGCCGGACCGACGCGCTCCACGACCTCGGAGACCGTGCGCGAATAGGCGTCGAGCAGGACCGCATCGTCGGGCGATGCCATAGGCGGCGCAACGGCCGCAACCGCCTCGGCACTTTCCAGCGTGTCGTCCAGGAGAAATGTGTGGGGATTGTCGAACATTGAAGTCCTTTCGTTGGACATAGATGTAGGTACGCCTTTGTCCTGTAAAAGGCCCCCATCGCCGCCGGCCGCACGGCTTGGATTTCGCCAGCGCCCGGCGCAGACTACGCCACAGCGATTCGCAGGTAGGAGCAGACGATGGCGATGATTCCGCCGCCCGACGGCTTGAGCGCGGAAGATTACGATGCCATCGAAGCGGCGGTTGTCGAGACCGTGCGCGGTCGCTGGTTTCTTGCCGAATATACGCGCCGCAGCCGCGTCGATGAGATGCGGCAGATGCTCGACGGCCTCGCCAAGCTCGAACAGACGGTGCGCGAGCATCACCTCCCGAACGATCCGTCGATCCGCCTTCTCGTTCAGAGGCTGCGCGACGTGTCGCAGACGCTCGAAATTCTCGCCGGGAATATGCGCGCCGACGGGATCGACGAGCATTATTGCCGCGATGTCGAAACGCAGGCACGCGCCGTCGGCGGCCTGTTGCGCGGCGCGCCCGTGCTCAAGTCGGCGCCGCCCGCGCCGGACATCAAGCCGGGTCTCTCGGGGCCACCCGAACACTTGCCGGCGCCAGTGCCGCCAGCCGCGGTCGTCCCATCGCCTGTGGCACCCGTGTCCGCCGCGCCGCACGGTGAACCGGGCGCGTTGACGCGGCTCGACCGGCTTTCGACATCGGAGAAAGTCGCACTCTTCAGTTAAACAAGATTTTCAGCCGGAACTTTGCCGCCGCCGTTAAGTTTTTGGGGCGGCCGCGCAGAGTCGGCATCAATAGAGGGAGGACGCGATGCAACTCTTGCTAGGAATCATCGTCGGGATTTTTCTGACCATCGGCGCCGCCTATGTGATGGATTCGGGTAAGTCGCCGGTGTGCCCCGCGGGCGCTGGTTGCCCGGTCGTAAATTGGGATGAAGCCGGCGCGCGTTTTGCCCATTTCAAGGAAGACGTTGCGGCCGGGCTACACCGTCTGACGGGGCGCTCGTGAGCGTTGCTGGACCGGCGTTCGATATTTCAAACGGAATCGTCTAATATCTGGGACTGATTGAAAGTTCCGGAGGCAGGCGTTGGGCATCGAGGGTCGCGACAAGGCGAAGGCATTGGAGGCGGGCGCGCTTTCTGTCTCCGGTCAGCTCGGCAAGACTGTTCTCCGCTTGCGTAAATCCTTCAATCTTTCGCTCTCCGAGCTTTCCGAACAATCCGGCGTCGCCAAGTCGATCATCAGCCAGATCGAACGCAACGAGACCAATCCGACACTCGCCACCATCTGGCGATTGGCGCAGGCGCTCGATGTGTCGATCGAGGGCATGTTGCAGGTCAGCGAAGACGAACCGTTTCTCGAAAAATCGACGCGCGGCGACACGCCGATCCTGGTGTCCGACGACGGCAAATGCCGGTTGGAAATCTTTGGCTGGATCAAAACCGTCGAATGGCTGCAATGGTACGGCTTTCACGCCGAGGCGGGCGGCGCGCTCGCGTCCGATCCGCATCAGCGCGGCTCGGTCGAATGCCTGTCGGTCACGGATGGCGAGCTTGAGGTCGAAGTCGCGGGGACCGTCGAACATGCCAAGGCCGGCGAGACATTGCGCTATCGCTGCGACCGGCCGCATGTCATTCGCAATCGGACGGGCAAACCGGCGGCGGCGATGATGGTCTGCATCCTCAAAGCTGCGGCGATGGAGTAACTTTAGCTTGTCTTGGCGCGTGAATGCCGGAGCAGGCCGCCGCAATGCGGGCAGGTGAGTTCATCGTCATCCATATGTTTCGGTGTGCGCCGCAGACGCAACTCGTTGATATAGCCAACTGTGATGAGGCCGGAAAACAGCGCCAGCGTGCCGATCCCGATGATTGAAACCACCCCGCCGAGGACGCGTCCCGCAAACGTGACCGGCACCATATCGCCATAGCCGACGGTCGTGACAGTCTCGATCGCCCACCACATCGAGGCCGGAATCGACGAGAAAACGTTCGGTTGAACGTCGCCCTCGATCATGTACATCAGCGCGCCGCTGACGGTCAGCGTGAGGCAGAGGACGAAGATCAGCGCCGCGATGGCGCGTGCCTCTTGGCGCAGCACGGCCCACAGCAAGCCGAAGACGGTCGAATGCCGCGTCAGCTTGATCATCCGCAAAAGCCGTAACAGCCGCAGGACGCGCAGATCGGCGCCGCCAAAAAAGCCGAGCACTGCCGGCAGAACGGCGACCAGATCGATCAGCGGAAAGAAACCGCGCATATATTCAAGGCGACCCCAGATTGGATCGCGGAAACGCCCGTTGCGATAATCGACGGCGGTCCAGACGCGCAAAAGATATTCGGCCACAAAGATTACGGTCGCGACGCGCTCGATCGCCAGAAAGGTGATGGAATAGCGCTGGCTCATCCACGAGACGGATTCGAGGATGACGGCAATGACATTGACGATGATGAGAGTCGCAAGTGCAATATTGAAGACACGCACGGCCAGGGTGCGCGGCGCGTCATCGTCAAAAAGCTCGCTCAGGCGGGCGCGTAATGATTGCTCGCCGTTATCCAACATCCGTCCCGTCCTGACATCGTGGGAACATCGCTAGCTGAGCACTATGAAGCAATTTTGCAGCGCGCGTCATCCCCACAGGGCGGGCGCGGGTGGGTGAACCCACGAGCCGTCATAAACAAGGCCGTCCGGCCGGTCGCGTGCGAGAAGCAGCGGCCCATCGAGGTCGACATATTGCGCGCGTCCGGCAAGCAGCAATGCCGGCGCCATCGCCAGGGACGTCGCGACCATGCAGCCGATCATAATTTCGAAGCCGAGCCGCGCGGCCTCGTCCGTAAGTGCCAATGCTTCGGTGAGGCCGCCTGCCTTGTCGAGTTTGATATTGATTGCATCATAGCGGCCGCGCAGAGCTGCGAGATCGGCGCGGTCGTGCAGGCTTTCGTCGGCGCAAAGTGGAACGGAGTGGGAGATGTCTGCGAGGATGGCGTCGTGCCCTGCGGGGAGCGGCTGTTCGATCAGCGCGATGCCATGCGCCGCGCAAGCGGCGAGATTGGCCGCGAGATTTTCCGGCGACCAGGCCTCGTTGGCATCCGCGATCAGCGCGGCGTCCGGCACGGCGGCGCGAATGGCGGCCAGCCGCTCGGCATCCCCGTCGCCACCGAGTTTGAGTTTCAGCAAGGGGCGTGCGGCGGATTTGGCTGCCCTGGCCATCGCCTTGGGCGTATCGAGCGAGAGCGTATAGGCGGTGATCACCGGGGCCGGCGCCGCGAGGCCGGCGCGTTCGAAGGCGCGTATCCCGCTGCGCTTCGCTTCCAGATCCCAGAACGCGCAATCGAGCGCATTGCGCGCTGCGCCGGCGGCCAAGGCCTTTTGCAAATCGTCGCGTCCGGCACCGGCTTCGATCGCGGAACGCTGGGCTTCGATCTGCGCAACGACACTCTCGGTGCTTTCGCCATAGCGCGCATAGGGGACGCATTCGCCACGGCCGCGGACATCGCCCTCGTTCAAGGTCGCAACGACGACGATAGCTTCCGTCTTGGCGCCGCGCGAGATGACAAATCGGCCGGCGATCGGAAAGCGCTCGACGGCGATGTGCAAGCCGCGCTTGGGCACAATAGTTCAGTTGGCTCCGGCAGCAGCTGCGGCCGGATGATGCCTATGATGCGCGCGCGGTGCGCCAACGTCGCCGTTGGCCTGCGAATCGAAACCGATCTTGATGATGTAATCCTGATCGGAATATTTGCCGGTGACCGGGACGCTCAGCGGGTCAGTCACGATCGTGAAGGGGCCTTCCGTCCCGCCTGCCGGAACGCTGGCAGGGACACGATAGAGTTTGCTCACGGTTGCCGACCCGTCGGCGCGGCTGACGACGGCAACGCGTATCGGGGCGGGGTAGGTGGCTGGCGAACCCAGCGGCCCTAACAGCACGCGGCCTTCGACACCGACTTTCATCTGATATTGATTGCCGACGATCTGGCAGTCGCGCGCGAAATTGATGATCGAGAACTGATAGCGGACATTGGCGTTGGAATGGTCGTCGCCGGGGCCGTAGACGCGGTCCTCGGCCGTGCCGTCCTGAACGCTGATCTCAGGGCATTTGATTGGGGCGAAGGGCTGCGGCTGCGACGGAATCGGCTTGAATTGGACGAGCGCCCATAGATTGCTCATCTTGGTCTGGTTGCTGTCGTCCGTATCGAAACTGCCGACGGTTTTGCTGCAACCGGTGAGAGCGAGCAAGGCGCTGGCGAGAAACACCGTGCCGCCTGCCAGCGCCCGATAGCGCGCTGCCCCAACCGCCGCATTGCCCTGCGCAAGCTCCTGCATGTCCCCCGCTCCGATCCTCTCCGTAACGCGCTGTGCGCACGTAAAATTTACGGCATAAACTTTTCTTGAAAGTCTGCAACTTTCCAGATTCGGGCTGATTGCCGGCGCCACCGTTCTACGGCAACGCGTCGTATCCCTCGCCGAAGCCGTCCAGCGCCAGCGGAATGCCAATGCCTTCTTCCGGGGTCTGGAAGATGATGAAGGTCGCATTATGACCGTTGCGCATCTCGCCGATAAGCTTGTCATCCATAACGACCTCGGCGACGCAGCCTGTCGGCAGGCAGCGGACGAATCCGGCCCGCCCGACATCGATATTGTCGATCTTGAGCCCCAGGCCGGAGGGGAGCAGGACACCCAGTGGCGCAATCACGCGCAAAAGCTTGCTCTTCGCATCCGCCGTCTTGAGGACGATCACGACCAGATTGATGTTTGGCCGATCCTCGGCGGCGACGCTTTGCAACAAAGCGCATTGTTCATGGGCGGCGCCCGGCGGCGTCTCGCAGCGGACTTCCCAATCGCCATGCTTGGCTTTGACAACACCCTGGGCGAGAGCCGCGGGCGCCGCGAAGTTGCTAACAAGGATTGTCAGGAGGCAGAGAAGCAGCACCGAGGCGGCGCGGTGTAATCCCGTCAGGTCGGTCATGCTCTGTTCTCGTGCCATCGGCAAAATCTAGGCGACGCTGCGTCTGCAGAACGTCGCGGCGCCGCTTGTGCCGCAATCGAATCGAGACCGCAGCGCGAACCGGAACGTTTTCATTAGCGGATCATAAAAGGGATGCAAATCCGGCAGGGCTGAGGCGCGGACGGCGCCGAATAAATTCGCCCGGTGCTGTCGCCTACATGTTGCGCCGCCGCATAGGGCGGGCCAAATGCCCAAACTGGCCGTGCCGTGTCAAATTTGCGTAATGGCTTGCGAAAAGTCGAGTTGCGCGAAATAAAGCTTTGTGGTTTTGAACTATTCAACCCACACGCTCGCGCCGCGGGGCCGGTGGCGAGGACTTGCGATAATGGTGGGCAGGGGAGCGACGAAAATTCATGAGCTTTTCGCATAATCCGGGCCTTTGGCTGAAACGTCACGGCGCGCGCGCGCTTCTGGGCGCCTCCTTGCTTTCCCTGCTCTTTGCCGCGCCAGCTCTGGCTGATGGCTATGCGCTCCCCGGGCAAGTGGGGATGCTGCCGCCGGTGACACCGATCGCCGAGGAAATCCACTTCTTCTACAATGGTATTCTGACGCCGATCATTTTCGCGGTCAGCATTTTCGTCGGCGCGCTGCTCCTCTATGTGGTCTACCGCTTCAACGAGAAGGCCAATCCGACGCCATCAGTGCTGACCCACCATACGGGCCTTGAGGTCGCGTGGACGATCGCGCCGGTGCTGATTCTCGTCTTTATCGCGATCCCGTCATTCCGCCTGCTCGATCATGAATTGGTGATCCCGAAGACCGACATGACTGTGAAGGTCACCGGCCATCAATGGTATTGGAGCTATTCCTATCCGAGCGATGGGTTCGATTTCGACTCCTACATCAAGGCGGACAAGGATCTGAAACCGGGCGATTTGCGCCAGCTTGCCGTCGATAACGCCGCCGTGGTGCCGGTCAACAAGACCGTGCTTGTCCAGGTGACAGCGACCGACGTGATTCATTCCTTCACGGTGCCGTCTTTCGGCGTCCGCGTCGACGCCGTGCCTGGGCGGCTGAATCAGACATGGTTCCGCGCCACGCAGGTCGGCACCTATTACGGCCAATGCTCCAAGCTGTGCGGCGAAGATCACGCGTATATGCCGATCGTCTTCCGTGTGGTGAGCGATGCCGATTATGCGGCATGGCTGACGGACGCGAAGAAGAAATTCTCGGCTAATGCTTTGCCGCATTACGCCGATGCGTCGCCGCCAACGGCGAGGAACTAGGCTTTTGCGCCAAAACAGCCAATAATACCGAGGATTCCCGGGGACCAACGATGAGCACGACCGCGACCGCGCATGACGCACATGGCCATCCCACCGGATGGCGGCGTTTCCTTTATTCGACCAATCATAAAGACATCGGCACGCTCTACATTATCTTCGCGATTTGTGCCGGCGTCTTCGGCGCCGCCTTGTCGATTGCGATGCGCGCCGAATTGCAGGAACCGGGCCTCCAGGTCTTCCCGTTTCTGGCACGGATTTTCGACGGCGCCCCGCCGGACATGGCGACCGACTACGCCAAGAACCTCTATAACGTATTTATCACCGCGCACGGACTAACGATGATCTTCTTCGTCGTCATGCCGGCGTTGATTGGCGGCTTCGGCAATTGGTTCGTGCCGCTGATGATCGGCGCGCCGGATATGGCCTTCCCGCGCATGAACAATATTTCGTTCTGGCTGCTGCCGGCCTCCTTCGCGCTCTTTTTCATCTCATTTTTCATGGAAGGCGCGCCGGGCATGAAGGGCTTCGGCGGTGGCTGGGTTCTTTATCCGCCGCTCTCGGAGCAGGGACATCCCGGTCCGGCAATGGATTTCGTCATTCTGTCGATCCATCTTGCCGGCGCTTCGTCGATCCTCGGTGCGATCAATTTCATCACCACGATCTTCAACATGCGCGCCCCGGGCATGACGCTGCACCGGATGCCGCTGTTCGCCTGGTCGGTTCTCGTCACGGCGTTCCTGCTGGTGCTGTCGCTGCCGGTTCTCGCCGGCGCCATCACCATGCTGTTGACCGACCGCAATTTCGGCACCTCCTTCTTCAAGCCGGAAGGCGGCGGTGACCCGATCCTGTTCCAGCATCTCTTCTGGTTCTTCGGCCATCCTGAAGTTTACATCCTGATCCTGCCCGGTTTCGGCATCGTCAGCCATGTGATTTCGACCTTCTCGAAAAAGCCCATCTTCGGCTATCTCGGCATGGCCTATGCCATGGTCGCGATCGGCGTCGTCGGCTTCGTCGTCTGGGCGCACCACATGTACACGGTCGGCCTGTCGCTCGACACGCAACGCTATTTCGTTTTCGCGACGATGGTGATTGCGGTTCCGACCGGCATCAAAGTGTTTTCTTGGATTGCGACGATGTGGGGCGGCTCGATCTCGTTCCGCGTGCCGATGCTGTGGGCGACGGGGTTCATCTTCCTCTTCACCGTCGGCGGCGTGACCGGCGTCGTGCTGGCCAATGCCGGTATCGACCGCTATCTGCACGAGACCTATTACGTCGTGGCGCATTTCCACTACGTTCTGTCGCTCGGCGCGGTCTTCGCAATCTTCGCGGGCTTCTACTACTGGTTCCCGAAGATGAGCGGCTACATGTACGACGAGACGCTCGGCAAGATTCACTTCTGGATGATGTTCATCGGCGTGAACGTCACCTTCTTCCCGCAGCATTTTCTCGGCCTCGCCGGCATGCCGCGCCGCTACATCGATTATCCCGATGCATATCGGCTGTGGAACGAGGTTTCCTCGTTTGGCTCCTATCTCTCGGGCGTCAGCGTCCTCCTCTTCCTCTACATCATCTTCGATGCCTTCGCGAAGAAGCGCCTCGCCGGCGATAATCCATGGGGCGTTGGTGCGACGACGCTCGAATGGACGGTGAGTTCGCCGCCGCCGTTCCACTCCTACGAGGTTCTGCCGCGCATCGTCGGCAGCGATCATTGATCTGAGGCAGGGCGGGAGTTCATCCCGCCCGCCGCATAAGCATCGAGTGAGAATGAGCCTTATCGACGATAACAGCGCATCCGGGTTCGCGGCGATTTCCACCGCCGAGCCGCGCGATTATCTCGCGCTCGTCAAGCCGCGGGTGATGCAGCTTGTCGTCGTGACGGCGCTCGCCGGAATTCTACTCGCGCCGCATCCGGTGAATTTCGTCATCGGATTTGCGTCGCTGCTTTGCATCGCTGTTGGCGCCGGTGCCTCCGGCGCGCTCAACATGTGGTACGACGCCGATATCGACGCGGTGATGCGGCGCACCAGCAAGCGGCCGATCCCGATGGGGCGCATTACGCGGCCCGAGACTCTGGCGTTCGGCCTCATCCTCGCCGGCTTCGCGGTCGGGACTTTGTGCCTCGTCGCCAATCTCCTGGCCGGCGCTTTGCTGGCCTTCACGATCTTCTTCTACATCGTGATCTATACGATATGGCTCAAGCGCTCGACGCCGCAGAACATCGTCATTGGCGGCGCCGCCGGTGCGTTGCCGCCGGTCGTCGGCTACGCAGCCGCGACGGGTCATATCGCCATTGCGCCCCTCGTTCTGTTCGCGCTCATCTTCATGTGGACGCCGCCGCATTTCTGGGCTCTCGCATTGGCCCGCACGACCGATTACGGCAAAGCCGGCGTGCCGATGATGCCCAACATCAAGGGCGCCGACCACACGCGGCTTGAGATCCTGGTCTACAGCGTGATCCTCGCCGGCGTCGGCGTTTTGCCTTACGCGCTCGGCTTCGTGTCGATCGTTTACGGCATCATCGCTCTTGGGCTCGGCATCGAATTCGTCCGCCGCGCGATCCGGGTTTTTCGTGTGCGTGATGGTGAGGTGGCTACCAAGACGGCGATGGGCCTCTTCTGGTTCTCGATCGTCTATCTCTACGTTCTTTTTGCCGAAATCCTGATCGAGCGCGTGATCTTCGTCATCGGGGCAATGCGGTGATGAAGTACGATCTCGATCCGAAGGGCGTGATTCTGACGCCGGAGCAGGCGCGGAGCCGCCGGCTACGCAACATCGCCATCGGTCTCGTCGTTGGCGCGCTTGTTGTGATTTTCTATGCCGTGACAATCGTCAAATTCGGCCCCGGCGTCACCAAGCCGCCGATATAGGATCCGACATGGCGCTTCCTTCACAAGACCCATCACCACGCCGCGCACGAGGCGCGCGTCAGGGTTTTGTCGCCTTTACGGTGTTCGCCGTCGCCATCGGCATGTTGGGCATGTCGTTCGCCGCCGTGCCGCTCTATCGCGCTTTCTGTGCCGCGACCGGCTTCGCCGGCACGACGCAGGTGCGCCATGTTGCCCCGACGGCCGAGGGCAAACGCATCATGACGGTGCATTTCGATGCCAATGTCGGGCGTGGCCTTGCGCTGTCGTTTGCGCCGGAAATCCTGCAGGTGAGCGTGCGAACGGGCCAGACCGCAACAGTGTTCTACAAGGTCACCAATCTCACTGATCACGAGATCGCGGCGCGCGCTGTCTATAATGTTTCGCCCGGCCAGACCGGCGCCTATTTCGACAAGCTCGCCTGCTTCTGTTTCACCGAGCAGCATTTCGGTCCGCATCAAACGGCTGAGATGCCTGTCGTCTTCTTTCTCGACCCCGCGTTGGAAAAAGATGACACGATGAGCGGCATCGATGAGGTGACGCTGTCCTACACGTTCTACCCCGCGCATGACGGACAGCCTTTGGCCCAGGCCACGGGCATCGCGCCACCGCGACTCTGATAACGCATAGATCGAGGAAACGCGGCACGGGACAAGGGAGCCGCAGGGGTGTCAAACCCCGGAGAGACGAGAGGGAACGAAATGTCTGATGCGCATGCCAAGCCCGCCCATCCATATCATCTAGTCGATCCGAGCCCGTGGCCAATCATTGGCGCCTTCGGCGCCTTTCTCATGGCGGTCGGCGCCGTCCTATGGATGAAGTCGATCCCCATCGACGCCGTGAAGCCCGGCGGCTATGTTTTCTTCGCCGGCGTGATTTGCGTGCTGTTCGTCATGGCGAACTGGTGGCTTGACGTCATCAAGGAAGCGCAAACGCCGGGCGTGCATACGCCTGTCGTCTCGCTTGGCCTGCGCTATGGCATGATTCTCTTCATCGCCTCCGAGGTCATGTTCTTCGTCGCTTGGTTCTGGGCGTTCTTCGATGCGGCCCTGTTCCCGAACGAGGCGATCGAATATGCGCGCCAGACTTTCACTGGCGGTCATTGGCCGCCGAAGGGCATCGAATCGATCGACCCCTGGCATCTGCCGCTGCTCAACACGCTGATCCTACTGACCTCCGGCACGACGGTGACGTGGGCGCATCACGCGTTGCTCAACAACGATCGCAAGGGCCTCGTCAACGGCCTCATCCTGACGGTTCTGCTCGGCATTTCCTTCACCTGCGTGCAGGCCTACGAATATGCTCACGCGCCGTTTGCCTTTAAGGGGTCGATCTACGGTTCGACCTTCTTCATGGCGACAGGCTTCCACGGCTTCCACGTCATCATCGGCACGATATTCCTGATCGTCTGCCTCTTGCGTGCGCTTGCCGGCCAGTTCACACCGCAGCGCCATCTCGGCTTCGAATTTGCCGCCTGGTACTGGCATTTCGTTGACGTCGTGTGGCTGTTCCTCTTCTCCTGCATCTATGTGTGGGGATCCTGGGGCGGTCCGTTCGAACATTAAGTTTGCGAAAAGCTTGCGCCCGGCGTCTGCCGGGCGCACAAGGCCGCCATGAGTCATCTCGAAAATAGCGGCCCCGAAACGCGATCCGTCGCCTCGACGGTTTGGGCTGGCATCGCCGGCCATTGCCCCCGCTGCGGTAGTGGCAAAATGTTTTCCAAATTGCTGACTGTCGCGCCGGGCTGCGATGCCTGCGGCCTGAGCTACGGTTTCGCCGATGCCGGCGATGGCCCGGCGGTGTTCGTCATGCTCTTCGCCGGCTTTCTGATTGTCGGCCTCGCTCTGTTGATCGAGGTTCTCTACGAGCCGCCCTATTGGGTCTATTTCGTTATCTTCCTACCGTTGACGATCATCGTCTGCCTCGGGCTTTTGCGGCCGCTGAAGGGTATTCTGCTGGCGCTGCAATATCGCAATAAGGCCGAGCTCGGCCGGCTCGAAAGCTAGACGCGCGATGCCCGCGTCAGCACGCAAGGGCCTCGTCGTCCCTTTGCTCTTTGCCTTTGCCGCGACGGCGCTTCTCGTCGGCCTCGGCGTCTGGCAATTGCATCGCCTCACTTGGAAGGAAGAGCTGATTGCGCGGATCGCGGCACGCAGTGCGGCAGCGCCGCAAGAGCTGCCTGATCCCGCGAGCTGGCCGCGTCTCAAGCCGGAAGATTACGAATATCAGCACGTCGCGCTTCGCGGCCATTTCGACAATGCCAAGGAAGTGCTGGTGTTTGATACCAGTGGTCCCGGTGACGTGGGGCCCGGCTATCTTGTCCTGACGCCCTTGGTTCTTGCCTCCGGCGATCAGGTGATCGTCAATCGCGGTTTTGTGCCGGCGGCGCTGGCCGCGAAAAGTGCGCGCCCCAAAACCGAGATAGAAGGTGACGTCACCGTCACCGGGCTCATGCGTCCACCGCAGTCGCGCAATTTTTTCACGCCCGCCGACGATCCCGCGAAGGGGCTCTACTTTACGCGCGATCCTTTGGCGATCGCGGCGCATTCCGGCCTTACGCATGCAGCGCGGTTCGTTGTCGATGAGGACAAGACCGCGATTGCCGGAGGCTGGCCAGCCGGCAGCCTGAATGGCGTCAATATTCCGAACAACCACTTCGAATACGCCTTGACCTGGTTCGGCATCGCGGGTGGCCTGTGGATTGTCGTGGGCGGTTATCTTTTGCGGACATGGCGCGAAAGGCGCGCAGAAGCAAAAGGTTAAGCGTGAGCTTGGCAATCAAGGCCAACGCCGCAAAAATCCCCGCAGCCGCGGTTTTGTGCTAAACCACCCCGGAATCGCGACAACCCAGGCCGGAAAGTGGATTACATTTCGACGCGCGGCGCTGCGCCCGTGCTTTCATTCACCGATGCACTGATCACCGGTCTCGCCGAGGACGGCGGCCTCTACCTGCCGAAATCCTACCCGGAGTTTTCGACGGCTGAAATCGCCGCTTTCGCGGGCCAACCTTATGCTGCTGTGGCGGAAGCCGTCATCTGGCCATTCGTCGCCGGAACGCTCGAACGCTCGGTGCTGCGCGAGATGATCGCGTCGGCCTATGCCGGGTTCGATCATGTCGCGGTCGCGCCGCTCTCGCAGCTGGGCGACAATCTCTTCCTGCTCGAATTATTTCACGGCCCGACTTTGGCGTTCAAGGATCTTGCGATGCAGCTCCTTGGCCGGCTCATGCAGCATGTACTGGCCGCGCGGGGCCAGCGCGCGACCATCATCGGCGCGACGTCGGGCGATACCGGCGCCGCCGCCATCGCCGCCTTTCAGGGCTTGCCCGAGGTCGATGTTTTTATCCTCTACCCGAATGGCCGCGTCTCCGACGTGCAGCGCCGGCAGATGACGACCATTGCCGCCGCCAATGTTCATACGATCGCCATCGACGGCACGTTCGACGATGCGCAAAACATGGTGAAGGCGCTTTTCGCCCACAAACGCTTTCGTCAGGAGTTTGCGCTCGCGGGCGTCAATTCGATCAATTGGGCGCGCGTCATGGCGCAGATCGTCTATTATTTCACGAGCGCGGTGGCGCTCGGCGCGCCGCACCGGCCTGTTTCCTTCGTCGTGCCGACGGGCAATTTCGGCGATATTCTCGCCGGCTGGATCGCGAAAAAAATGGGCCTGCCCATCGAGCGGTTGGTCATCGCGACGAATTCTAATGACATTCTCGTGCGCACGTTGAACACCGGCCGTTATGAGACGGGGCGCGTCGAAGCCACATTGTCGCCGTCAATGGACATTCAGGTGTCCTCGAATTTCGAGCGGCTTTTGTTCGAGGCCTATGGCCGTGATGCCTCGGCCGTTAGCGGGTTGATGAATTCGTTGCAGCAATCCGGCGGCTTTTCGGTCGCCGCCGCGCCGCTCGCGGCAGTCCGTGCCGAATTCGATGCCGCCCGGGTCGGTGAAACTGAGACAAGTGAGGAGATCGCGCGTGTCTGGCGCGAGACGCAGAGATTGATTGATCCACACACCGCTGTCGGCGTTGGCGCCGCGCGCGTAGCCCTGACCGCGCATCCCAATGTGCCTGCGATCGTACTTGGCACCGCGCATCCGGCGAAATTCCCCGCCGCCATCGAAGCCGCAACCGGCCAGCATCCACCGCTGCCGGCGCATCTCGCCGATCTCGAAACGCGGCCCGAGTATTTCGATGTCCTGCCCAACGATCAGCACGCGATCGAAGATTTCATCCGCGGGCGTTTGCAAGGCGGCACTGCATCGCGAAGGGCGGCGTCATGAGCGTCGAAATCACGACCCTGCCGTCGGGCCTGCGCATCGTCACCGACCGGATGCCGCATCTCGAAACCGTCTCGCTCGGCGTCTGGGTGGCGGCGGGCTCGCGGCATGAACGGCCGCGCGAACGCGGCCTCTCGCATTTACTCGAACATATGGCGTTCAAAGGCACGCGGCGCCGCTCGGCCCGCGACATTGCTGAAGAGATCGAGAGCGCTGGTGGCGATCTTAACGCCGCGACGGGTGTCGAGCAGACGGCCTATTATGCTCACATGCTCGCGAGCGATGCGGGGCTTGCCATCGATATTCTGGCGGACATTCTGACGGACAGCGTCTTCGACAAGGACGAGCTCGAACGCGAAAAAGAGGTCATCCTTCAGGAGATCGGCGCAGTCGAGGATACGCCGGACGATCTTGTCTTCGATCTTTTCAATGCTGCGGCCTTTCCCGAGCAGCCGATCGGCTGGCCCATTCTCGGTACGCCGGAACACGTCAAGGCGTTCGATCGCTCGATGATCTCGAACTATCTTGCCAAACATTATCGCAGTGGTGTCACGACGATCGGCGCCGCTGGCGCTCTGGATCACGCGCAGATTGTGGACGCCGCCGCAGCGCGCTTTGCCAATATGTCGGCGCAGGTCGGGGAGGCGGTGACGCCGGCGCGTTATCTCGGTGGCGATACACGCTTGAGCCGCCGTCTCGAGCAGGCGCATGTCGTGATCGGCTTTGAAGGCCTGTCTTATGCGGCGCCTGGCTATTACGCGCTGCAGGTTTTCACCAATGCGGTCGGCGGCGGCATGTCTTCACGGCTTTTCCAGGAGGTTCGCGAGAACCGCGGGCTTGCCTATACGGTCTATTCCTTTCATTGGGGCTATGCCGACACCGGCCTCTTCGGCTTTTATGGCGCAACGAGCAAGGCGCAAGTCCGCGAACTCGTGCCCGTGGCTCTTGAATGTTTGGCGAAGGCAGCGGAAGATTTGAGCGAAGCTGAAATCGACCGCGCGAAGGCCCAGATGAAAGTCTCGCAGCTTACGGCGCTTGAATCCTCGACTGCCCGCTCGGAGCAGATCGCGCGCCAGATTCTGGCTTATGGCCGGGTGCTGAGCCGAGACGAAATTCTGGCGAGAATCGATAATCTGACGGTAAGCGAGATCCGCGCAGCGGGCGCGGCGGCCTTACGCACGGTGCCGACGGTGGCAGCCGTCGGGCCCGTAGCCAAGGTCCATACGCCGGATCGTATTCGCGAACTCGTCGGCGGCGCTTGAGGGAGGATCGGTTGGCCCTGTTCCGGCTCGGAGCGCCGAGCGAGATCAGCAATTTCGTCCGCGGCGAGGGCGTCTTTCTGCGTCCGCCGGAGCCGCGCGACTATGAGGCCTGGTCCGATCTGCGTGAAAAGAGCCGTGCCTTCCTGACGCCCTGGGAGCCGACGTGGCCCGGGGACGACCTGACCCGCACATCGTTCCGCCGCAGGTTGCGTCGCAATTTGCAGGAAATGGCGAACGATGAGGCCTATCCGTTCTTCATCTTTCGCGATGACGATGACCGGCTTGTCGGCGGTCTGACGCTTGGCCAGGTGAAACGCGGCGTCGCGCAATCTGCAACGCTTGGCTATTGGATGGGAATGCCCTACGCGGGCAGGGGATTCATGTCGCGGGCAGTAAGGGCGATGACAGGCTATGCCTTCACGTCCCTGCGCCTGCATCGGATCGAGGCCGCTTGCCTGCCGCATAACGCGGTATCGATTCAACTTTTGGAACGCGTCGGCTTCAAGCGGGAAGGGCTGGCGCGCGCCTATCTGCGCATCAACGGGCTTTGGCAAGACCATCTGCTTTATGCGCTTCTCGAAACCGACCCGCTGCCCTTGCGAGTGACGCGGCGCGACCGTGGCTGAGTGGAGAAAAATGTCGCTGGCTTCACGCGTATGGAATTTGGTGTGCCGGTATCCGGCCTTGCTCGTCGTTGCGCTTCTGATGTTGGAGGTCGCGCCGGCCCACGCCATCGAATCTGTGCGTATTCCGCTCGACGCGACGGCGATCGATCTCACCAAGGCGGTTGAACGGTACGGCGCCCAAGGCGACCGTCTATTGGTCTCAACCGCGCCAGGGTCCGACGGCATTGTCCGGCGCATCGAGGTTCGCGCGCTCGAACCCGGCTCGCATCCCAACTGGATTGTTTTCGCGCTGACCAATGATACGGACGAGCAGCTTGAGCGGCTTGTCGTTGCGCCGCATTTCCGGCTTGTCGGCTCGGGTGTGATCTGGCCTGACCTCGGCGCGTCGCGCATTTCGGCAATTACCGCGAGCCAGAGCTTTCCGCCGGAGCGCATCGAAAGCGCCGATGCCGATGTCTTCCGCCTGACGATCGACCCGGGCACGACAGTGACCTATGTCGCAGAGTTACGCTCCGCCGGTCTCCCACAGCTCTATCTTTGGCAACCGGACGCCTACAAAGACAAGCTCACTAGCCTGTCGCTCTATAAGGGCATCGTCATCGGCGTTGCCGGCCTTCTCGCGCTCTTCCTGACGATCGTCTTCGTAGTCAAAGGCGCGGTGATCTTTCCCGCCGCCGCGGCGCTGGCCTGGGCGGTGCTGGCTTACGTCTGCATCGACTTCGGTTTCTGGGACAAGATTTTCGACACATCGGAACAGGCCGATCGTATCTGGCGCGCCGGTGCCGAAACCTCGCTGGCCGCGACGCTGCTGGTCTTCCTCTTCGCCTATCTCAATCTCAATCGTTGGCATGTCCGCGCCTCGCATGTGGCGATGGCGTGGCTGGCATTTCTCGTCGCCTTGATCGGGCTCGCGATCTTCGATGCGCCGATTGCGGCCGGCGTTGCGCGGATTTCGCTCGCGACCATCGCCGCGGTCGGCTTCATCCTGGTGCTCTATCTTTCGACGCATGGGTATGACCGCGCGGTGATGCTGATCCCGACCTGGTTTTTGCTGCTCGTCTGGGTGGTCGCCGCGGGTTTCACCGTCACGGGTTCGCTCACCAACGACCTTGTGTCACCTGCGCTGATTGGCGGTCTGGTCCTGATCGTGATGTTAATCGGGTTCACGGTGATGCAGAACGCCTTCGCGGGCGGCGGTCTCGGCTATGGCGCGATCAACGATTCCGAGCGCAAGGCATTGGCGCTCACCGGATGCGGCGACACAATCTTCGATTGGGACGTCAACTCCGACCGTGTGTATGTCAGTCCCGAGGTCGAAACGCAGCTCGGGCTTTATCACAGCGAGCTTGAGGGCGCGGCTTCGAAATGGCTCGATGTCCTGCATCCATTCGAGCGCGATCGCTACCGCGCCAGCCTCGACACGATGCTCGAGCAAAGACGCGGGCGGATCAATCAGGAATTCCGGCTGCGCGCCGCCGACGGGCATTATTTCTGGTTCTTGCTCAAGGCGCGTCCGGTGACCGGACCGGAAGGTGAAGTCATCCGCGTCATCGGCACGCTCTCCGACATCACCGAACAGAAGACGGCGCAGACGCGGCTTTTGCACGATGCCGTCAACGACAATCTGACTGGCCTGCCTAACCGCGAATTGTTCTTCGACCGGCTCGACGCCGCGCTCAAACTTTCGCAAACCGACGCGCTGATCCGGCCGACTGTCATCTGCATCGACATCGACCGTTTCAAACATATAAACGAGACCATCGGCTTTTCGGCTGGCGATTCAATTTTGCTGACGGTCGCGCGCCGGCTTGGCCGCATCTTGAAGCCGCAGGATACGCTCGCGCGGCTGAGCAGCGATCAGTTCGCTGCCGTTGTGATTTCCGAGAGTGAGACAGACCATATTATCGCCATTGCCAATGTCGTGCGCCGCGCGGTCTCGACCCCGGTCTCCTTCGGCGAGACCGAGGTGCCCCTTACGGCTTCGATCGGTCTCGCTCTATTCGACCCGCAATTGCACGCCAATCGCGAGGATATGCTCAACGATGCCGAGATCGCGGTGCGCCATGGCAAACGCAACGGCGGCAATCGCATCGAAGTCTTCCGCCCCTCAATGCGCACAGTTCGGTCGGATCGGCTGACGCTTGAGACCGATTTGCGCCGCGCGCTCGATCGCGGCGAGATGCAGATTCTATTTCAGCCGATCATTCGGCTTGAGGATCGCACAGTCGCCGGGTTCGAGGCTTTACTGCGCTGGGATCATCCGCGGCTCGGACGTCTCAGCCCGTCCGAATTCATTCCGGTTGCGGAAGAGACGGGCAGCATTGTCGATCTCGGTCTTTTTGCGATGGAGCGCACGGCGCGCGAACTTGCGGCCTGGCAATCGGCGCTTGATCTCGATCCGCCGCTTTTCGCCAGCGTCAACATCTCGTCGCGTCAATTGCTGCGTCACGATCTCTTGCAGGACGTACGCGCTGTGCTTTCACGCTGGAAGATCGCGCGCGGCACGCTGAAGCTCGAATTGACCGAAAGCCTGGTGATGGAAAATCCCGAATATGCGGCGCAGATTCTTCACCGCATCCATGAATTCGGCGCGGGGCTTTCACTCGACGACTTCGGCACCGGATATTCCTCGCTGGCTTATCTGCAGCGATTCCCCTTCGATACGATCAAGATCGACCGTTCGTTCGTGCAGCACAATCGCAAGGGCGCGCGCCCTGTCATTCTTCGCTCTATTGTGACTTTGGCGCACGATCTCGGCATGGACATCGTCGCGGAGGGCGCTGAGACCGAATCTGATGCGATCGAGCTCTACCAGCTTGGTTGCGAATTCGCACAGGGCTATGTCTTCGGCCATCCGATGAGCGCGAGCGAGGCCCGTAAGCTGGTCGGCGCGGCGCAGGCAGCGGCTTAGGATTAGGCGTGGCCGGCGTCGGCCGAAAGAAAGCCAGGATCGATGCCGATCTTGCGCATCGCCATCCCGTAGCGGTCTTCGAGCGGCGTGTCGAAGATAAGCGATGCATCTGCGGGGCAGGTGAGCCAGCCGTTATTCTGCATCTCGTCTTCCAATTGGCCGGGCGACCAGCCGGCGTAACCAAGCGCAAGAATTGCGCGATCGGGGCCGGAGCCGTTAGCAATCGCGCGCAAAATATCGACTGTCGCCGTCAGCGACACGCGGCCGTCGATCGGCAGCGTCGAATTGTCGATATAGAAATCATTTGAGTGGAGCACGAAGCCACGGCCGGCTTCGACCGGGCCGCCGCGCAAAACCGGAACCGCGCCTGCCTGCATAGGCAATTGGATTGCTTCGTCCGGCTTGATGACTTCAAGCTGAATAAGAAGTTCGGGAAAATTGAGGCTGGGCGCGCGGCGGTTGATGACGATGCCCATCGCGCCTTCGTCGGAATGCGCGCAAAGATAAACGACGCTACGGGCGAAACGGTCATCCGCCATTCCGGGCATTGCCAGGAGGAATTGCCCGTCGAGATATTCGTTATCTTTACCCTTCGCTTTCGCTGTCGCCATCATTAAGACTCTTGCCAGATAAGGAACAAATAGGTTCCGAAAGCCACAATTTCATCTTTTGCCAATGTGAAATTGGCAAAAAGGAAAACGCGCTCGTGGTCGGAAGACTCCTACGTAATCTTTGTTCCCTAGGTTCCAAGCCCATGTTGGCGCAGGCGCCGGGCTTTTGCCATCCTCTTTTTTGGGGGCTAGGGATAGGTTTCTGCCTCGTGGCGCTTGCCGCCAGGTCTGATTCCCTGAAGCCTGATTCCTTGAAGCCTGATTCCTCCGCGCCCTTTTCGAGTGCCTGGTCCGGCACCGCGAGCGATAAAGCGCAGATGCGGCTGATCGCCGGCACGGCGCGCGGGCACGGGCGCTATACAGCCGCTGTAGAGATAAAGCTTGCCGGAGCAGCGGTCACGTATTGGCGTCAACCGGGCGATGCGGGCGTGCCGCCCACGTTCTCGTTCCAGGGTTCAACGAATCTCGCCGCAGCCGACGTCGCTTATCCGGCTCCGCTGCGGATCAATGAGCAGGGCCTCGAGGCGTTCGGTTATCGCGGCGGCGTCACGTTTCCGATCGCGGTTGCGGCGCGTGACCCGGCAAAGCCGGTGCATCTGCGGCTCACGTTGGATTACGCCGTTTGCGATAACATCTGCCTGCCGGCCAAAGGTGTCACAGAGCTGGAATTGCCGCAAACGGGCGCCAGCGATGCTGAACAACTCATCGCCGCGGCCGCGGCGCGCGTGCCTCTTCCACTTACAAAAGCTGCAGCCGCGCAAAAATTTGTGATCACGGCCGATCCGGCTGCGGCGCGGCCGACGTGGTTTCTCGATTGGAAGGGTCCCGAGCCGAGCGACCTTTTCGCCGAGGCGCCCAATGGCTGGGACATCGAAACGCATCGGCTTTCGGTGCGGCGTTTTTCTCTCGTCGCTGTTCAGCAGCCCTTGCAGGGCCTATCGCCGCGCATCTCAACACAGCTAACCTTGACGACGGCGGCGCAGTCTTACGTCTTCAGCGCGGATCTCGATCTGCCGACGCAGGCTTCGACGTCGGGAGCAAAATAGCCCGTCGTGCATTCTCCAGCTACGCAATTGCGCGACTTTGGTGGTGGAGATGGGACAGGACGGGGACATCAGGATCGGAATTTCCGGCTGGACCTATGCGCCGTGGCGCGGCCAGTTCTTTCCAAAAGGCCTGCTGCAAAAGCAGGAACTCGCGTATGCGAGTTTATTTTTCCGCGCCATCGAGATCAACGGCACCTTTTATGGCCTGCAAAGGCCGGATGCGTACCGCGCCTGGGCGTCGCAGGTGCCGAATGACTTTTTGTTCGCGGTCAAGGCGCCGCGCTTCATCACGCATGTCAAACGCGGGCGCGATGCGCTCATTCCGATTGCGAATTTCTTTGCCTCCGGCGTGCTTGCGCTTGGGTCGAAGCTCGGCCCGATCCTCTGGCAATTTCCGCCTAGCTTCCAGTTCGACCGAGATCGGTTCGCTGAATTTCTTGGACATCTGCCGCACGATACGGCGGCTGCGTCGGCCCTAGCGCATCGGCATGACGATCATCTCAAAGGCCGCGCCTGGTTAAAGACGGATGCCGTGCGTCCCATCAGGCACGCCGTCGAGATTCGCCATAAGAGCTTTGTCGATGCGGCTTTCGTCGATCTCCTGCGCGCGCATGATGTCGCCTTTGTCTGTGCGGACACCGTCGAATGGCCGCGCCTCATGGATTTGACCGCCGATTTTGTCTATTGCCGGCTGCATGGATCGACCGAGCTTTATCGAAGCGGCTATGACGATGCGGCGCTCGACGAATGGGCCGCGCGAATCCGCAAATGGACCTCCGGCATAGCCATGCATAATGGCGAGTTCGCCGCGCCGGCGCATGGGCAGCCGCCGAAGCCTCGTGATGTTTTTGTCTTCTTCGATAATACCGATAAATTGCGCGCGCCGACCGACGCCCTGACGCTGATGAAAAAACTCGGCGTTGCCACGGGCCATGAGGATCGCGCCGCATGACACGCGCGAACCTCGCGCACCGCCTGCACGACGCTGCCGAAGAGGCCGCGCATTGCACGCGCTGTCCGCTTTATCGCGATGCGACGCAGGTCGTCTTCGGCGAAGGCCCGGCAAACGCTGCGATCATGCTCGTCGGTGAACAGCCTGGCGACAAGGAAGATCTCGCCGGCCAACCTTTCGTCGGTCCAGCGGGGCAGGTGCTCGATCGTGCGCTCGCCGAGGCCGGCCTCGACCGCGCCGCCTGTTACGTCACAAATGCCGTCAAACATTTCAAACATGAGCAGCGCGGCAAGTTCCGGCTGCATAAGCAGCCGACGCGCGGCGAGATCCAAGCATGCCGCTGGTGGCTTGATCGCGAATTGGAGATCGTTCGCCCCAAACTTATCGTCGCGCTTGGCGTCACGGCCACGAGTTCGCTAAAGGGCAAGCCGGTCGTGCTTTCACGCGTGCGGCGGCAAATTTTGGACATCGAGCCATGGCGGGTTCTTGCGACCACACATCCATCGGCGATTTTGCGCCTTCGTGATTCTGACGAAAAAGAGCACGCGTTTCGCGAACTCGTCGATGACCTTCGCTTTGCCTTGGAATTTTTGAAGGCACCTTGAAATATGATTGGCAGCCGGGATTGCTGATCCCGGCTGCCATCAAAGATCGACTCGTCGCTGAGTTAATGGCGGCTGCCGTGCGAAGCTTCGCCGCCCTTGCGTCCAGCCTCCGCTGCGCGTTCGCGATCGTTCGCGAAATTGCCACCGGACATCTGGCCACCCTTGCGTCCAGCCTCAGATGCAAGCTCGTGGTTTTGAGAGAAGCTGCGCTTTTCATCGGGCACGCTTGCGCCGCCCTTCCGGCCAGCCTCCGCGGCGAGCGCGTGATCGCGCGAAAAGCTGCGTTCTTCAGCGGGGACGCTGGCGCCGCCTTTGCGTGCGATCTCACGTTGCTTCTCTTCATCCATCGAAGCGAAGCCACGGTTCGAGGTCGTATTCGCCATAATGTTCTCCCATCTAAATGGACTTCGATTGCCGGAACCACCGGCTGTCTAGCGAACGTGTGCCCCCAAGGCTTGTTCCGAAATTAACGATGCTTAATTTTGAAGGTGCCGCCGCCGCTTCGCTCGAATAATCAAATGCATCGTCGTCACACGGCAACTTGAGAAAACTTCCGCTCCTGCTGGCTTGAGATTGCCGCTGGAACGGCTAATTTCGGCCGCGACGAAGCGAAGAGGCGGATATGACAATCAATATAGGTGATGCGCTACCACAAGTGACTTTTACCGTGATGACGGCCGATGGTCCGCAGCCGCGCACGACAAACGAGATTTTTGCCGGGCGCCGTGTTGCGCTTGTCGGCGTGCCGGGCGCTTTTACGCCGACGTGTTCGCTGAATCACGTTCCGGGCTTTGTCGAAAAGGAGGGTGATCTGCATGATAAAGGCGTCGCTCTAATCGCGGTCACGTCGGTCAACGATGTTTTCGTGATGAACGCCTGGGCGAAATCGCTCGGCGCCGATCACGAAGGCTTTGTTTTCCTCGCCGATGGCAGCGCCGTTTTTGCCAAGGCCCTTGGTCTCACGCTTGATCTCGCCGATCGCGGCCTTGGTCTGCGCTCGCAACGCTACGCGATGCTGGTCGACGATGGTGTGGTGACGCAGCTCAACATCGAGCAGGCATCCGGCAAAGCCGATGTGTCGAGCGCCGAAGCTTTGCTGAAGCAATTATAATTTGAAGCAGCCTTAGGCGATTTGCCGCGTTTAAGCCGGATGCGGATGTGTCCGGCTTTTCTTTTGGCGCTTCTTCTGTCCGGGCTCTTCACCGACGGCTTAGCGGCGCGCCATTTCGCGGCGGCGCCGGTGCCTCCTCTGCGACCAAGCGATTTAGTCGAACAGGATGGCCCGCCGTTGCCGCCCGCACGTCCTGGCGATCTTCGGCCCGCCAATCCCGTGCCGGTGCTGCCAATGCCTCCGGTGGCACCTGCGCCCGTCGCGGCAGCGCCCGCGCCGTTTGTCCCCGCGCCTGATCCGACATGTCCCGCCGTGCTGCAAAGCAAAGAAATTGTCGTCGCAGCCGCAACAGCCGTTAGCGGTCCCAATGGTTGCGGCATTGCGACGCCCGTGACGTTGTCCGCCGTCATCCTCAAGGACGGGACGAAAGTGCCGTTCGAGCCGCCATCGCTGATCCGTTGCGATTTAGCTGAGACGCTCGGCACGTGGTTCCGTGAGGATGTCGCGCCGGCGTTGAAGCCTGCTGGCGGTCTGGCCAAAATTCTCGGATCGAACGGTTATGAATGCCGCAACCGCGACCATTTGGTCCGCGCCAAACTCAGCGAACACGCCAAGGGCAATGCCCTTGATCTGCGCGGTTTTGTTCTGCGCAACGGGCAGACAATTTTGATCGAAAAGGACGCCCCACAACCAGTATTCCTGACGCAGATCAGAGCGACCGCTTGCACCCGTTTCAGGACCGTTCTCGGCCCCGGCGGCGACGTGTTTCACGAGACGCATCTGCACGTCGATCTTGAACAGCGCCATCACGATTTTCGCATCTGCGAATGGAATGTGACGCCTCCGGCATTCGGCCCGAAAATGCCGGCGCAGGGCCCCAAAATGCCGAAGGTGGGGTCCGGAATTGACGTTCACGGCCGGCACACATAAGGAAAGGCGAAAAGGAGAGGCGCCCGTGGCCGACACAAAGCATTACAATATCGTTTTCCTCGACCGTGCGACAATCGGCGTCCCCGTGCGACAGCCGAATTTTCCGCATAGCTACAAGGAATACGAGGAGACGGTCGCCGACCAGGTGGTTGAGCGTCTGGCCGACGCCGACATCGCGATCATCAACAAGGTGCAGGTCCGCGCCGCGAGCCTCGAAAAGCTGCCGAAGCTGAAATTGATCGCTGTCGCCGCGACCGGCACCGATTGCGTGGACAAGGCCTATTGCAAGGCACACAACATCATTGTTTCGAACATCCGCAATTATGCCGACAACACGGTGCCCGAACATACACTCGCGTTGATCTTCGCGCTGCGCCGCAGTCTCGTTCCCTATGTCCAGGACGTGCGCCGTGGCAAATGGCAGACGATCAACCAATTCTGCTATTTCGATCACCCGATCCGCGACATTGCCGGTTCGACTCTGGGCCTCATCGGCTATGGCGCGCTCGGCAAATCGGTCGGCGCGCGCGCCGAGGCTTTGGGCATGAAGGTCATCGCCACCGATCTCTACGATTTCCCCGGCAAGGTCGATCTCGATACGGTGTTGCGCGAGAGCGATGTCATTTCGTTGCATTGTCCGCTCACCGAGCAGACGCGCAACGTCATCGGCGCCGCTGAACTCAAGAAAATGAAGAACGATGCTATTCTCATCAACACCGCGCGTGGCGGCCTTGTCGACGAAAAGGCTTTGGCCGAGGCGTTGAAATCGGGCGAGATCGGCGGCGCGGGTTTCGACGTGTTGACGGTCGAGCCGCCAAAGAATGGCAATGTCCTGCTTGATGCCGATCTGCCGAACCTGCTGATCACACCGCACGTCGCGTGGGCTAGTGTCGAAGCGATGACGGGGCTTTCCAACCAGCTCGTCGACAACATCGAGGCCTGGGCTGCCGGCAATCCGCGCAATCTTGTGCTAGAATAAGCGTCGGCTTTTCTTTTATCTCTCAATTATTTGGCGCCGCACTCTCTGTGCGGCGCCATTTTTTTTCGCGCCACGCCTCCGCCGTGCTCGGAACGATTCTTGTCGTTCGGCGTAAGTCGGTCTGGCAAACGAGCGCGGTCGGTAGCGGCTGCGCATCGCCTGAAAGAAAAGGAGGCTTAAATGCTACGAGAAAACAAAACGAAGCTTGCGAGCTTGGCATTGGCCGGCGCGCTTGCGGTCGGGTCCGCTGGCGCGGCATCGGCGCAGGATTGGTCACAACCGGCTGGCAGCCAGACGATTCATCACAGAATGCACCGCGCAATGTACTATCGCTATTCGACGCCGCAGCGCCATGACTATGGTTATCAGCAGGAAGGATATTATCGCGACGGGTATGATAACGGCTATCGCGATGATGGCCCGGTCGTCGCGGCTGGTGCTGTTGTCGGTTCGACATTGGGCACTGCTACGGCCGTCGCGACCGGTTATCCCTATGGCTACGGCTATTATAGCCCCGACTCGTACTACGCGCCGGCTGGCTATAACGGCTACGGCTACAGTCCCGACTACGGCAATTATGGCTATGCGCCTAACAATGGCAACGATTGGTGGGGTCCAACCCACAATCAATACCAGAACGGCTACCCGCAATATCAGAACGATCAGAGTGGCTGGTAGGATTTGATACAGATCTCTCTCCGGCAAGCCCGGGGAGAGATCACGCCAGTTTATTTTCCACCGCGATACGGACGAGATCGAGCGGCGTGCGGGCACCGAGTTTGCGCTTCAAGACAGCGCAGGAATTCGCGACCGTTTTGTAAGACACGTTGATGATACCCGCGATCTCAGCCATGCTTTTGCCGCTGCGGAGCAGCCGCAATATTTCCAATTCGCGCGGATTGAGGCCGGTCAAAAAATCCCGCCGCCGCGGATCGAGGAACGCCAGCTTTTGCGCCATTTCAGGCAGCAGGAAGGTCTGGCCTTCTGCGACAGCGCGGATGGCGGCGACGAAACGCGCAGGATCTTCGCATTTGCCAATATAGCCTTTGGCGCCGTTTTCGATCGCACGTGCCGCAAAGATCGGATCGTCATTCATCGTGAAAATGATGATCTTCGCCTGCGGGTCGAAGTCGAGAATCCGGCGCGTGAGCGCAAATCCCGACATGCCGGGCAGGTTGATGTCAATCACGACGACATCAGGTCGTTTCTCGACGTATTCATCGTAGGCTTGCGTTGCATCGAGCGCATCGAATGCTTCAAAATCCGAGTATGGCGAGAGCATCGCGCGACATCCTGAAAGGATGACGGGATGATCATCGACGATGAGAATCTTCATTTTCTCCGATCCGGCTTGGAATGGTGGCGATCTTGCGATCCCGGACAATATACGTCAACGATTTTCGCTGATATCTTAGACGGTTAGCAGGACAATTCGGACGTCTATGCTTTTCCGCATGGAAAATATCACGCTTGCCATAGCAAATACTCCCGAATTCAGGAGGAAGGTTTGGGCTTTCCAGTGCCGAACATGAGTGCAGGGTCGGGCTGCGGTGGGAAGGGGGCATGAAAATGCAGAGACTTTCGTTGCGCTGGCGCTTGAACCTTCTCCTTGGCGCCATGCTTTTTCTCTCGCTTCTGGTCAATTTTGCCTTGATAGGCTGGAATGCATGGCCCCGCATTGCAGCGGAAGGTGAAAGCGACGAGGTATTGGCGCGCGAATTGGTCGAGACGGCACTTGCGAGTTTGCAGGAAACGCCCGACCCCGAGCCGCCGCTGCGGCGCCTGCTCGCGCAATTGCAGGACTTACGGCATGTGCGCATCCTGGTCGCGGCTGATGATGCACAGGCCCAGACGCTGCCGCTCACTTTATATACAAGCCCGCCGGGCGGTGCGCCGGCGTGGTTCCTGAACCTGTTTCAGCAGCGCCCAAGTGTCACCATCGTTCCAGCGACGATCCATGGCCGCAATTACGGCGACATCGTCATCGCCGCCAACCCGACGAACGAGGTCACTGAAATTTGGGGTGAGGTGTGTTCGGTCGCCGCGACGACGCTCGCTTTTGGGGTTTGTCTTTTCGGGCTGATCCTGCTTCTCGTCGGCCGCGCCATTGCGCCGATCGCCGATGTCGGCAATGCGATCACTCGGCTGGCGCGCGGCGATACCGAAATCAAACTCGTGCCGCGCGGGCCGCCAGAGTTCGTTGACATCGGAAACAAGATCAACGGACTCGCCGTCAATCTGGCCAAGGTCAGTGCCGAGAACCATCGCTTGATTCATCAGATGATGCGCGTGCAGGAGGAGGAGCGTGGCCAGATCGCTCGCGATCTCCACGACGAGATGGGTCCGCCCCTGTTCTGCATCCGCGCGAATGTCAGCGCGCTGAGCGGCTCCCTGCCGGCGGCGCCTGTCATCAGGCAGAATGTCACCTCCATCGGCGAGCAGGCGGAAGCAATTCAGACCTTGCTGCGCCGCCTGCTGCAACGGCTGCGCCCGCCGGGCCTCGATGAATTGGGTCTCGCCGAGGCGCTACGCACGCTCGTCGGCTCCTGGCGCGCGGCCCATCCAGAACTCGAGATTTCGCTCGATCTTAATGATGACTTCGATCTTGTCGGCGAAGCAATTGAACTTGCCGCCTATCGCGTGGTGCAGGAGAGCCTGACCAATATTTTCCGTCATGCGCAGGCAACGAAGGCGCGGGTGCTTCTCGATTATATTCCTTTCGACGGCGGGGTCGCTGCGGCCGAGGCTCTGCGCGTGGTCGTCGAAGACGACGGCGTCGGTATCCGTGACACGGCCACGCGCGGCCTTGGCCTCACCGGCATGAACGAGCGCGTTCAGGGCTGCGGCGGCCGGCTCAGCGTCACGCCACTCGCCGGACATGGCACGCAGGTCGAAGCGATCTTTCCGCTCGCGCAGATCGATGAAATGGCGCTCGGCGTGGCGGAGTAGAAACGACGCTAGAGGCCACGAAGATGCGTGTTCAAGCGATCGAGCGCGCCTTGCAGGATATAGGCGGCGGCCATCCGATCGACGACTTCGGCACGTTTCGCGCGCGAGGCATCCTGCTCAATCAGTGCCCGCGTGACGGCGGCTGTCGATAGTCGCTCGTCCCAGAAGACGAACGGCGCTTCCGTCAAACGAATAAGATTGCGGACGAAGGCGCGCGTCGCCTGAACGCGCGGGCCTTCGCTGCCATCCATATTGAGCGGCAGGCCAATGACAAAACCGGCAACGTCGAATTTCCGGGCGCGGGCGAGCAAAGTATCCGCATCGACGGAAAACTTTCCCCGCCTCAGCGTTTCCAGCGGGCTCGCGAGCCGGCGTTCGACATCCGAAAGCGCGAGCCCGATCGTCTTCGTGCCGAGATCGATCCCCATTAATCTCTGGCCGCGGGCGAGGCGGGGTCCGAGGTCCTCGATTGCAACGCCTGCTTCGCTCATGCCTTGGACACGGCTCCGTTGCGCCGGGGTTGTGGCCGCGGGACGGAGATTGAGTTATGTCCCCCCCAGCGCGCCACGACGGGCAGCGGCGCTTGTCCGGTTTTGGAGTTACCCATGAAAATCACCTGGCTCGGCCATTCGGCGTTCCGGATCGAAACCCGGTCTTCGGTCATCCTCGTTGATCCGTTTTTGCGCGGCAATCCGAAATTTCATCTCGATTTTGCGGCGGTGACCGCCGGCGTGACCCACATCCTGTTGACGCATGGCCATGACGACCACGTCGGCGATAGTGTCGAAATCGCCAAGGCGAGCGGCGCGCAATTGCTTTCAAGCTTCGAAGTGTGTGTCTACCTCGCCGGGCTGGGCGCGTCGAACATCAATCCGGGCAATATCGGCGGCACGATCGCGCTCGACGATTTCAAAGTGAGCTTTACCCCGGCCTTTCATTCGTCCGGCACGATCGTGGATGGCAAGCCGATTTATCTTGGCGAGCCGATGGGGATCGTCATTACCCCCGACGCGGGGCCGGTGATCTTTCATATGGGCGATACGGCGATTTTCTCGGACATGGCTTTGATCAGGGAGCTTTATCGACCGAAGATCGGCATTGTGCCGGTCGGCGACCGCTTCACCATGGGCGGCAGGATCGCGGCGGAGGCCGTGCATCGCTATTTCGATTTCGAGACGGCGATTCCCTGCCATTACGGGACCTTCGATATGTTGGCCCAGGATCCGGGCGAGTTCGTCGCCGCGCTCAATGGCAAGCCGAAGACCTGGGTGCCTGCCATCGGCGAGACGCTGAGCGTCTGAGGCGTCTTTCGTTGCCCGCACCGGCGGCTGGATGCTATAGGCTCGGCTCTTCTGAGGAGACATTATGGCTGTTGATCAGGCGACCGTTCGCCGTATTGCCCATCTGGCCCGGATCAAGCTCGCCGATGCCGAGGTGCCGCATCTGGCCGACGAATTGAATTCGATTCTCGCCTTCGTCGAGGAATTGAGCAGCGTCGATGTCAGCGGCGTGGAGCCGATGACCTCTGTGATGCCGATGCATCTCTATGAGCGTGTGGATGTCGTCGACGACGGCGAGATTGCCGATCAAATCGTCGCCAACGCCCCGGTGACCGAAGATCATTTCTTCGTCGTGCCGAAGGTCGTCGAATAGAGCCGTTTCCAGAGATCGACATATATCTACATATATAGAGAGCAACTTTTGACCGATTTGACCGAATTAAGCCTCGCTGCGGCGCGCGATGCGCTGGTGAAGAAAGAGGTGTCCGCCGTCGAACTGACCAAAGCGCAGATCGCGGCGATGGAGCAGGGCCGGGCGCTCAATTGTTTCATCGTTGAGACGCCGGAGAAGGCGCTTGCGATGGCTGCCCAATCGGACGCGCGGCTTGCAACGGGCGAGGCGCGGCCGCTCGAAGGCATCCCGCTCGGCATCAAGGACCTTTATTGCACCGAAGGCGTGCAGACGACGGCATCGAGCCATATCCTCGAAGGCTTCGTGCCGACCTATGAATCGACCGTCTCGGCCAATCTCTGGCGTGATGGTGCTTTGATGATCGGCAAGCTCAATCTCGATGAGTTCGCGATGGGCTCGTCGAATGAGACATCTTATTTCGGTCCGGTCGTTTCGCCGTGGCGGCGCCCCGGTTCGAACGTCAAGATCGTGCCCGGCGGTTCGTCGGGTGGTTCGGCGGCGGCGGTCGCGGCGCGTCTTTGTTATGGCGCGACAGCAACCGACACCGGCGGCTCGATCCGCCAGCCTGCTGCGTTTACCGGCACTGTCGGCATCAAGCCGACCTATGGCCGCTGTTCGCGGTGGGGCATCGTGGCGTTCGCGTCATCTCTCGATCAGGCTGGTCCGATTGCGCGCAATGTCCGCGATGCGGCGATCCTGTTGCGTTCGATGGCGGGCTATGATCCGAAGGATTCGACGTCCGTCAATCAGCCAGTGCCGAATTACGAAACCGCGATTGGCACGTCGATCGCGGGCAAGGTGATCGGCATTCCGAAGGAATATCGGCTCGATGGCATGCCGGCGGAGATCGCCAAGCTGTGGGACGATGGCGTCGCGTGGCTGAAGGATGCCGGCGCCAAGATTGTCGAGATTTCGCTGCCGCACACGCGCTATGCGCTACCCGCCTATTATATTGTGGCGCCGGCCGAGGCCTCGTCCAATCTCGCCCGCTATGACGGCGTGCGCTATGGGCTCCGCGTGCCCGGCAAGGATATTACCGATCTCTACGAAAACACGCGCGCCGCCGGCTTCGGCAAGGAAGTGCGCCGGCGCATCATGATCGGCACCTACGTCCTCTCAGCCGGCTATTACGATGCTTATTATGTGCGGGCGCAGAAAATCCGTACCCTCATCAAGCGTGATTTCGAAACCGCTTTCGCTGCGGGCGTCGATGCGATCCTGACGCCGGCGACGCCATCGGCCGCCTTTGGCCAGGGCGAGAAGGGTAGCGGCGATCCGGTCGAAATGTATTTGAACGACGTCTTCACCGTGACGGTGAACATGGCCGGTTTGCCCGGCATCGCGGTGCCCGCCGGGCTTTCGTCGGAAGGCCTGCCGCTCGCACTGCAATTGATCGGCCGTGCCTTTGACGAGGAAACATTGTTCTCCGTCGCCGCAGCCATCGAGCAAGCCGCGCCGAAGATCGATCTGCCGCCGAAATGGTGGGCGTGATCTGCGGACGGCGCCCAAGATAGAAATGAACTGAGATGACGTAATGGGCCGGCGCACTGGCTCTAGCCGGTAGGGGTGGCAGTCCCCGATACTGATGATGTGTAGATCAACGGGGTCCTTACGGCCCCAAACAGTATGAGGACTGCCATGGAGTATTATGCCGGGATCGACGTTTCGTTGGAACAGAGCAGCGTGTGTATTGTGGACGAGAAAGGCCAGATCATCCGGGAGGCGAAGGTCTCGAGCGAGCCGGCTGCGCTGGCGGCGCTGTTTGCAGGCTTGGCTTTTCCTGTAATCCGGATCGGGCTTGAGGCGGGTCCGCTGTCGCAGTGGCTGCACGCGGGGTTGACGGATGCCGGTTACGAAGTGGTCTTGCTGGAAACCCGGCACGTCAAGGCGGCCCTTTCGGCAATGACGGTGAAGACCGACCGGAAGGATGCCCGCGGCATTGCCCAGCTGCTGCGCATGGGCTGGTTTCGTTCAGTGCATCGCAAGTCGCTGCCGGCGCAGGAAACGCGGGTCCTGCTAACGGCGCGCAAGCTGCTGCTCGGCAAGATGATCGACATTGAGGTCGCGATCCGCGGCCTGTTGCGGGGCTTCGGTTTGAAGGTTGGTCTGGCGAGCAGGTTGGGATTCGCCGGCCGAGTGCATGAGCTGATCGCTGGCCAGGCGATGCTGGAAAGCGTCATTGAGCCACTGTTGCGGTGCCGGGAAGCGCTGCGGACGGAGTTCGCCAAGCTACACCGCCAACTGCTGGCGATCGTGCGGCAGGACGGGATATGTCGGCGGTTGATGACGGCACCGGGCGTTGGGCCGGTGGTGGCGCTGACCTTTACTTCGGCGATCGACGATCCTGCGCGGTTCAAATCATCGCGTGCCGTCGGCGCTCATTTCGGCCTGACGCCGCGGAAATACCAGTCGGGCGAGACGGACGTGAGCGGCGGTATCACCAAGGCTGGCGACGCTATGGTGCGTGCTACCCTTTATGAAGCCGCCCTGGTCCTGCTGTTCAAGGCGCGGCCATCGTCGCTGAAAGCCTGGGGGATGATGGTCGCCCGCCGGCGAGGCGCCAAGCGGGCGCTGGTGGCTGTGGCCCGCAAGCTGGCCACTGTCCTGCATCGCATGTGGGTCGATGGCAGCGAGTTCCACTGGAACCGGGAGGAAGGCGCCGCTTCGGCATGAAGTCGTAATGTTGTTGATGAATTGAACAGTCCGTAAGGACGTTCTCCGAGGTCCCTTCGCCGGGACGCGGAAGGTCGGAAAACCGTGTAGTGCCTTGCGCTTCGAGCGCGCAACTGAGATCGGCTCCGACTTTCCATCTGATGTCATCTTGTGGCGGCAAGACGCCGACCACGGACGGAAGCGTGATACCGGCGGATGGATAAACGAGGATTGACACCCAAAGGCCCATTACGGAAGGCATCCCATGAACACGCATGCAGCCCCCTCGAAGCTTATCAAAGGCGCGACCGGCGATTGGGAAATCGTGATCGGCCTGGAGGTTCATGCCCAGGTCGTATCGAAGTCGAAGCTCTTTTCCGGCGCTTCGACGGAATTCGGCGGCGAGCCAAACAGCCATGTCTCGTTGGTCGATGCGGCCATGCCCGGCATGTTGCCGGTCATCAATTCGGAATGCGTTGCCCAGGCAATCCGCAGCGGTCTCGGCCTCAAGGCCAAGATCAACCTTCGCTCGAGCTTCGACCGGAAGAATTATTTCTATCCCGATCTGCCGCAGGGCTATCAGATCTCGCAGTACAAAAGCCCGATCGTTGGCGAGGGTATCGTGACGGTTGACGTCACGCCGGCTGAGCGGATCGAAGTCGGGATCGAGCGGCTACATCTCGAGCAGGACGCGGGCAAGTCGCTTCACGACCAATCGCCGACAGACTCCTTCGTCGATCTCAATCGCTCCGGCGTGGCGCTGATGGAGATCGTCTCAAAGCCGGATATGCGATCCGCCGATGAGGCGAAGGCCTATGTCACCAAGCTCAGAACTATCCTGCGCTATCTCGGCACCTGCGACGGCAATATGGAACAGGGATCGCTGCGCGCTGACGTCAATGTCTCCATCCGGCGCCCCGGCGAGGGTCTTGGCACACGCTGCGAGATCAAGAACGTCAATTCGATCCGCTTCATCGGCCAGGCGATCGAATATGAGGCGCGCCGGCAGATCGGTATTCTCGAAGACGACGGCAAGATCGATCAGGAAACGCGGCTCTTCGATCCCACCAAGGGCGAGACGCGCTCGATGCGCTCAAAGGAAGAGGCGCACGACTACCGCTATTTCCCCGACCCCGATCTTTTGCCGCTCGAATTCGATCAAACCTATGTCGACGATCTCGCGGCGCATCTGCCGGAGTTGCCAGATGCGAAGCGCGCGCGTTTCATTGCCGATTATGGTCTGCCGGCTTACGACGCGACTGTTCTCGTCGCCGATAAGGAGACGGCGGACTATTACGAGGCCGCCGTTGCGCATGGTGGCGCCAAGCGCGATGCGAAGGTCGTTGCCAATTGGGTCATGGGTGACGTTTCGGCTTACGCCAATTCGGTCGGCCTCGCGGTGCCGCAGACGCATCTGACACCCGCCCAGATCGCCGGGCTCGTTGATCTCATCGCCGACGGCACGATCTCCGGGAAGATCGCCAAAGACGTGCTGCTGATCCTGATCGAGGACGAGAAGAACGGCGATCCGCGCGGCATCGTCGAAGCGCGGGGCATGAAGCAGGTCACCGATCTCGGTGCCATCGAAGCGGCCGTCGATCAGATCATCGCCGCCAATCCCGACAAGGTCGCGCAAGCTCTGGCCAAGCCATCAATGCTCGGATGGTTCGTCGGACAGGTGATGAAACAAACCGGCGGTAAGGCCAATCCTCAGGCTGTTAACGAGCTTCTGAAGACCAAACTCGGCATCTGAACAGCGGTTCGAATCAGTCCACGAATCGTGCGAATCGCGTTTCGAGGCTTTGCGAAACCTTGCGCGAAGCACTTTTGCGCATTTTTTTTCGAGTCCCATAAAAAAATTTTTGCAGGCGTTTTAACCCCGCGATGGCAATCGTCTGCGGACCCGCACAGCGCTGCATCGAAGCGCGTTTCGTCGGCAGCGAGACGTCGCTGCGCGTTGACAAAGCACCTCTCATCATGGGTGCGACGCGCGTGCGAAGACGCGCAAACGATCTTCATCACCGTTCACGTCTGAAGTTACGAAACGGAAATTGATTCAAGAAAAACAATAACTTTGCATTCGCGTGCGCACGAGCAACGCAGTCGCATGCGGTTGAATGCGATGTTGTCTGGAGTTTTGTTGCGCATCTCTGCACGCTGTTCGTACGCCCTGATGCAGAGCCTGCGAATGCCACGCGTTGATGTTGGCGAAGGCTTCGCAATCAACGCACGAAGCAACGTCTTACTAAGACAAATGGCGCAGAATCGCTGAACGATTCGGCCTCTCGTACGCAAGCCCCTCTTGCACGACTGATTAACCGCGCTACGCTATTTACGCCTCTTGTCGGCAAAGAAACGCATGCCGGCAAAACAACAGAGGGAACTTGAAGATGGTGAAGGCTACCACCAAACGTAAACCCGCTAAGAAAGCGGCGAAGAAAACTGCGAAGAAGGCCGTGAAGAAGGCCGTGAAGAAGACGGTCCGCAAAGCGGTTGGCAAGAAGACCGTAAAGAAGGCGACGCGCAAAGTTGCGAAGCGCGCCACAAAGACCGCGGCGAAGAAGGCCCGTACATCGGCCCGCAAGTCGCCGGTGAAGAAGGCTGCCGCCAAAAAGGCGCGCAAGTCTTCCCCGCGCAAGCCAAAGGCCCCAGCGCCGGCGGCGCCGGAGTCGGTCTAAACTCGTTGAAACAAGAAGACGGAGACGGCCAGATTTTTCCTCGGTTCGCGGTTTTCGCCCGAGGACGTGCTCTGAGCCCCATTTGGCTCTGATGCCACACTGGCCGTTCCGTCTTCGTTGATTTGCTCTATTATATCGCGTCCGGCGGACCCAATCGGCGGCCATGCTGCGTTTGGTTTATCGCGTCAGGCATTTAAGCGCGAAGTTAAACCACGTCTTCTCGACCGCCGTGCCGGTCGTTTTCATGTTCTGCCATTCGACTGCGCACTCATGCATCCGGGCGTGCGACGCTGACGGCAGTTTCAGCAGAGTTCCTGGCCCTTCATTGATCAGTCCGGGTTTGATCGGTTCGTCCGCTGCGTGCGGGGGCGTAACCGGAGCCGTGTCCGTTGGGGCGTCAGGCTGAGGTGATGTTTGTTCCGGCAACGTGGGCGTGCTCTGTTCCGGCGCGAGGTTCGACGGCCGCTGCGGCGGCATTGGCGTTGGCGCCGCCTGCGCCAATGGGCATATTGCGCAGATACCTCCCGCGAAGATCAAAGCCAGCGCGGCCCCAAGCCCGCAGACACGTATCGCGGCGCCGCGCAGGATCGGTAGCGGCGCGGCGATCGGGGCTTTGCAGGATTCAATGTCGCGGTGACTTCGGATTGTTTTCATTCCTGCCGGTAGGTTCTGGGGAGACGGGGCTCGGTTAAGTCGCGCGGATGGGCGTGTCTAGGGTCGGATCGTGGCGCCGCTGAGAAATTCTCGCGGTGCTGCTCTGCACGGGACGCGGGACCGGATAAGGCTCAGATGCAAGCTAACGAAATCTTTAAAGCCGATCACGCGCTTGCGATGAAGTTTAAGCCTATCCGCCTTGAATAGCCCTGCCAATTTACGCATAACGCCATCCACGGATTGATTAATGATCGGCTGACGTCGTTAAGGCTGGCCAGCGGTCGTGGCAATCCGGGAGACCTGGGATACGCCGCAGTGCAGCGCCGCATTTCCTGTTTCTCAGAAAAGCTTCGTCCGGTGTAGCGGCGTTCGGTTTGCGTACCGACGAAACGAGGAGAGTTATTGAATGTGGATCGTCCGCCTCGCGCTCGATCGGCCTTATACCTTCATCGTGCTGGCGCTGCTGATCCTCATTTTGAGCCCAGTGGTGATCCTCGGGACGCCGACGGACATTTTCCCGAACATCAATATTCCAGCCATCGCGGTGGTCTGGACCTATACGGGTCTCAACCCGGAGGAAATGGAAGGCCGGATTACCGGAAATTTTGAGCGTGTTCTCACCACCACGGTCGACAATATCGATCGTATCGAGTCGACGACTTATAACGGCCTGGCCGTGGTCAAAATCTATCTGCAGCAGGGCGCCAGCCTCGATACGGCCAATGCGCAGGTTACGGCTATTTGCCAGACAACTTTGCGGCAGTTGCCGACCGGCAGCCTGCCGCCGCTCGTCCTCGATTTCAGTGCTTCGAGCGTGCCAATTCTCCAGCTTGGCCTGTCGGGCGAAGGGTTGTCGGAGCAGAGGCTTAACGATCTTGCCTTGAACTTCCTCCGCCCTCAACTGGTCACGGTTCCGGGCGCTGTCGTTCCTTATCCTTATGGCGGCAAGCAGTCAGAGGTGATTATCAACTTCGATCCCCGGGAGCTTCAGGCCAAGGGGCTTTCGCCAGCTAATGTGCTGGCTGTCGTCCAGCAGCAATATACCGTGTTACCGTCAGGCACGGCGAAGATCTCCGAATTCGAATACGACGTGCATATCAACGGCACGCCCATGCTAGCGGACGCTCTTAATAACATCCCAATCAAGACGATCGGGAATGCGACAATCTATCTGCGGGATGTCGCGACCGTGAGCATGGGCTTCGCGCCGCAAACTAACGTCGTGCGCCAAAATGGCCAGCGCGGTGTGCTCGTGAGTATTGTCAAGGCTGGTAACGCTTCGACCATTAGCGTCGTCAACGGCATCAAAGATCTGCTGCCGCGGGTTGCCCAAACTCTGCCGCCGCAATTGAAAATTCAACCGCTGGGCGACCAATCGATTTTTGTGAAGGCGTCCGTTTTCGGGGTCATCCGTGAAGCGGTGATCGCCGCGGGTCTGACTGCGATGATGATTCTGCTGTTCCTGGGGAGCTGGCGCTCGACCCTGATCATCGCGGTTTCAATCCCGCTGTCGATCCTGACCTCGGTCATGGTGCTGAGCTTCATCGGCCAGACCATCAATATTATGACGCTCGGCGGGTTGGCCCTTGCAGTCGGTATTCTCGTCGACGACGCGACCGTGACGATCGAGAACATCGAGCGCTTCATGGAGGAGGGGCATCCGCAACGTGATGCCATTCTTTATGGCGCTGCCCAGATTGCCGTGCCGGCCCTCGTCTCGACCCTATCGATCTGTATCGTCTTCGTGCCGATGTTCCTGTTGCACGGCGTTGCGCGCTATCTGTTCATTCCATTGGCGGAAGCGGTCGTCTTCGCCATGATCGCGTCTTATATATTGTCGCGCACGCTCGTCCCGACGATGGCCATGTATCTCCTGACGACGGAGAAGCACGCTAATCCGGGGCGCCGGACACGCAATCCTCTGAAAATGTTCCAGCAAGGGTTCGAGGCGCGGTTCGAGCGGCTTCGGCTCGGCTATCGCGATCTTCTGACTTCGTTCGTGCATAACCGCAAAACCTTCATCGCCGTTTTTCTCGGCTGCGTGTTTGCGGTTTTCTTGCTGGCGCCTTGGCTCGGCCAGGATTTCTTCCCCAACACCGATAGCGGCCAGTTCACCTTGCATATGCGGGCGAAGACCGGCACCCGTATTGAGGATACCGCACGGATCGCCGATCTCGTTGAGAACCGGATTCGTGACATCATCCCGTCACATGAACTCGTCTCGATTCTTGACAATATCGGGCTGCCCTATAGCGGCATCAACCTCACCCACACCTCCACAGGTGTGATCGGGGCGGCTGATGCGGACATTATGGTCCAGCTCAGCGAGGACCATCATCCGACGGATGATTATGTTCAGAAGATCAGGCTGGCCGTGGCGAAAGAATTTCCCTCGGTCATCTTCTATACGTTGCCGGCCGACATGATTACGCAAATCCTCAATTTCGGCCTGCCGGCACCGATCGATGTCCAGATCACCGGGTCTGATATCCAGAAAAATCGCATCGTCGCCGACCGTATGCTTGAGCGTATCCGCGCCGTGGGCGGTATCGTCGATGCGCATATCCAGCAAGAATTCGATTATCCGATGTTCCAGATTTCGGTTGATCGCACAAAGGCTCAGCAAAACGGTCTCACCGAAAGCGACGTCGCGAGCAGTGTCCTCGAAACATTGAGCGGGAGCTTTCAGACCGCACCGCTGTTCTTTCTCAATTTCAAGACCGGTGTGAACTACAATCTTGCGGCGATGGCGCCCCAATATGACATTCAGTCTCTGCAGGATCTGCAAAATCTGCCGATCACGGGGCCAGGGCAGCGCGCGCCGGCGATCCTCGCGGACGTCGCAACCATTACGCGCTCACAGGAAATGGCGGCGGTCGATCATTATAATATTCGCCGTGTTGTCGATATTTACGCCAATGTCCGCGGCCGCGATCTGGGCGCCGTCGGAACTGACCTAGAGAAAATCGTCGATCAGGACAGGAAGCTTCTGCCGCGCGGCAGCTTCGTGGAGCTTCGCGGACAATTGACGACAATGCGCTCCTCTTACACGGACCTTTTCGAAGGCCTCGTATTCTCCATTTTGTTCGTTTACCTGCTGATCGTCGTCAACTTCCAGTCTTGGTCGGATGCCTTTATTATCATAACGGCGCTGCCGGCGGCGCTAGCCGGTATCGTTCTGTTCTTGTTCTTTACCGGGACAACGCTGTCGGTTCCGGCTCTGATGGGCGCCATCATGTGCATGGGCGTCGCCACGGCGAACTCCATTCTAGTTATCGCGTTTGCGCGTGAGAAGCTGGCGGAGCATGGCGATGCGATCCAGGCGGCGATCGATGCGGGCTTCACCCGGTTTCGGCCAGTCCTTATGACCGCTCTCGCCATGATCATCGGCATGGTGCCGATGGCTTTGGGGCTGGGCGAAGGTGGCGAACAAAATGCGCCCCTCGGCCGCGCGGTGATCGGCGGCCTGATGCTCGCGACCGTCGCGACGCTCATATTCGTACCGACTGTATTTGCATTGCTGCACAATCGCAGGGGGAGCTCGGGACCGTTGAGGCCCGAACCGCCGGCTGAACATGCAGGGCACGGGAGCTTAGTGGCCTAATGCTCGAGAAAACCGAAAATTTGAATCACACCACCCCTCTCCAGGCGGCGCCGGAGGTAGATACCGCGCAGAAGCGCGGATCGGGAGGGCGGACGTTCCTGCTTCTCGCGGTGCTGCTTTTACTGCTCGGCGGCATTTATTACGGCATCCATTCGCGGACTTCGGCAGAGTCCGCGCTGGCACAGGAAACGATCACGTCTTCGGTTCCCAATGTCCATATCGTTCTGCCGCAGCAGAATGCGCCGAGCGAGGGCCTGGTTCTGCCCGGCCAAACCACGGCCTTCACGGATACGCCGATCTACGCGCGCTCCAACGGCTATCTAAAAAAATGGTACGTCGATATCGGTGCGCAGGTGAAAAAGGGCGAATTGCTCGCCGAAGTCGAGACGCCGGAGCTCGACGCGCAATTGCGCCAGGCCCGTTCCGATCTTGTCACTGCGCAAGCCAATGCAAAGCTGGCAGCCATTACAGCGAATCGCACCCAGGATTTGCTGAAGTCGCAATCGGTTTCGACGCAGGAGCGGGACAATGCCGCTGGCGCCTTGGCTGCGGATCAGGCGATCGTTTCTTCGCGACAGGCTGAGGTCGGTCGCCTTGAAGAGTTGCAGGGCTACGAAAAAATTTATGCGCCCTTCGACGGTGTGATCACTGCCCGCAACACTGACATCGGCGATCTCATCACCCCGGGGCCGGGGACGCGCAACAGCGAATTGTTCCGTGAGCAGGCGACCAACGTCCTGCGAATCTATGTTGCCGTCCCCGAGGTTTATACCCCCCAAATTCATGTGGGTGAAAAGCCGAAGATCACGCTCGACGAATACCCGAACCAAGCCTTTCAAGGTACGCTGGTACGTACCGACAAGTCCATCAATCAGCAATCCCGCACGTTGCTCGTTGAGGTCGATGTCGACAATTCTGAAGGCAAGCTTTTACCCGGGGCTTACACGTTCGTGCATTTTGATCTGCTCGCCCATCCGGAAAGCGTGACCATACCGTCCAACACATTGTTGTTCCGCAGCGAAGGTCTGCGTGTTGGCGTTGTGCGCGACGACAAGGTGCAATTGGTGCCGATCAAGATCGGTCGTGACTACGGCGACCGGGTCGAGGTACTTTCGGGCCTCACGGATAAAGACCACGTTATCATCAATCCATCGGATTCGCTGATCAGTGGTATCACCGTGCATGCCATAACCGATCGCAAGCCGTCTGGAGCGTCTTAATGCGTCACGCCTGGGGGGGAGTTGCGGCGTTCGGGTTCATGCTGGGCGGATGTATGGTGGGGCCGGATTATGTGACGCCGGCAGTTCCGATCACGCCAAAGTTCAAAGAGGCTGCACGGCCTGTCGATGACAAGACAGCGGGCGTCTGGGTGCGCGCCACGCCGGGCGACGCGTTTGAACGCGGTAAATGGTGGGAAGTCTTCGGCGATGCGGAACTCGACCGGCTCGAAGAGCAATTGGGCGACGCCAACCAAAGCCTGAAGGAAGCCGAAGCCCGCTTCGCCCAATCACGGGCTCTGATCCGGTTTGCGCGTGCGTCCGAATTCCCCAGCGTTAGCGCCGGGCTCAGCGCAGCGTCGATCCGTGATTCAGCCAACCAGCCGTATTTCCAGACCAAAAATCCGCCGCCGCTCGGCGATTTCGAAATGCCGGTCGATCTCAATTACGAAGTCGATTTCTGGGGCAAGGTGCGCCGGACAACCGAGGCGGCGCGCGAGGAATCGCAGGCGACGGCCGCCGACCTCTCAACCGCGAGCCTCAGCCTTCATTCCGAACTCGCACTCGATTACATCGATTTGCGCGCTCAAGATGCCCAACAACGTCTCCTCGACGAGACGGTAAAGTCCTTTGCGCACGCCCTGCAACTGACGGAGAACCGCCACGTCGGCGGCCTTGCGCCGGAATCCGATGTCGAGCAGGCGGAAACGCAGCTCGCCACGACCAAGGTGCAGGATACCGACATCGGCGTGGCGCGGGCACAATTCGAACATGCGATCGCGGTGCTGATCGGCGAACCGCCGGCGGCGTTGCACATTCCGCCGGCGGCATTTGGTCAGCTCAGGCCACATGCGGTGCCGCCGATATTGCCGTCGGGGCTTTTGCAGCGCCGTCCCGATATTGCCGCGGCCGAACGGCGCGTGAGCGAAGCCAATCAGCGGATCGGCATCGCCGACGCCGCCTTTTATCCGGACGTCAACCTAGCTGCGCTCGCGGGTTTCCAGGGAACCACACCGGCGAATTGGTTCGGCTGGCCGAGTTTGCTCTGGTCGGTTGGCACGACGCTTTCGCAGCCCATCTTCGACGGCGGCGCCATCCGTGCGCAGTCTGATTCCGCCCGCGCCGCCTATGCCGAGAACGTCGCCGACTACAGGCAGACGACACTTTCGGCCTTCCAGGACGTCGAGGACAATCTTTCATCGCTGCGGATTTTGGGCCGCGAGGCCAGACAGCAGCGCGAAGCCGTCGTTGCGGCGAACAAGTCGCTGAACACGTTCACCACGCTCTATATCGGCGGTGAAGTGGCTTATCTGCAGGTCATCACGGCGCAGCAGGCCGCGCTCTCCAACCAAGTCAATGAGGTCGATATTCAGCAGCGTCGTCTTGAGGCGAATGTTCGGCTGTTCAAAGCCCTTGGTGGCGGCTGGGACAAAGATCAGCTTCCCGTTCTTGCCTCGAGCGGCCTGCCGCGCGGCGCCTTCGTTCCGATCGGTCAGCAATAGGCCTTGTCGATGCGATCGGCCGCCGAAATCATAGAGGCGCTGCGGCTGACGCCGCATCCCGAGGGCGGTTATTTCCGCGAGACATTTCGCGACGGCCGGGTGATCGGCGGCCGTACGGCCTCGACCGCGATTTATTATTTGCTGGCGGCCGGGCAGCGCTCGCATTGGCATCGCGTCGATGCCGCCGAAATCTGGCATTGGTATGCCGGTGCGCCTCTGCTTCTATCGATCAAGACGGCGGAAAAGCTCGCCACTCATAGTCTCGGCCCCGACCTCTTTGCCGGCGAAGAGCCGCAGGCCATCGTGCCGGCGCATGCCTGGCAGAGCGCCGAGCCGGCAGGCGCATGGGCGCTCGTTGGCTGCACAGTTGCGCCGGGGTTCGAATTCAGCCAATTCGAGTTGGCCGCGCCGGATTGGCGTCCCTAAAGTAGGCGCGATCATGCAGCCCCAGTCGCTCGACGACATTGTTCACGTCATCCAGGTCGCACTTACACCGGTCTTTCTTTTGTCGGGGGTCGCGTCGCTTCTCGCGGTCTTCGCGACGAGGCTTGGCCGCGTGGCCGATAAGGTCGATGCTCTGTCGGACGCTTTGGACTCCGCTTCGCAGGCCGAACGCGAGCAAATCATTGCGCGGCTTGGCTATCTCCGCCGTCGATCCCATGCACTCGATGCCGCTGTGGTCCTTGGTGCGCTCGCCGGCGTTTCGACGAGCGGCGCCGCACTCATGCTTTTTGTAGGGACTTTGCGAAACGGAACCGGTTCGACCCTGATGTTTCTGGCGTTCGGTGCCGCGCTTGTTCTCACGATAGGTGCTTTGACGGCCTTCCTCACCGAAATGCTGATGGCGAGCCGGGGCATCCGCGCGATCGTTGCCGCAGAAAAAGCCCAGCAGGACGGACCTGAACTGGATCCGGAGCCGGAGGTGGCCGCGCACGGCGCGAGCGCCGCGCCAAACCTTCCGGACAGCCCGGGCTCGGACGCGCCGGTCGATTAAATCGCCACCCCGGCCTGTGCCTGCGGCCGTCATCCGGTGACGCCGCTCCGTTCGGATCGCCGGAACTTTATGGTTCGCTGCGCGTTTTGCTGCAGGCGTGTCTGCCGCGCAGGGCTGCGATTCCTCGCGCGTTAGAGGGCGGGGTTTACATTGATGGTGTCGAAAGCAACGGCGGCGGCACGGGCTGAGTCTAACGGCCGAAAAGACCCGGCGCCCGCAAGTCTCTCGTTTGAAGAACATATTTCGGGAGTGGATTCCGCCAAGCTTTTAAGCGCCATGCAGGCGATGCGCGCCGGCGATTTCAGCGTGCGGCTGCCTGGCAATCTCACCGGGCTCACGGGCAAGGTCGCGGATATCTTCAACGAAATCATCGCCGCGAACCAACAGATGGCCACGCAATTGGCGAGCGTCGGCGAGGCAGTCGGCCGCGACGGCCGCATCCGCAACCGCGTACGCTTCGGCATTTCGACCGGCGCGTGGGCGGATATGGAAACCTCGATCAACACGCTGATCGATGACCTCCTTTGGCCCACGACGTCGGTGACGCGGACGATCTCTGCGGTTGCGAAGGGGGATCTGCTCCAGCCGGTGCCGCTTGATGTCGATGGCCGGCCGCTGAAGGGCGATTTTCTGCGCTCCGCCACGATCGCCAATGCGATGATCGAGCAATTGTCGGTGTTCACGTCCGAGGTGACGCGTGTGGCGCGCGAAGTCGGAACGGACGGCAAGCTCGGCGGCCAAGCGAAAGTCAAAAACGCCACGGGTGTCTGGAAGGACCTGACGGAGTCGGTGAATTCCATGGCTTCGAATCTGACCGGCCAGGTGCGAAATATCGCGGAGGTCACGATCGCCGTTGCTTCGGGAGATTTGTCGAAAAAAATTACCGTCGACGTGCGCGGCGAGATTCTGCAGCTCAAAGAAGCCATCAACACGATGGTCGATCAGTTGCGCTCCTTCGCCTCGGAAGTGACGCGCGTTGCGCGCGAAGTTGGCACCGAGGGCCGGCTCGGCGGTCAGGCGCAAGTGCCGGGCGTCGCGGGCACCTGGAAGGACCTGACCGACAACGTGAACCTGATGGCCTCGAATCTGACAGCTCAGGTCCGCAATATCGCCGAAGTATCAACGGCCATCGCGAAGGGCGACCTTTCCAAGAAAATTACTGTCAACGTGAGCGGCGAAATCCTTGAACTGAAGGAAACCATCAACACGATGGTCGATCAGCTCAATTCTTTCGCCTCGGAAGTGACGCGCGTCGCACGTGAGGTCGGCACCGAAGGCAGGCTTGGCGGTCAGGCGGAAGTGCCGGGCGTCGCCGGCACGTGGAAGGATCTGACCGACAACGTGAATTTGATGGCTTCGAATTTGACCGGCCAGGTCCGCAACATCGCCGAGGTTTCAACGGCCATCGCGAGTGGCGACTTGTCCCGCAAAATCACTGTCGATGTGCGTGGCGAAATCCTTCAATTGAAGGAAACGCTGAACACGATGGTCGATCAGCTCAATCGCTTCGCCTCGGAAGTGACCCGCGTCGCGCGCGAGGTCGGCACCGAAGGCAAATTGGGCGGTCAGGCTGTCGTGCCCGGCGCCGCAGGGACGTGGAAAGATTTGACCGAGAACGTCAATTCCATGGCGTCGAACCTGACCGGTCAGGTTCGTAACATCGCCGCGGTGACGACCGCTGTCGCGCGTGGCGACCTTTCGCGCAAGATCACCGTCAATGTCAGCGGCGAAATTCTCGAGTTGAAGAACACCATCAACACGATGGTGGATCAGCTCAACGGCTTCGCCGGCGAAGTGACACGCGTGGCGCGCGAGGTCGGCACGGAAGGCAAACTGGGCGGTCAGGCGCAGGTCCCGGGTGTCGCCGGCACCTGGAAAGACCTCACCGACAACGTCAATTCTATGGCCGGCAATCTCACGGCGCAAGTGCGCAACATTGCCGAAGTGGCAACCGCCATCGCCAGCGGCGACCTGTCGCGCAAGATCACGGTCGATGTGCGCGGCGAGATTTTGCAGCTCAAAGAGACCATCAACACGATGGTCGATCAGTTACGTTCGTTTGCGGGTGAAGTGACGCGCGTGGCGCGCGAAGTCGGCACTGAGGGGAGGCTCGGCGGTCAGGCCGTGGTGCCCGGCGTCGCCGGCACATGGAAAGACTTGACCGACAACGTCAATCTTCTTGCCGCCAATTTGACGACGCAGGTCCGCAACATTGCCGAAGTCACGACGGCGGTCGCGCGCGGCGATCTTTCCAGAAAGATCACCGTCGACGTTAAAGGCGAAATTCTTGAGCTGAAAAACACGATCAACACGATGGTCGATCAGCTTAACGCCTTCGCGGGCGAAGTGACTCGCGTGGCGCGTGAAGTCGGTACTGAAGGTAAACTCGGCGGTCAGGCGCAGGTGCCGGGCGTCGCCGGCACGTGGAAGGATTTGACGGATACCGTCAACGTGATGGCCGTCAACCTCACCGAGCAGGTGCGCGGCATCGTGAAGGTCGTGACGGCCGTTGCTAACGGCGATCTGAAACAAAATCTTACCGTCGCCTCGAAAGGCGAAGTCGCGGCGCTCGCCGAGACGATCAACAACATGACGGGAACCTTGGCGACCTTCGCCGAGCAGGTCACAAGCGTCGCGCGCGAGGTCGGCGTCGAAGGCCGGCTTGGTGGCCAAGCGCATGTTCCCGGTGCGTCCGGCACGTGGAAGGATTTGACAGGCAACGTCAACCTCCTCGCCGCCAATCTGACGACGCAGGTGCGCGCGATTGCCGAAGTTGCGACCGCCGTCACCAAAGGCGATTTGACCCGTTCGATTCAGGTCGATGCGCGCGGCGAGGTCGCCGAGCTCAAGGACAATATCAACACGATGATCGGTAATCTCCGGCTGACGACGGAGAGAAATAATGAGCAGGACTGGCTGAAAACGAACCTCGCCCGTTTCACCAACATGCTGCAAGGCCAACGCGATCTCTCCAATGTCGGACGGATGCTATTGTCCGAGCTTGCGGCGCTCGTCGATGCGCAACACGGCGTGATCTATCAAGTGAACGATGATGGGCTTGAGCTGCTGCATGCTTATGCCGACGATGGTTTCATGGGCCATCTCAAGGAAGTCCGGCTTGGACAAGGTCTCGTCGGCCAATGCGCCCGCGATGCAAAGCGTTTGCTCATCACCGAGATACCTGAAAACGTGGTGCCGATTTCGTCCGGCGTTTTCCGGGTAACCCCCAAGGCCGCTGTTGTCCTGCCGGTTTTGTTCGAAGGGCAGGTCAAGGCGGTGATCGAGCTTGCCTCGCTTGGCCACTTTACCGATCTGCAGCTTTCGTTCCTGGAACAGCTGACGACCGGCATCGGCATCGTTTTGAATTCTATCGAAGCGACGATGCAAACCGAAGGCCTGCTCAAGCAATCCCAGCAACTCGCGACCGAGCTGCAGACACAGCAGAAGGAGTTGCAGCAGACAAACGATCAGGTTGAGCAAAAGGCGCAGCAGCTCGCCGAACGTAATGTGGAAGTTGAAGCTAAAAACCAGGAAATCGAGCAGGCACGCCGAGCACTCGAGGAAAAAGCCGCCGAACTTGCGCTCACGTCGAAATACAAGTCTGAATTTCTCGCCAACATGTCGCACGAGTTGCGGACACCGCTTAACAGCATCCTGATTTTGGGTCAGCAACTGGCTGACAATCACGAAGGCAATCTGAGTGGCAGGCAGGTCGAGTTCGCGCGGACGATCCACGGCGCCGGCACCGACCTCTTGAACCTGATCAGCGATATCCTTGATCTCTCGAAGATTGAGTCCGGTACGGTCTCGGTCGAAGCCGAAGAAATCATCTTTACGAACTTACTCGAGGTGATGTCTCGACCCTTCCGGCACGAGGCTGAGAGGCGGCTATTGGCCTTTGAAGTCGACCTCGACCCGAATCTCGAACGCAGCATCATCACGGATTCGAAACGCTTGCAGCAGGTTTTAAAGAACCTTCTGTCGAACGCGTTCAAATTCACTGATCGCGGCGGGGTGAAATTGACCGTCAAGGCAGTGAAAAGCGGGTGGAATGTCGACCATCCGACGCTTCGTGCGACGCCGTCGGTCGTTGCCTTTGAAGTCTCCGACACGGGCATCGGCATTCCGCCGGAAAAGCAGAAGATCATTTTCGAGGCGTTCCAGCAGGCCGACGCCGGCACGAGCCGCAAATATGGCGGCACGGGTCTCGGTCTGGCGATCAGCCGCGAATTGGCGGGCCTCCTCGGTGGCGAAATCCAGCTGCGCAGCACGCCCGGAGTCGGAAGTACGTTCACTCTCTATCTGCCGCTCACCTATGTCGGTGCGCAGCCAGTGTCCCGCTCTCGCGAGGCGACCATTCTTCCGTTCCCGAGCCACGTCGGGTCCACGCGGCTGACGGAGTACCCCATCGAACGTATCGAAGACGACCGCGCCTCGTTGAGGCCTGGCGACCTGTCGCTGCTCATCGTGGAGGATGATCCGCATTATGCGCGGGTGCTCGCTGATCTGGCGCGCGATAACGGCTTCAAGGTGATCGTATGTTCACGCGGGGCCGAGGCGCTGATCCTGGCGCGCGAATATCGGCCAACGGCGATTTCGCTCGATGTGTTTCTGCCCGATATGCTCGGCTGGAACATTCTCAGTCAACTCAAGCAGGATCCGGACATTCGGCACATCCCGGTCCAGATCATCACGCTCGACGAGGATAAACAGCATGGACTTGCACGCGGCGCTTATTCGTTTCTGACGAAGCCGACCACGATCAATGGATTGGAAAGCGCGCTGGGGCGGTTGAAGACTTTTGCGACCCCGCGCCGTCGGCGTCTGCTCGTTGTCGAAGACAATCCTTCCGAGCAGCTCAGTCTGAGTGAGCTGCTGGGACACCAGGATATCGAGATCGTCACAGTCGATACAGGACACGGCGCGCTGAAGATGCTTCGCGAAGACCCGCCGGATTGCGTCGTGCTTGATCTCAAGCTGCCGGATATTTCAGGCTTCGAAGTGCTGGAGAAAATGCGGGATGAGGCGTCTCTGGCCGACGTTCCCGTCGTGGTGTTTACGGGCCGTGAGCTTTCTTCCGAGGAGGATGCCGTCCTTCACACCATGGCGCGCAGCGTCGTCGTAAAAGGCGTAGAATCACCTGAGCGTCTGTTGGACGAAACAGCTCTGTTCCTTCACCGCGTCGTCTCGGATTTGCCGAGCGAAAAGCAGACGATGCTGGCACGTCTGCACAATTCGGACGAAGACCTCGTTGGCCGCACCGTGCTTCTGGTCGACGACGATCCACGTAATATCTTCGCGCTAAGCAGCGCGCTGGAGCGGCGCGGCATGCGCGTGCTCACGGCGTCGACCGGCAGCGAAGCCATCGAAGTTATCGAGCAGACATCCGACCTCAAGATCGTCCTAATGGATATTATGATGCCTGGCATGGATGGCTATGAGACGATGCAAGTCATTCGCTCGATGCCGGACTACCGGCGTCTGCCGATCATCGCGCTCACCGCGAAAGCGATGAAGGGGGATCGAGAGAAATGTCTTGAGGCTGGCGCCTCGGATTATCTGGCGAAGCCTGTCAACACCGAGCAGTTGCTTTCCGCGCTGCGAATGTGGCTGCATCGGTAAATCTGTGCAAGACAAAATCAACATCCTGCTCGTTGACGATCAGCCATCCAAGTTGATGAGTTACGAGGCGATTCTCGCCGAACTCGGGGAAAACCTGATCGCGGTGACGTCGGCACGCGACGCGCTTCAGACGCTGCTGAAGAGCGAAATCGCCGTCATTTTGATGGATGTGCAGATGCCTGAGTTCGATGGTTTCGAACTCGCGGCTATGGTGCGCGAACATCCGCGGTTTGAACGAACCGCGATCATTTTCGTCTCGGCCATTCACCTCAGCGATTTTGATCAGCTTAAAGGCTATGCCGCGGGTGCGGTCGATTACGTCCCGGTCCCGATCGTTCCGGAGGTCTTGCGCGCCAAAGTTCGCGTGTTCGGCGAATTGTATCGCAAGACACGGCAGCTCGAGCGGATGAATGAAGAACTCGAGCGTCGTGTCGCAGAAAGAACGGCGGAATTAGAGGCTTCGACGGAACGGCTCATCAATAGCGAACGGCGCCGCAGTATCGCGTTGGCGGCCGGCTCTATGGGTTCTTGGGATCTGAATTCTGAGACCGGACAAGCGACGTGGGACGAGGGCCAGTATCGGATTGCGGGCCTTTTGCCGGAGGAATTCCAGCCGACGATGGAGTCTCTCCAGGGCTTGCTTCACCCGGATGATCGCGCCGCGATACAACGCGCCATGCGCGCCTCGCTCGCGACCGGTGATACCTTTCATGAAGAATACCGCATTCTGCGGCCGAACGGCGAAGAACGATGGTGCGTTTCGACCGCGATTGTCTCGCAAGATGTCGAAGGTCGTCCGTGCCTTTTGAGCGGCGTCACCTATGACATCACCGAGCGGAAGCTGGCTGAATCTGCGCTGACGCAAACGAACGAAATGCTGGAACGTCGCATCGAGGAGCGGACGCGCGAGCGCGAATTGGCTTTGGCGCAGCTTTTCGAGGCGCAGAAGACCGATACGATCGGCCAGCTAACGGGTGGCGTTGCGCATGATTTCAACAATCTGCTCATGGCGATTCTCGGCAGCCTCGATATGCTGCGCAAACGCGTGCATGATGAAAAAGAATTACGATTGCTTAACAACGCCATTGAGGCGGCGCAGCGCGGCGCGGCTCTGACAGCACGTCTTCTCGCCTTCGCGCGGCGACAGGAATTAAAGCCCGTCACTGTCGATGCGGCAACACTGATCACCAACATCGAGGAGCTTCTGGTTCGGGCCGTCGGGCCGTCCGTGCATTTGACAATTTCGCTCCGTGACGATCTGCCGGCGATAGAGATCGACCCCAATCAATTGGAGCTGGCTTTGCTCAACCTTGTCGTGAACGCGCGCGATGCCATGCCGGAGGGAGGCTCACTTTCAATTTCAGCGACACCGGTTCACGACCCTCAGCTTAAACAGCTTAAACCCGGCGATTATCTATGCATTTCCCTCGCGGACAACGGTGTCGGCATGGACGAGGCGACTTTGGCAAAAGCGACCGAGCCGTTTTTCACGACAAAAGGGCCGGGCAGGGGGACGGGCCTCGGCTTATCGATGGTTTACGGCATGGCGGCGCAGTCTGGTGGCGCGCTGCATCTTTCGAGCGTGAAGGATAGTGGGACGACGGTCGACCTCTTCTTGCCACTCGCCGCGCATCAAAATGCCGAGATAAAAGTCGAGTCCGAGAAGCCAGCCCGACCGCTCATGACCCCATCAGCCAGGCTCAACATTCTTGTCGTGGACGATGATTTTTTGGTGCGAACCGGCACCGCGGCGATGCTGGAAGATTTAGGCCACGCGGTCATCGAAGCGGAATCTGGACAGGAGGCGCTGCAGATGCTCGCGGTATCATCGGCAGTGGACATTGTGCTCACCGACTTCGCGATGCCGGGGATGAATGGCATCGAACTCATTCGTCAGATCAACCAAAAATTTCCGCATATGAATGTGCTTTTCGTGAGCGGTTATGCGGAATCCTCAAGGGCCGACATCAATCCGGGTTGCATCCGGCTCGCGAAGCCTTTCAGTCAGGACCAACTCGCCGCGGCGATCTCCCAAACCCTTGTGAATGCCTCACGTCCTATCGTGGCGTGAGGCTATCGGCAAGCACCGGCGGATGGTCAATGCCATTCGTATTCGCGCGCCAGTATCCGCCCCCGAGAGCCGACCTGGCGCATCCTCCATTTGACGCAGACAGAAGCCTCAGTGGAAAGGCCACATGACCGCGACGTTCAATCGACTCGATCCTTGCGGACTCTATCTCAGTCGGAATTTCGCGCTCCCGTCGGCGATCAATATCGCTATCCGCCGCTTTCCGTCCTTCGAAGCGGGTCTCGAATATTTAAGGACCGAGGTGAGGCCGGAGAGTCGGAAATTTTATCGAATCATTACGGAGAATGGCGCGGTCTTCGAGGGGCGTGATTTTGAAGATCGCCCTGCGGGAGGTGATCTTTGACATCGCGAGGCGGTATTTGTGCCTCACCGCGACGCGGGAGCGGCGCATAGTCCAATAAGCGGAACTTACGGAGGCCCAAATTGATTTAAGGCCGTAGTGCGGAGCTTTGGCGATGCCGTTTCCGGACATTGTAGTCCCGACAACAGAGACAATTGCGAAGGATTTGCCTTCACCGCCGCGCGACGAGTTTTTTCTGCCGGAAAACCCGAACTCGGCGTTTCTCGGGATTCTGGTGATCTTCGCAACTCTCACCGCGGCCTATGTCGCCGCCGATGTGATTCTGCCGATCTTTCTGGCGCTCATTCTGAAGCTTTTGCTTCAGCCAATCATGCGCTTCATGTCGCAACTGCGCATCCCTCGCGTTATTTCGGCCTCGCTACTGATCATCGCCGCGTTTTCCGTGATCATTGCATTGGGGGTCGTTGTCGCCCGGCCGGCGGAGGATTGGATTCGCGCCGCGCCCGAGCGCCTTCCGCAAATTCAGGAGAGAATAAAGTTTATCAGCGATCCGGTGACCAAAGTTCTTTCGTTTTTGCATCCGCCCGATCCAAGTAAGCCGCCAACAAGCCAATTGAATTCTGAAGTCCAGAATATGGGTTTGGCACAGGCCCTGTTTCGCGGGACGCAACACGCCGCGAGTGAATTGTTCGAAACAATTCTCGTTCTGTTTTTTCTGCTGATTTCGGAAGATTTGTTTTTGCGTCGCCTTGTCGAGATCATGCCTCGATTCAAGGACAAGCGGCAGGTCGTTGATCTCAGTCAGCAGATCGAGAACAACGTGTCGGCTTATCTCGCGACGATCACATTAATGAACGCGGGCGTCGGCGTGGCGACGGCGATCATTATGTGGCTTTGCGGTGTGAGCAACCCGGTGCTTTGGGGCGTGATCGCATTCTTGCTAAACTTCGTCCCGATTATGGGGCCGTTTTTAGGGATCGCAATTTTTCTTTTCCAAGGCCTGCTCGTCATGCCGAGCCTATGGCGCGCCGTGTTGCCGGCGGCACTGTATTTCATTGTCCACGTGATTGAAGGCGAAACCGTCACGCCGATGCTGCTCGCGCGCCGTTTCACGCTCAATCCGGTTCTTGTCGTTATCTCGCTGATATTCTGGTTCTGGATGTGGGGCGTGCCTGGCGCGATCTTGTCGGTGCCGATGCTGGCGATCGCAAAAATCATTTGTGACGGCATAAAGCCGTTGAACGCTTTGGGGCATTTTCTGGAGGGCGAGTAGCGAGACGTGCGCCTCAAGCTAGGAAGCGCACTGGCGGCGATAATGTCCCGGATATCGACATCGGCGGCTTTCGTGACAAAATGCGCGGCGACTTGCCCGCGGTGCCAATGTGCAATTCGCATTGCGACATCCGAATTAGCATAACGAGGTTGACAAAACTTCCTGCCTGTTATTCCAACCTTCTGGTTGAATAACGATCCGGTTCCGAAGAGATCCGGCGACAGGGAGCGACGACCTCATGAGTTTAGATTCATCGATTCCGAGCCATCTGAGATGCCCGCGCACACGCACGCGCCGGGTTAGCGACACTTGGAAGCCGGGAGTGCCCGCCTATTCTGCAATTGGCTCACAATCGATCACACAGCTTGTCATGGCTTATTTCGGCGTGCAGTCGAAGGGCGACGAAACGAAGGGACGCGCCTGCGCTGCCTTCCAAACTATCCTGCAGAGCTTCAAACTGGCCGACGGTCCCGCGCGTCACGATCTCGTGCAATTCGTTGATGGCCAAGGCCATCTCAACTTGATTGCCGTTGGATATTGGAATGATCCGGCCAAGTACCACGCGTGGAACGCCAGCGCGGAGGTTAAGAATTGGTGGGCTTCAGACGATCGGTTGAACGATGGGATCGGTTACTTTCGCGAGATATTGTCTCCGCGCATGGAGCAATTCGAGACGATCTTCACCGCCCCGGGCCCTCTGGAGGGTGTCAGCATTCTCTTGGGTGGTCTGAGCGAGCCGATCATCGAGCACGGGTATTGGGGGTCGATGCGCGATCGGCTGCCGCTTTCGCAGACCGACACGATGGATCCGGTGGGCGAACTTACTCTCAAACAAGGCACGCCGGCCAAAGGCGGCCGCGTGATTGTAACCGGTCATCTGAACTTGACCCTCATCCGCTCGGGCGAAGATTGGAGCCGGACAGAGGACGAAGAACGCCGGACCTGGTTTGACGATATTCAACCGGTGCTCCTCGAGGGAATGAATTATTTGCGCGACGACGGTCTCGAAGTCGGCTGCTATTGCAACCGCTATTGCTATCACATGGGAGAAGACGGCAAACTTCAGGAAAAAGGCTTCGGCGTGAGCCTCTGGCGCTCATTGTCGAATCTTGAATCCTGGGCAGAATCGCACCACACGCATCTGCAGATTTTTGTCACGTTCAACCGGCTTGCCAAGAAGTTTAAAGAGCTGGTGCTTTATCACGAAGTGTCTGTCTTCGACGCGGGCGCTCAGTATTTCGAATACATCAACTGTCATCCGAAAACTGGCGTCATGCGCGCGCTCTGAATTTAGGCGCTTCGGCGATCGATGGGTGTCTTCCGCAAACACCCATCGATTTAAACTAGCCACATTTCAATTGTCGCCTAAGGCTGGCCGCCGCCACCTGGGTTGCGAAAGGCGGACAAGCATAGGCTTATGCCATCAGCCCGGCTCCCATCCACTCAAGGCTTAGCTGTCTAAACCTTCCAGCTGTGCGACTTGGTATGCAGGCGCAGATATTCAGCAAATTCTGCGTCCGGCATGATCCGGATTTGCTCTTCGAGATCACCCAAATCGACGCGGGTGCTGGCGCGATTGGCCCTTTTCCACGAAACAAGCTGCCGCGCAGTGCGGCGCAACAAACGGGCGACCTTCATGTCCAATCCTCCGCCTTCTCGAAGAATAGGGCAGTGCGCCGGCTCGCCAAATTGTCCGAAAGGCTAAAGACCCGCGCTGACTGCCCAATAGTTCTCCCGCGCATCCGGCTCCCCGCCTGGAGATTGCCGCATGCCAGCGGAAAACGGTCAAGGACGAAAAAGGCTGCGCCAGCGCATTATTTTAACCGCCAGCCGCAGCAATAGGCGGGCCGGGGCTTCCGACAGAGAATTGCGGCACGCCGACCGCCTAATGGCCCTCAACTATAGAAGGGCGATGGATGCTAGGTCACATTTTCTTGGGAAATGACGTCATCTATTGACGGCTCGCCTTTGACAGCACGTTCGATCGCGAGCTTGGTCGCCGCGTAATTCCAGTTCTGAATTTTGGCATCGTCCTTTGCCTCCCAATGAATGAAGACGCCAACGCAAATAAAAATATTAGCGGCTTCATCTTTGGGAATGACACCGGATTTCACGCAATCGATGACAGCTTTTCCGACGCCGGTTTGCGCGGGACCAAACATTTTTTCCGCTTGATCTCCATTCTTGATGTCGACCTTGTTGAACATCACAGTCGCCGGCTTTGTCATGAGGTTTGGGCGCACAAGTGCCAGAAGAGCATTGTCGCCGACTTTCTGATTGGTGAGCGTCGTGCAGAAAGCCGTTTCGGCAGCACTTCCTCTCGGTCCCATGATCAGATCAATGTGCGCGACTTCGTTGCCGTCACCCACGAGCGCTTCGCCAACCAGCACGCGATCAATTTTCAGGTCGCCCATTCAATCCTCCTCCGGATAAATGTTTCTTTGCTTGCGCGAACAGCCATACCACGCCCGTGCTATTTCGCCACGCGAACATCGAATCTAGAGCGACCTTGACTCACCCATCCATTCGCCCATATTCGAAGCTGTCGTGGTCTTTGGCGAATCTCATTCGTGCGAAGCTAAGAGGGAAGCCGGTAGGCGATCGGACGCGGTTCGTTCGAGAGTAAAGTCGGCGCTGCCCCCGCAACTGTAAGCGGCGAGTTTGGGTCCATGCATGTCACTGGGAAGATATGATCCTGGGAAGACGGACTCGAAACAACCACCCGCAAGCCAGGAGACCTGCCTCGACAATATATCGTCCTCGGGCGGGGTGTCTCGGTGGTGCGCTTCGACTTCTACGGCGCGCCGCGAAGTTGCAGGCGCGTCGCATGTGCATCGCCGCTCGCGCTTGAGGGGTGACGCAATGTTTTTGACTCTTCCACCATGGCGGCCACGGCGTTCCGCAGGGCAATCTATCTCATTTTTCGCCGCGGAGCCTTTGAATGCTTGAACAAACGTCTGCGGCTAAGGCGGCGGCCCCCCTCGATCTCCGCAAGATCGGCGCGCAGGCCGACCATTGGTATCCGCTTGCCTGGTCCCGCGAGGTGAAAACCGGGCGGCCGTTCGCCGGGAGTTTCGCGGGCGAGCCGATCGTACTCATCCGCCCCAAGGAGGGCGCCGTTTTCGCGCTGGAAGACCGGTGCGCGCACCGGCAGGTGCCGCTGTCGAAGGGCGTCGTAAACGGCAATGTCGTCCGATGCGGCTATCACGGCTGGAGCTACAATTCGGAAGGCCATTGCGTCGACGTTCCTTACTTGGGTAAGGGCAAATTGCCGAACGGCGTGCGAGCCTACCCTTGCCACGAAATCGATGGAATCATCTTCATCTGGCCGGGTTCAGCAACGCCGGATGCGCCGCCCACGAAGATTGGCGCGGGTGGCGATAAATCTTACAAAACGCGGCGTTTCGGCGAGGTCGTCGCATGCCATTTTACGTTCATGCATGAGAACCTCATGGACATGAACCATCAGTTTCTTCATCGCAGTACGACAGGCAAGGTTTATCCGCGTTATCTTGATCGCCGCGTCGGCGATGATTGGATGGAAGTCGATTACAGTTTCATGCGCCCGGATGAGAAGCCGCCGCTCGGCGAGGCCGTCATCGTCGGCGCGATACGCGGGCAGTCGGATAAGGCGCAGGATCTTATGACGGTCCGCACCGAATATCCGCATCAGACGCTCAAGTTCTGGACGTCCGAGGGGGATCCGGTTCTCGATGTCTGGCTCGGTTACACGCCTGTCGACAAAGAGCAAAGGTCCAACAGGACATTCATTTCATTGTCCGTGCGCCGTCCGAAAATACCGTTCCTTCTCGATGTGGTCTGGCCGATCATGGCCATGTTCACCAATCGCGTCTTCAGAGAGGATCGCGAAGTCGTCGAGATGGAACAAGCGGCGCACGACAGCCAGGGCTCCGACTGGAATCAGGAAGTTTTTCCGCCGATCCAGGATTTGCGGGCTCTACTGGCTGCCAACGGACAAATCATTGCGCCTCCGGCAACGCCGGCTGAAACAAATTGAGTAGTGCGGCTTTTGTCCAGATGCAATTTCAGCTGTCGTTCTCTTTGCGCTCATTTCCAAGGCTGGCGATGTCCTTGCGCAAGTGTTTCATGGCCGGCGTGACGATCGCGACGAAATAGGC